>JANMNM010000204.1:0-4629 GCA_031373905.1 Gemmatimonadaceae bacterium | reverse complement strand
AGGTGTGAAGCGGGCAGGGCTGCTGAACGATGGCAGCCCTGCCCGTTCGTCGTTGTGCGGACGCGTGCTTCCCCAGCGTCACGGCATCCTTCCCCGCGATGAACTCCCGCGGCGCGAAGGTGAATCGTCAGCCAGTTCCTGCGAGAACTTCACGTTCCACGGGCACACACTCTGGGAGATGTGTCGGTAGGTGGATTCAACCGGTCGATGCAACCGCTTCCGCTAACATAGCGGCGGGAGTTTTGTAACCGAGCGTCTTGCGTGGGCGCGTGTTCAGCTGGCGCGCCACAGCGTCGAGTTGCCGCTGCGTGTAGTGTGAGAGATCGGTCCCCTTCGGAAAGTACTGGCGCAGCAAGCCATTGGTGTTCTCAGTCGATCCGCGCTGCCACGGACTGCGGGGATCGGAAAAGTGGACGGCCACATCCGTCGCCACCGTGAAGCGCGCATGCTGCGCCATCTCGCCACCCCGATCCCACGTGAGCGTCGCCACGAGGCCGGCCGGGAGGCGCTTGACCTCGCGAATGAGTGCCGTCGCGACGCCATCGGCCTCCTGCCCCGTGACACGCACGAGGTGCACATAGCGCGACGTGCGCTCCACCAGCGTGCCAATGAAGGAAACGTTCGTGCCGTGAATCAGATCGCCTTCCCAGTGGCCCGGAATCGCGCGGTCCTCGACGCCAGCCGGGCGGTCGGCAATCGAAACCGCGCCACGAATCGGCCCCGATTTCTTCCCCGCCTGCGCGCCCTGCTTGCTGCGGCGAATCGGCCGAAACGTGCGCAAATACGCGACGAGCTCCCGCTTCAGCGCGCCGCGGGCTTGCAGGAAGAGCGTCCGATAGATCGTCTCATGCGAGACCCGCATCTGCGCGTCCCCAGGATACGCCGTCACGAGCTACCCGCTGATCTGCGGCGGCGACCAATTCGCGGCTAGTTTGCGCGATACCGCCTCGCGGAGGCGAGCGTGCAGCGCCAGACGACACGGTTTCGGTCGCTTGCCCTGATACAAGGCCCGGCGCTCCGCCCGGACGGCGCGATACTTCGTCGTGCCAGCATTCCGTCGAATCTCGCGACTGATCGTGGACGGCGCCCGCCCGAGCGCCGTCGCGATGGTGCGGCACGAGTCGCCGGCCGCAGTGCCACGTGAAATGCTTTCCCGCTCGTCGCTGGTCAGCGCCTGCGCCGCGCGCCGATGCGGGTGCGGAGCCCCGCCGCCCCGCGACGCAATGAGCCAGTAGATCGTGTCGTAGGGACGCCCGAGCGCCTTCGCAATCACCCCGATGGCCTCCCCCGCCTGATACCGCGCCCACATGTCGTCCAACAGTGCCACTGCCATTCCTGGCCGTCCATTCGGCATGTTCACGTACCAACCCCGATGAGTGAGAGCAATCAAGCCCGTGGTGCACTCACCGGTTGAATCCACCCGTCACGGTTCCGGCAGTCGGTGCACCGCGCTCATTGCGAATCACTTCACGTTCGCCTTCGGCACCAGAAACACGTAGACCGGCGACCCACGCGCCGACACGAGCAGGGTGCCCGTCAGGGTGCCGGTCAGCGTCGAGTGCACCATCTGAAATCCGCTGGTGGCGTCGCTCGCGCTCTTTTCGCCGCTCAGCTGCTGGCGTCCGTCGGAGATGCTGTACCCCACCACGCCGTCGTACTCGCTGAGCAGCACCAGTACGTCGCCAGCGGCCACCGACATCGGGAGCATCTCATACGCGCCCTGGTACTGCACCTGCCGCAGCGTGGCGAACACCGTCGGGGTCCCGAACGCCGCCGTGACCCGCGCCAGGAAACGGCGGTTGCGTTCCGCCACGAAGACGCGCTCCGCTTCGCGCGCTGCCACCACACGTTCACGCTCGCGGCGATCGGCCGCTTCGCGCGCACGGATCTCCGCTTCGCGGCTCGCATCGCGGGCGTCGGCCGCCGGGCGAGAGCGGGCGTCGTCCAGCACGATGTCCGAACCGGTCGTGCCGCGCACTGTGACCACCGGCCGCGTCATGCTCATGCTGCTGACGGCCAGCCAGCGGCCGGTCAGCGACGTGTAGCCATCCGACTGATCGCGCACCTGCGCAATCAGCTTGCGTGATCGAACGTCGATCGTGAGGGCGCCTGAATTCGATCCGATTGTCAGGCGTTGCCGTGCCGCGTCGAGGCCCATGCTGTTCGGCTGTGACACCGGGAAGGCCACCAGGATTCGCTTTTGCTGGAGATCGACGACCGCGCCATCACCCAGGTTGAACAGCATGCTGCTGTCTGCGGATAGAACCAGCGGGCCGCAGCTGCTGTGCCCGAATTCATCCGGATCGGAATCGCCAAGTTTCTCGATCCGTCGATCGCCGACGATCCGATGATAAGTGAGCTTCTTCTTCGACCGCGTGCACGCGTAAATGACCTGTCCCGCGTCCAGCACCGAGGGCTTCAGCTCACTCTCCAACGGCACGCCACCACGCACCTCGACCACGAATGTCGGTGACGTGTACCGGATGCTGACGGGAGAGTCTGGAGCGGTGACGAACCCGTTTGGCAGTATGCGGCCATCCGGCGCCTGCGCCCACGTCGACGATCCGACGGCACCTTCGACCACTGGAGTGGCCACGCGGCCACAGGTGTCGGAATCAACCCGGAACGCCTGAATGGCACGGCGACCGCGACGGTCGAATTCGATCATCGTCATGCGGTAGCCCGACTCGCCGTCGGTGGCCATGTCCGCACCGTAGAAGTTGCCGTCGAATCGGCACAGCAGCTGACCGGAGGGTAGTGCCCAGAGCCTCACTTCACCTTTGGCCGTCGTCGCGACGCTGCTCTCGTTTCGCGCGAAGGTCACGGACCACACCTGCGACGAATGTGTCGCGGCACCCTGCGCCAGCACAGCGGATCCACCAACAGCGACGCCAGACAGCACCATCGTCGCGCGTCGCAGGACCGAACCGATTGAACGGTACGCGCGCCTCATCGCGTCCTCTGGGAGTTACTCTCGATCGTCATCGGCCCCGCCACGCGGAAGTCGTGCCGATAGATCAGGGCGCCATCCTCGATGATCATCCAACGCCGGCCGAAGTCCGGCCCGCCGCGATCGATTCTTGTCACACGCGCCATGGGCAAAGGTCCAGAAATCGTCGCCCGGCTTCACCGTCGTATTCCGGGCTGCGACATTGACGCCGAAGCTGCCGTAACGAGCCTTGACGACGGGGTGCGCGGCCACAACCGATGAAACGACGAGCATGGCGCTGGCCAGGACAACGTGGCCGGTATGACGGACGCACATGAGCTAGCCCTTTTGTTACGCGGAGAACGCTAGGCGCGCGACACGCGGCTTGGCAATGGTGCGGATCATCGCGTTCATCACCCACGCGTCGGTGATCGACCAGTTCCTCACCCACCTGCGCTCTCGCGCGGACCACGCCGGCGCGCGGAGCCCATTGACGCTGGCCCCAGCGAGCCGAGGGGCGTCACGCGCCGGACGCCCGCCCGTCAACGCCCCGACCGCGGCCCCCCCAACGCTCCGTGACCACGCGGGGACGTTCGGCGTGCGCGGCCGTCCCACTGCGGCGTCACCGTAGTCCCTGCCGTCCCCGAGTCACCCACCCGGACCGCAGGCTGAACGGCCCGAGAGGCACACCGGAGCGGTGGCAGACGCGCCGTCGCCCGCTCAGCGGTGCTCACGAGGCAGGGACCGGGGCCAATACTCAGCGCACCCCGATTGAAATTCCGATCCCGAAATTCCTATCCCGACTGCAAGCCAGCCGAACAAGGCGAGCGCCTCGGACGTGCATGTTCTGGCCATCATCGCGTCGGGGGGCGTGGCGCGGACGGCTTTGTTGGTGACTTCTTCACGGGCGACTTCGTGGCGGTCTTCGTCGTGGGTCTCGTGGCCGCGACAGTGGTGGACGTCCGCGCCGGTGTCTTCGCGGCGGTCCCTGCCGATGCCTTCGATTTCGCTGGCGCCTTCGCCTTCGCCTTCGCCTTCGCCTTGGGCGTCGGCATCGCCTCGGCTGTCAGGAGCAAGACTCGCTGGAGCAGCTCACGGTCGTCGAGCTGCTCGGTGATGCAGAAGTGTGGCTTGGCACCCGGATAGGGCGGCTGCAGGTCGACCGCACCAAGCAATGCGGCTCCCATGGGTGTCGGCTTCACGAACAACGTGTCATCACAGACGAGGGCAACGACCTTGCCGTTCACGTAGAGCGCATACTCACCGAACATCTTCCGGGCAGTGATGCGCTGCGCGAGACCGGACTGCACACAGATGAAATCGACGGTTTGCGGGGTCGTGGACATACGTCACAAGATAGGGCTTCTCGTGCGTGCCCGGAATTCGATTGACCAACGATTCCAGTCGCCGACTGCCGCTCACACGCGAATCGTCTCCCTGAACCCACTCGACGCGTAGTACGAATCCGCGCCGTTGTGATACACGCACACCGTGTCCCAGTGTGGTATCCCGGAAGTTCGTTGCAAAAGAAGGGCCGAGAGATTTTGTTGCCCGGCAAGGCGAAAACCGGAGCGATACCCGTAGGTATCGCGAGGATTTTCAACGCAGCCGGGCGGCAAAAGATCCGACACTTCTGCAGCGAACTTGTGGGACATCACACTAGGGCCGGTCGCAGAACAACGCGCCGCCGAGCGCGCGAA
>JANMNM010000129.1:0-55408 GCA_031373905.1 Gemmatimonadaceae bacterium | reverse complement strand
CCGGTCGTGGCAGTGCAGACACGGCCACGGTCGCCCGGGCGGGCGGCGCGACCGGAAAGAACTCGATGTAGGCGGCATTCATCGCCGCGTAGTCCGCCATGTCCACGAGGAACACCGTACACTCGCCGACATCCGTCATCGCAGCGCCTGCCGAACGCAGCGCGGTGCGGACATTCTCGAGTGTCTGACGCGTCTGCACCGCCACGCCACCCTCGATGATGTCCTGTGTGCCAGGCTTGATGCCGGTCATCCCGGACACGAACACGAGCTCGCGGTCGCGGATGGCAACAGAGTAGGCAGGCACCAGCGGCGAGATTCCCGGTGGGTTCACGACCTGCCGTTCGGCAGCACCGCCGCCGCGCGAAACGCGCGCGCTCACGCAGCCGGTGAGAAGCAACAGGATGCCGCATCGGATGGCGTGGAGTGATCGGTCAGGTGTGCGGCGCATGCGTCGATGGGTGAGAGACGAAGGGTGGCGTCAGCAAGCGCGTCGCCAGTGGCGCGGGTGATACGCAGGTGGCGTTAGCGCCGTGCAGGCACCGTGATCGGTGCAAACCATGTCGGCACGATGACGCGGCTCCGCGGTGATGCCGACTGGACTTCGCGGACAAATCGCTGCCGGTCTTCGAGCGCGGCGGCGGTGGGATTGGGGTTTCCGTACGCGTCGGCGTGCGACGGAATCACCAGCGCCGGTTGGCCGAGTAGACGCATCAGGCGCCCGGTGTAGTCATGAATCTCGAGGCGCTGACTGTTGGCCCCAACCAGCGCGATATCCGGACGGAGCCCCTCCATCTCCCGCTCGACGTAGTTCATCGAGCCCATGATCAGCACTTCGTGACCAGCCATCCGCAGCAGGTACGCCAGATTGCCACCTTCGACGTAGTCCTTGCGGCGAAGCGGGGCCCGCAGGCCGCGCGGTGCATTGCCGGCGATGCCTCGCCCGTTGTTGTAGTACCGCTTGTGATCGAGCGCGCTGTGGATGTTCGGAATGACGCGCAGTGAGAACGCGTCGAACTCGTAGTCCTCGCCCCCGATCACGGTGATGAGCGCGCTGTCGCGCACGTCATAGGCGCGCGCCAGATTGGCGGCGGTTTCGTGGCCGATGATCGTGGCCCCGGTGCGACGTGAGATGTAGCCGGCGTCGAGCGCGTGGTCCGGATGCCCGTGCGTGATGAGGATGTAGTCGGCGCGCGAGACGTGCTTGTTGATCAATGCGGTGTCTGGCGTGTAGAGCGCATCGGGTGCGATGTCAGGCGCCGGCCCTGACGGAGTCCAGCGCGCGAACTGCGTGAGAAAAGGGTCGACGAGCACGACCGTCGTGCCGTCGGTGATCTCCCATCCTGCATTGCCGAGATACGTCAGGCGGAGTTCACCCTTGCGAAGCGGCGGCGGCGCGGGCATTCGCTCCGACTGTGCATGCGCCCGAGATACAAGGCGGTGCGGCGATGCGGAGGTCTGCGCATGTCCAGTCGGCGCGGCAAGGCCAGCACTGATGACGAGTGCAAGCAGTGAACGGGTCGAGCTCGTGTGCGAAGACATGTGGCTGGGTATGGGTGTGTCAGCGGAAGTGGCGCATGTCGCACGCGTGAACGCGCGATGCGGATGCACGGGTCCTAGTCATTTCCGACTCGTGGTGTCTCGTTGAACTCCAGGACCACCACCGGAGACAGCGTGCCCGGGCCGCGCTCCGGCACCGTCACGGTCACGCCGTCGGGAGAGGTTGCGGTGGACAGACGCAGCGCCCTGTCCTCGAGCAGATACGCCCGCGCCGGCAGCGTGCGCAGCGCCGGCAGTGTGAGCGCGCCCGGACGCCATTCGTCGATGAAGAGGTTCAGCCTGTTCGGCTGCGACGTGACACGCACCGGTGACCGCTGGAACGGCGTTGCGCGTGATGCGTAGATCGCGCTCCCGTTCACGCGTAGCCAGGCTCCCATCCCCTTCAGGCCGTCGATGCTCTCCTGCGGGAACCGGCCATCGCCCATCGGCCCCACGTTGAGCAACAGGTTCCCACCCTTGGAGGACGTCTCGATCAGCAGCTTGACGAGTGTCGGGACGGACTTGAAGTCATGATCGAACTTCGAGTATCCCCAATTCTGGTTCATCGTCATGCATGTCTCCCAGTCCACGCCAGGCATTCCCGCCTCAGGCACCATCAACTCCGGCGTCGTGTAGTCACCAGCCTTTCGGTACGACGGGTCACTCGGCGCGTCCTTCGGCACGCCGACATCGATGCGGTCATTGATGATCACGTCGGGCCTGAGCGCCCGGCAGAATGCCTCGAGCTCGAGTGCGAGCGCGTGCGTCCAGGTGCTCTCCCACTGCCCGTCGAACCAGAGTACGGAGATGTCGCCGTAGTTCGTCAGCAACTCACGCAGTTGCGCCTTCATGAAGGCGACATACCTGGGGAAATCGGCGCCGCGGACTTCACGCGATTCCCAGTCGCGCCGTGGCAGATAGTCAGGGTGGTACCAATCCATGATCGAGTAGTACCAGCCGATTCGCATGCCGTGCCGACGACAGGCCCGCGCGACTTCCCGCACGATGTCACGCTTGTACGGCGTGGCCATCACATCATACGAGGTCGCCGCCGAATCGAAGAGCGAGAACCCCTCGTGGTGCTTGGTGGTGAACACGACGTACTTCTGGCCAGCGTCCTTCGCCGCGCGCACCCATCCGTCGGCATCGAGGGCGACTGGATTGAACTGCCGAGGCAGGGTGATGTACTCATCGTGCGGGATCTTCGCGTTGTTGCGAATCCACTCATGTGAGCCGGTCGCCTTGCCTTTCCATTCCCCGCCCAGCGTCGAGTACAGACCGAAGTGCACGAACATGCCGAAGCGGGCGTCCCGCCACCATCGCATCCGGTCCACTCCGGCTGCGGGTGAGCGCACTGCGTGCGCGTCTCCCGCTTGGCGGACAGTGAACTGCCGCTGCGCGCCCAGCGTCAGCCCGGCGGTGCCGAGGCTGACCTGCTGCAGGAATTGTCGACGGTGCATGGTCTGGAGACGCTAGCGCCACGACCCGAGGGGAGCAAGCGACGCAGGCGCCGCGATCGTACCCGTTGGTCGAGCTCGCGCAGGTTGAATGGCGTGCTGAGGATGTAGGGCGCCTCGCCCGCGGTCCAATGCCCATACGTCGTCGCGACAAACGTGCCATCGCGCAGCAACTCCAGTCCGGGATACGTGGAATCCCATGCATTCGTATTGTCCTTGATACGCACGCGATACTGTCCGGGCGTTCCGCGCAGCAGATCATCGTACGCTCCAACCCACACGATCCAGTCGCCTTGCGTCGTGCTTCCGTCAGCCATGTCGCGAAACGTCACGACCAGCCGACCATCCGGTGCATACTTCGCCGTGTGCCTGTCGCCGGTGAGCGCTCGTGCGAGCAGACGCGGCGTGGTCCAGCTTCCGCCTTCGTCCGAGGAGAACATCACCTGCGATGGCGTGCGGCGTCGATTCTCACGCAGCATCAGCGCGATCGTGCGGCCGTCCGGTGAACGAATCGCGCCGGGTTCGCAGAGATGCACGTCGGAGCCCTGCCAGATTTCCTCAGGAGAGCCCCACGTGCGACCTCCATCCCGGGAGCGGACCTGAAACAACCGGAACACGCCTTCCGCCCGCCCGCCGGCCGCAAAGAACCGGCCATCGTCGTGGAAGAACCCGAGCAAGGAACCATCGTGCATCGGCACGATGGACCCCATCACGACAATTCCACCCCAGCTTCCAACCGGCTCGAGCGAACTCCAGGTGCGCCCCTCGTCATCGCTGAACGCACGCCGCGCAGGGTTGAGTCCTGAGAACAGCAGCAGGCGCCAGCGCCCTGCAGTCGTATCCCGGACCCTGAAGATCGTCGGGACTTCCTGCGACGTGGACCAGTTGTCCGGCACCGGGAGTCGTTCGCTCCAGGTGCGGCCGCGGTCACCGCTCCGTTTCATCACGATCGCGCCCTGCCCATGGCCCTTCGGATACACCGCAAGGATGGTACGCCCGTCGCCGAGCAACGCGGTCGTGACATGGCCCAGATACTGACCCGGTTCGCGGTCGACCAGCACGTGTCGCGATGGCTCGCGATCGAGATCGATGAGCGGGATCGACTGCGCGTCCAGCGTCGCTGAAGTCAGCGCGAGCGCGAGCAATGTTCTCATGCCGGGTACCCTACACCTTGTGCGTCGACAGCAGGAGGCTCGTCTCGGAATTCGCGATGCCCTTGATCGTACGGATGCTGCGCAGCGCTTCGTCAAACGTCTCGAGCGTGTCCGTGCCCAACTCGGCAACGATGTCCCACCGACCGTTCGTCGTGTGGAGCGCGCGCACTTCGGGATATCCGCGCAGTTGCTTCAGGATCGCCTCGGATCGGTCACCATCGACCGCGATCATCATCATGGCGCGCACCCGGTGCGCCGCCGCTTCGGAGGTCGTGCGGACCGTGAAGCCGAGCAGCACACGGCGCTCGATCAGGCGATCGATCCGGTTCTGCACCGTCGCGCGCGAGACACTGAGCTGAACTGCAAGCTGCGCCACCGAGAGGCGTGCGTTCTCGCGGAGCAGGGAGATGAGCCGATGATCGAGCGAATCCATGCGCGCGGTTGCCGGGAAGAGCGAGTGAAATGCCCGAAATGAGCAATATGCTGTCCAAAACTATACAATAAGCTGAAAAGCTATGCAAGATTGATAGTTTCTTGTACTTGTTGCCTACATCGCCTCCGGCGAGTCTTGTAGACATGAATCCAGTCTCAAACTCTGCTGCCGTCGCCGAGCGACGCCCTTCGGCTGGGCGCTCCACCGGCACCGTGCGATTGATCGGTGTCCCGATGGATCTTGGCGCCAGTCGGCGTGGTGTCGACATGGGGCCGTCCGCCATGCGACTCTCCGCGCTGACACCGCTCCTCCAACGGTTGGGCCTGACCGTGGAGGACGCGGGCAACATCGCCGTGCCTGACCGGACGGCGATCGGTGGCACGCTCGAGGCGCGGCTGGACGCGATCCAGGTGGTGTGCGCGGAACTCGCCGCACGCACCGCCGACGCGATCCGTGCCGGGGTGCGACCGATCGTGATCGGGGGCGATCACTCGCTGGCTGCCGGCTCGGTTGCCGGCACGGCGACGGCGCTGGCAGAGCGCGGCGAACGCGTGGGGCTCATCTGGCTTGACGCGCACGCGGATCTGAACACACCCGAGTCGAGCCTCACCGGCAACGTCCACGGCATGCCGGTCGCGCATCTGCTGGGCATGGGTGACCCGCGCATGACGCGACTCGCGTCAGTCTTCCCTGCGGTGCGGCCCGAGCATCTGGTCTACATCGGGCTCCGGGACCTGGATGACGCTGAGAAGGCAAGCATCAGGACCAATGGGTTGCATGCATTCACGATGCGTGACATCGACGAACGTGGCTTGCGCCATGTGATGGAAGAGGCGTTGTCGATCGTCACGCGTGGGACTGGCGGCGTCCATGTCTCCTGTGACGCAGACTGGGTGGATCCGCGCGAGGCACCTGGCGTCGGTACACCGGTGAGCGGTGGTGCCACGCTCCGTGAAGCGCATCTCGCGATGGAGATCATCCACGATTCCGGGGCCATGGTCGCGATGGACCTCGTCGAAATCAATCCGATTCTCGATCGTCAGAACCATACAGCCGAACTCTCGGCGGAACTCATCGCGAGCGCCTTCGGGCGTCGCATTCTCTGACTGGAGCCATCTCATGACAGCCACTGCCGCGATGTTGACCGCCACCGAGACGATCATCGAGCACGAGGATGCCTGGGGTGCGCACAACTATCATCCCCTCGATCTCGTCATCGCGAGCGCGCGAGGTGCATGGGTCACCGACGTTGACGGCAAGCGCTATCTGGACTGCCTGAGCGCGTATTCGGCCGTGAATCAGGGGCATTGCCACCCACGGCTGCTGGCGGCCTTCACGGAGCAGGCGTCGCGGGTCACGCTCACGTCACGCGCGTTCCGCAACGAGCAGCTTGGCGCGTTCTGCGAGGAACTCGCCACGCTCTGCGGGATGGAGATGGTGCTCCCGATGAACACCGGTGCCGAAGCGGTCGAGACGGCCATCAAGGCGGCGCGTCGGTGGGGATACACGAAGAAGGGTATCCCTGATGGTCAGGCGACCATCATCGCGTTCGACGGCAACTTCCACGGCAGAACGACGACGATCGTCGGCTTCTCGTCGGAGCCGGCGTATCGTGCGCACTTCGGTCCGTTTGCCCCCGGCTTCACGTTGGTGCCATTCGGCGACATCGACGCGGTCCATGCTGCAATGACCGACAACACCTGTGCCGTGCTCTTCGAACCGATCCAGTGCGAAGCGGGTGTGATGATGCCGCCGGAGGGATTCCTGCGCGAGCTCTCGGCACTGTGCGCGGAGCGGAACGTGCTGTTGGTCGCCGACGAGATTCAGACGGGACTCGGGCGCACCGGGCGGATGTTCGCCTGCGATCACGAGAATGTGACTCCGGACATGTACATCCTGGGCAAGGCGCTGTCTGGCGGGTTCTACCCCGTCTCGGCCGTGGTGTCACGGCGTGATGTGCTCGATGTGTTCGGGCCCGGCTCACATGGCAGCACCTTTGGTGGCAACCCGCTCGGCTGCGCGGTCGCTCGCGAGGCGATGAGTGTGATCCGCGAAGAGCGACTGGTGGAGCGATCCGCAGAACTCGGCGCCTGGTTGCTTGACGCGGTGAAGACGATCCGCGATGACCGCATTGCAGCAGTGCGCGGCCGCGGATTGATGGTTGCCATCGAGTTGAACGTGCCGGCACGCCCATTCTGCGAGGCGCTCAAGGAACGCGGTGTGTTGTGCAAGGAGACGCACGACTTCGTGATCCGTCTGTCGCCACCGCTGGTGGTGGAGCAGGAGGATCTGGCGTGGGCCGTGGAGCAGATCAGAGCGGTGCTGTCGGCGTAGTGCACTGCAGTTGATGGGTTCGCTCCGCGCGAGCCGTGCACTCGCTGTGCGTGCCCCGAAGGATGGGGCTTCGAAGGTGAGGAGGCAGTCGGCGAGCGGATAGTCCCGCGTACGCCTGTGAAGGCTCGTCTTGCCCGGGCTGTGGCGGAGTCGCAACTTGCGACTTCATCACCACCTTGCCGTGTGCCAATGATCGAGCGAAGTATCGAGCAGATGCCAGTCACGCTGCCGGAGCGCTACCGCGCGCGCCGCGTACTCGGCATTGGCGGCATGGCCATCGTGTATCTGGCCGATGACGCGGTAAGCGGCCAGCCTGTGGCGGTGAAGGTGCTGAAGCCCACCATTGCGAGTGCGGTGACGACAGAACGGTTCCTGCAGGAGATCCGTCTCGTCGGGCATCTGCGCCACCCGAACATCGTCCCGCTGCTCGACGAGGGCGTGATCGACGGGATTCCGTACTTCGTGATGCCGTGGATCGACGGGCACTCGCTGCGCAGCCTGCTCGACCAGGAACGTCAGCTGAGCATTGCACAGACGCAGCGAATCGTGTCTGCGCTCGCCGACGCACTCGCCGTGGCACACGCCGATGGCATCGTGCATCGCGACGTGAAGCCGGAGAACGTCCTGCTGACCGACGACGGAGTGTTCCTGGCCGACTTCGGTATCGCGCGCGCCATCACGGCCGCAGCGACTGAACGCATCACCGAGTCCGGAATTGCGATCGGCACGCCGGGCTACATGAGCCCGGAGCAGGGGTCTGGCGATCGCGAAGTGGACGCACGCACGGACGTGTACGCGCTCGGCTGCGTGGTGTTCGAGATGCTGGCTGGCGAGCCACCATACACCGGGCCATCGATACAGGCGATCATCGCGAAGCAGGCACTGCTGCCGGTTCCCTCTCTGACTGTGGTGCGCGACAGCATTTCCGAGGCGCTTGACATGGTCGTGCAGAAGGCGCTCGCGAAACTCCCGTCCGATCGATTCCAGACCGCCGCTGAATTCGGGTTGGCCTATGCGAGTGCGTCCGCCATTCCTGCCGGTCGCGACACGCCGAGGCGAGGCCCACGTCAGCGGCGCCATGTGCGCACAACGCGTGTGCTGGTTGGCCTGTGTGCGCTGGCAGCAGTGTCCTTCGCTCTCACGCGGATCCTCACTCCGCCGCCGCTGCCGATCCTCTCCCCGGCTGACTCCACCTCATATGCAATCTTTCCGCTGTCGGGTACGGTCGCGGGTGCGCGCACGCCGCCGCTCGCTGACCTGCGGCTGCGTGATGCACTGCGGCGCTGGAACGGCATCACGATCGTGGATGACGGTCCATTGCGCGAAGCCATGGGGTCACGGACTCCGACGTCGCTGACCAGCGTGGCTGCCGCGACGATCGCGCGCCGCATGCGCGCTGGTCGCTACCTGCGCGGCGAGCTTGCCACTGCCGGCGCCGGGCGCGTGTTGCGTCTCCGGCTCTACGATGGTGTCAACCGCGATTCGCTGCTGCGCGAAGCGTCGGCGTCGATTGGTGCCCTCGCAGAACCAGAGGACTCGACCCTCACGCTGCTTCTGGATTCGCTGCTTCTGCGCGATGCGGGTCGCCGCGATCTGCACGTGCACGGCACCCGGTCACTCCCGGCGCGACAGGCGTTGAGCCGCGCCCGGCAGGCGCTGGACCGGTGGGAGCTGTCGAGCGCTGACAGCGCATTCGCCGAGGCTGCGCGGTACGATAAGGCGTATGTGCAGGCCCAGCTCGGTACCGCGTTGGTGCGGCTCTGGGGCGGAATTGAATCCTCGCGGTGGCGTATTGCGGCCGCGCAGGCGTTGGGCGGCAGTACACGCCTCGACGCGCGCGAGCGTGAAATGGCGCGAGCCGTGCAGGCTCAATCACGGGATGCCCTCGATGAGGCGTGCCCCATCTGGCGGGCGCTGACGCGGCGTGATTCGCTCGACGTCCTCGCGTGGTACGGTTCGGCGCAATGCCAGACCGCCGACGATATCGTCATCGCGGATGCGTCAAGCCCGTCCCGGTGGCGGTTTCGCTCCAGCTACCATCGTGCGCTGCGGGATTACGAGCGCGCGTTTCGCTTGCAACCATCGATGCTCGCGGCGTTTGGCGCCGATGCGCACACGGAACTGGGCAGGTTGTTCAAGACGGGCGCGTCGCAGCTGCGCCGGGGACGCGCAGCGCCACCGTCGGTTGAGCGATTCACCAGTAGAATGGAGTGGCGCGGCGACTCGCTTCTCTTTCTGCCGTATGCACTGGGGACCGCGCAAATGGCGTCGTCCTTCAGAGCGCGGAATGTCGCTGCGGTGAATGACGCCGTGAGGAACCAGCGTGCGCTGGTCCGCGCCATCGCGTCCTCGTGGGTTGCGGCATTCCCGGATGACCCGGCGGCGCTGCAATCGCTCGCGCTGGCCCTCGCGGCGCAGGGCGACCGGGCGGCGCTCGACACACTTGCCCGGGCCATCGCGGTGGCACGGACACCACGAGACCGACGACGCGTGTCGGCTGCTGCGATCGCCCTGCCGCTCGCGTTTGCGGTGCGGGATGGCGATACGACACAATTGCGGTCACTTCGGTCGTTGGCTGATTCGGCGCTCGCGTCGTATCGTCGCGGCGGCACCGCTGACCCCGTCCTGGGCGCATCACTTGCTGCGCTGACGGGGCGCACGGAAATCGCGGCCCGTCTCGCGAATGAACCGCAGGTTGCCAACAACCTGTCCGTTCCGGATGCCATTCGGGACGTCGTTCCGTCATACCTCGTGCGGGCCGCCATGGGTGGTCCGGCGGACAGTTTGCGCGCGAGCGAGGCTCGTGCGATGGAGTCGATCATCCGCAACGTGCCGCCGACGCAACAGGTGCAAATGCGGCGTGAGTTCATCTCGCGCGGTGCGTCGATGGCGTTCCCGCTGTATAGGTCGCCACTGCTGTCACGCCTGGCAGAGGACGGCGATGTGCTGGTCGTGATGGAGCAGCAACTGCTGCGCGGTGATACCGCCGCCGTCCGGCGCGGGCTGACGCGAATCTCCGGTGTGCGGCGCGAGATCCTGCCTGAGCATCTGGCAGTCGACGCACTGGCGCCCGAAGCCTTCCTGCTGTGGAGCCTTGGCGACGCGGCGGGCGTTGCAGCCTGGATCGGGCCGACCCTCGACGCGTTGCCGAAGATGCAGCCTGCGCTCTTCTCGTCACCGCTTCGTGCCGCGTCGCTCGTTCCCATGCTGCTGTTGAGGGCGCGCGCCGCCGCGCGACTCGGCGATCTCGCTGGAGCCCGACGATGGGCACTGCCGGTTGTCATTCTCTGGTCCGGCGCGGACCCATACCTGCAACCGCTCGTGGAGGAAGCGCGACGATTCGCCCGGTGAGCGGTAAAAGTCGAATCACATTCGAGACGTTGTGCCATGCGGAAGGTTTTTCGGCATGGTTTCGCAGTTCAACTGGAGACACTGCCATGCGTAAGAGCCGATGGTTGCTGGGTTTCGCCGTTGCGACGATATCAGTAGGCGGGTGCAAGGACGCAGCTGAGGAACAAAGAATCGCCGACCGCGCCGAGTGCGGACATGACTCCGGCAGGGAAATGAAAGCAGTCAGCCAGGTCGCTGACATCATTGACGTCCCCGAGTTCCATGACTGTCAACGCTTCATCGTGGAAGACAGCAAGAGGCTTGTCTATGATTCGCTGTTCGCCATCTACGCGTCACAGAGGCTCGACAGCCTCGAACCGCGCCTCGGTCCAGTTCTCGTTCCCAGCGCGCCACCGAGTGTGGTCACCTTGGCGCCGCAGGTGCGAACTGCGCTCGCTGCTGTTGTGCATGCCGAGGGTGCGTATCCCCGGCTTGGTATCAAACCAGGCACCAATTGCTTGTATGTGTGGCGAGAGTACACTGGCGCAGCGCCGGCGGCGGCGCTGTGGTCCGCGAGAATGATCAGTGGTGTCTCCGATGCCAACTGTCCTGATCTCGCGCTGAGTGACCTGCCGGACGGGACGAACCTGCGTGTCGATCGTCGGCAGATTGAGGACTTCGCCAGCCCGTCGGACTATCCCCCCGTTGCGCGCTGGGACTGGGACGCCGGAAACAGGGCGCAATACATCGGCGTGACCTGTGGTGCCGCGTGGTGCGAGGTGTTCAATGGCACGCTCAATTCATCGCCGCCGCTGCCTGTGTCGTCGACTGATAGCAGGGAAGTCCGTCGCGTCAGGCTGATCAAGGGCTGGTATGATCAGCAGCTGCTGGCGACAGAGGGGTCGCCGGGCAAACTGGTGCCGTCGAAGGTGATGGGAACAATCGTGCCGGACGTGAGGCTGGGACGTTTCACACTCGCCGATTTTGAAGCGCGCGAAATGCATGTCGCCGACATCGGACTTGTCTCCGAGATCGGGCCGGCGGATCCGGTGCTCGCCAAGTATCAGGCGAAGTTCAATTTTGCGGCGACCACGGTTGATCGGCCTGTGACGATGGGATTGAGGAAACCGTCGCAGCCGGTGAAGGGGCTCTGGGAAGCCGGCATCATCAGTTCATCGGCGGGCCCTCGGGTGATCAGAGCCGTCATGCGACGACCCGTTGACCCGGCGTTCACGGCAAAAAAGTACCGGGTGCCGGGCGTAGCCCGCTGGCGCTGGATGCGCACGGATGAGGGCTCGTGGATCCGCTGTGATGAAGGCTGCTGCGAGATGAGTAACTACGTGTTCTGACGGTGCCTGGCATTCGCGGTGCGGATTCCGCAGCGCAGCGTCAGAACTGTGTGTACTTCTCGTCTGGGGTGATGGCGGGATCATGCCTCAGGCGAGAGGACTTCCGCGGCGCGAGCCGTTTGCGTGATGAAGCAGCACCGGCAGCGCCATTGGTCGTTGTGCTGAAACGCTCGCGCACTCGCGAGACGCATGAAACTCGCGAGGTTCGGAACAACGCGCACGACGGCCGGCTGTCGTGCGCGCCGCGATGTGATCGTGCGCGTTGCGGTTCGTATGCCGCACGTGGTAACCAGGCATCGGCGCCCGTCACCGTGTGGCAGGACGTGAGCCGAGAGCGTGTCGGGCGCTGTCGGCTCACGCCACGTGGCGACACGCGCGGCGATCTGGGTCAGCGCCCGCACTCAGACTCTTTGTGCGCGTCGCAGAGCTGCTTCGTTGCGAGTGCGGAGGCGTCCCGCGTTCACAGGGACGCCGAGAGGCGACCCGCCAGCGCCTGCAACGGCATCGCCGTGACCCCGCCACCCGACGGCCACTCGCCGCTCCCACCATGCACGAGGAAAACCTCTTGCGGCTGCAACACCTCACACGCCAGTCGAAGCCCCTTCGACGGCGCCGGCGCCGAACTCCGCTTGATCTCCACCGCCATTGCCACCACACCGCCACGTTCCAGCACGAGGTCGACCTCGGCGCCATCGGCCGTACGGTAGAACGACGGCGCATAGCGATCACCAGCAGCCGCGATCAACGTTTCGATCGCCAATCCCTCCCACGATGCGCCGGCCACCGCGTGTCCCGTCACGTCGTGCAGTGATTCGAGGTCGAGCAAGGCGTGCACCAGGCCTGAATCGCGCACGTACGTTTTTGGTGAGCGAACCAACCGCTTCTTCACGTTGCCGCTCCATGGTGGCAGCCGTCGCACGAGCAGCAGATCAACGAGCAGGTCCACGTAGCGCCCCACCGCCGGCGCAGACACACCGAGTGACGCGGCGAGTTGTGACTGGTTCAGCAGTGACCCTTGACCATGCGCCAGCATACGCCAACAGCGCTCGATCGTCGCTGCCGGCAGCCGTGGCGCAAACATCGGCACCTCGCGTTCGAGATACGCGCGCGTCAGGTCGCGACGCCACGCGAGACTGGTGCGGTCGTCCGCAGCAAGGAGGCTCTCGGGGAATCCGCCGCGCACCCAGAGCGTCTCGACAGAGAGCGTGGCTGACTGGTCGTCACGACGGCTCAATTCCCCCGCATCGATACCGGCCAGTTCGATGTACGACGTGCGACCCGCCAGCGACTCACTCGACTGGCGCATCAGATCGAGTGACGCGGAGCCGAGCAGCAGGAAGTGGCCGAAACGGTCGCCCGCACGTCGTCGTGCGTCGATCAATCCACGCAGGATCGGGAAGAGACCGGGCGCACGGTGGATCTCGTCGATGACCACCAGCTTTCCATGCTGGGCTCCCAGGAACTGCTCAGGGTCGCTCAGCCGTCGAAGGTCAGCCGAGGATTCGAGGTCCAGGTAGATCGCGCCCACGCCGCGCTCGTCGGCAATGGCTCGCGCGAGTGTCGTCTTCCCCACCTGCCGCGGCCCAAGAAGGACCACGCTCGACGTCGAGCGCAGGCGTTGTTCGACCGCCTCCTGTACACGTCGATGGAGCATGAGGGACTCGTTTGCACCGTAATCATAACGCGAGGCGATCAATTTACCGGATAAAGTCTCCATCGCAACACCGATGGAGAAAGCCGGAAATCAGCGGTGACCCTACCCAGGTTCTGTCCGCGTCTTTCCTCATGCGCCCGGCGTGTGGCTACCATGGCGCAGGGAGAGAGGCGTGACTCCAGACGTCAGCAGGGGAGACTTGTCCTGCTGAGACTGCCATGATACCCGCGGACAACGCGCCTTTCCTGGCGACGGCTATCGGCGCGTGACGCGCGAGCTGCGGCGCCGGAATCAGCGGATCGACCACAAGAAAGTGCAGCGCGTCATGCTGGCGATGCTGTTGACGCCAGCGACGCGACGACGGCCGTGGCTCGTCGCGGAACCGGATGCGGTGAGCGGCTCGTGGTATCCCAACCTGCGCGCCGGCTTGGTTCCGACGGGACTCAATCAACTTTGGGTCGCTGACATTACGTACGTCCGACTCGAGCGCGCCTTCGTGTTTCTCGCGGTCGTCATCGACGTCTTCTCGCGCACGGTGATCGGGTATGCGATTGGTCCCACGCTCGATGCCCGCCTGCCGCTGGCCGCCTTGGACGCCGCCCTGGAATCGCGCCAGCCGCCACCAGGCTGCGTTCACCACGCGGACAGAGGATCGCAATACGCGTCCCGGCGCTATCGAGAGCGCTTGGCGGAGGCGGGACTCGTGCGTTCAATGCCCCGCGCGGGGAATCCGTATGATCACGTGCATGACGAGAGCTTGATGAAGACCCTCACGCACGAAGAGATCTAGCTGCGTCCATACCGGACGATGGCCGATATCACTGCGCACCTGCCACACTTCTTGGAGACCATCTACCCCAACGACCGCTTGCACTCCGTCCTCGGCTATCGGTCACTCAATGAGTACGAGGCCGAGCACGCCCTCTCCCTTTCATCCGGTCAAATCACCGACCCCTGATTGTCCAACCAAGAGGGGTCACGCCAGACGCAGCATGAATTCCTCGCGGCGCCGCCGATGATTGCTCAGAGGTCCGAGGAGCGCGTCTCGGCGACCGTCGCTCGCACCCTGTGCCAGCACCGGTGTCGCAGCACCACTGTGGTGAGAGCGGCGGCGCGCTGACGCATGCAGTAAGGGCCTGACTCCAGGTGAAGCAGATGGCTTTCCGGACACGGGATCGACGGGGAAACTCAGTGCTGACTCGACAGTGCTGCGCTCACCGCCCAGTTTGCACATGGCTGGCGCCTGCCAGCGCAAATCTCCTGGCGCTCACTCCGCTCCGCGATACGTGCAACACGCTTCCGACGCAGCGTCGCACCCGATGGGAGGACAGCGAGGCTGGACGCTCGCCGTCCTCTTCGCGCTCAACTTCATGAACTTTTACGACCGCCAGGTCGTCGGTGCGGTCGGCGAGAAGATCAAGCAGGAATGGCAGCTCAGCGATGGACAGCTGGGCAGCCTGACGACGGCGTTCGTGCTGCTCTATGCGCTGGTCGGAATTCCCTTCGGTCGGCTCGCGGATGTGGGTCGCCGCAAGTTGATCCTCAGTGGCGGCATCGCCGTCTGGAGTGCATTCACCGCGCTGTCGGGTGCGGCAGGGAGTTTCGCTGTGCACTTCGCGTGCCGAATGGGTGTGGGCGTCGGTGAAGCCAGTCTCGCGCCCACCGCAAACGCACTCATCGCCGAGCTGTTTCCGCCCGCGCTCCGCGCACGGGCGCTCAGCGTGTTCATGCTCGGGCTGCCACTGGGGCTTGGTGCGAGCTATCTGATCAGTGGCATCATCGCACAGGCCACCGGTGGCTGGCGGCCTGCACTCTATGCCGCGGCCGTGCCAGGGATGCTGCTTGCAATCGTCGTGCTGTTCATCCGGGAGCCAGCGCGGCCGGCGTCGGCAGGTGAGCACCATGGTGGCGCCCGCAGCGCTGGGGCGGCGATCCGGGAAATACTGAGCATTCCGGCGATGTGGTGGATCATCGCATCCGGCGCGCTGATGAACCTCGTGATGTACGCGGTTGGCGCGTTCTCGACGTCGTTCTACATCCGGTATCACGGACTGAACATCGATGTTGCGAACCGCTTCAACGCGCTGGTGTTCGGCCTCGGTGGGGGCCTCGGCATGTTGATCGGCGGCTGGCTCGGTGATCGTGCGGGGCGAGCCGGCGCGGCCGGCCGTCTGCGACTGGCGATGCTCGGTTGCCTCGGTGCCGCGCCATTGTTCTGGCTCGCGCTCGAGCAGCCGCGTGGCGCCGCGTGGGGGTTCGCCGGATTTCTTTTCTGTGCGGTGCTGGGGATCTACTTGTACTACAGTACGGTGTACGCTGCGATTCATGACATCGTCCCAGCCGGGATGCGCGGCATGGCAATGTCGGTCTATTTCTTCGTGTTCTATGTGTTCACGGCCATTGGGTTGATCGGGTTCGGGAAGCTCAGTGACGCGATGGCATCGCGCGCGCTACTCACGGGAGTCACGCTGGTCGAGAGCAGGGCGCTGGGGCTGCACTCCGCCATGTACGCGATGCCGGTGTGTTGCACGTTGCTGTCGGTGGTGCTGTACGTGGCGTCGCGCACTGCTGCCAGCGACGCGCGCCGCGTTGGATTGGCCGGCAGAACGTGACTCTCGATGGAGTGCAGATGCGGATGACGCTTGGCCGATGCCTCGTCGGGACACTGCTCGTCGCGGCCACAGGATTCATTCATTCACCCGGCGTCGGCGTCGGCGTCCGCGTTGCGCCAGTTGCGCCAGCTGCGCCATCCAGGGCCACCGTGGACGTACCCGCGTGGTTGTATCCGACGCTAGCGCCGGCCGCTGCACACGCATGGGACAGCGTCACCAGGCTTCGCGTGCCGCGCAGCCGCGCGTCGTTTCCCGAGCACCGGTTGCACGACCTGTTCTTCGCGCCGGACTGGAACGCCGAGTCGCATCCCGCAATGCCCGCGGTGGTTGCCCGCGGACGGAAGCCTGATCTGTACGCATGCGGGTACTGCCACATGCCGGATGGCACCGGCCGTCCGGAGAACGTCGCGCTGGCAGGGCTTCCCGTGGCCTACATCGTTCAGCAGGTCTATGACATGAAGTCGCACACGCGACGCAGCGCATGGCCGAACGCATGGGTGCCATCGGACAACATGCAGATCGTCGCGATGCACGCGACGGACGAAGACGTGCGGATCGCGGCGGAGTATTTCTCGCGCCTGCGTCCCAGGCAGCGCACCCGCATCGTTGAAACCACCGTGATTCCACGCGTCCGGATGGCAGTTGGTCTCTACGTTCGAGAGCCGGGCGCAGCCACGGAGCCGCTGGCGGGACGCCTGATTGAAGTCCCCGATGATGACATTCGCCACGAGCGACGCGATCCGTGGATCGGGTACACAGCCTACGTGCCGCCTGGGAGCATCGCTCGCGGGCGTGACAGGTCGCGTACACCTGTCGCACCGGGCCTGCTGGCGTGTGTCGGGTGCCATGGGCCGGCGCTTCGAGGCGCCGGTTTTATCCCGCCACTCGCCGGGCGATCGCCCGCGTACCTTGTGCGGCAGATGCTCGCCTTCAAGAGCGGGACCCGGGCAACCGCCGCCGGCCTCCCCATGCAGGGCGTTGCCGCCGCGCTCTCGCTCGATGACATGATCGCGCTGGCGGCGTACGCGGCAACGCTGAAGCCGTAGGACAGCACCGGGGGCTCGACGCTCCAGTCACGCCGCACGCTGCGCACCCAGCGGAACGGCGTCGCGTGGCGTCCGTCGGACACCCGCGCGATATTCAGTCGCGTGCTTCGCCGGCGTCTGCCTGCACGTCACGCCGGGCATCTGCAGTGGTGTGTTCTCCCAACTCACTCTCCCGACCATCATGGCCAACGGAAACGGACCAAGCCTCGGCGGCATCGCCGGTCGTATGCTTGCCGCGCTCGTCCTCGTCTTCGCGACGTACAATCCCGAAGGCAAGTCCTTCTATCACTGGGCGATCGCACCGCTGATCGATGGTACGACCACGGCAGGTCCACTGTCAGTCAAGTTCCTGCTTGGCCTTGCTCTCGCCGCGGCATGGGTGGTGTTTCTCAGCGCCACCAAGCGCTCGCTCGGCATCGGCGGCGCGCTGCTCGTGCTGGCCATCGCGGGTGGCCTGGTGTGGATGCTGATGGACTTCGGTGTAGTGAGCGCCAGTTCGGCTCGGGGCATCACCTACGTCGTGGAAATCTGCACGGCGCTGATGCTCGCCGTCGGCATGAGCTGGTCACTGATGGCGAAGAAGATCACCGGCCAGGTGGATGTCGATCGTACCGATTGACGATCATTGGGCGACGACGTCCGTGATCAATCCGTCTGTCGTCATCGCGACGCCACCTCGCAGGCGCGGGTTGTCATGGCGCTACGCGCGTCCAGGCTTCCGGACGTCCCCGTTCGTCGCCAAACGCCTGCTGCCCGTCGCGCGTACTGCTTGTATCTTCTGCAATTCGTCTGGAGCCCGATCCTTTCGCACCTTTCCGCGCCGCCATGCCTCCGATCGCTGAGTTCCATCCCGTCATCGTCCACTTCGTCATCGCGCTCGGCATCGTGGGCGTGCTTCTCCGCATCGTGAGCTTCTTCCCGTGGGGTCAGTGGGCGCGCTACGGCGCCACGGCGCTGCTGCTGATGGCGGCAGCGGGTGGCTGGTTCGCCGCCAAGTCGGGCACGGATGCGCACGGGCTTGCCGAGCGGATTCCAGGGGCCCGCGAGGCAGTGCAGAAGCACGAGCACGACGGGGAGCGCACCCGCAATGTGCTGGGCGTCATCGCCCTGCTCGAAATCGCCGCGCTGGCCCTGCGCAAGAACGCGACGGCGGTGAAAGGGCTCATGGCTGCGTCGGCACTCGTTGGTTTGTATGCCGCGTATCAGATCTATGAGACGGGCGAGCACGGCGGCGAACTAGTATACGAGTTCGCGGGCGGAGTGGGCACACGGAACGGCAGCGCGGACGACGTGCAACGGCTGCTGATCGCGGGGCTCTACCATCAGGCGCGCATCGCGCGCGACTCCGGCCGATCGGAAGAGGCGGCGCGGCTGACGGCAGAGTTGCAGCGGCAGCGCCCGAACGATCCCACGGTGGCGATGCTCGCGATCGAATCGCAGCTGAAGGACATGAAGGACGCGGCTGGCGCACTGGCCGCCCTGCGTGCGCTTCAAGGGCCGGCAGATCAGGCGATGTTTGCCGTGCGTCGTGGCACGCTGATGGCCGACGCGTACGTCGCGCTGAACCAGCGTGACTCCGCCAAGGCGCTCCTGACCGAGCTGGCGACGAAGTTCCCACAGTCTCGCGGCGTCAAGGCGGCGTTGGACAAGCTGAAGTAGACGGTCGGTCGCTTACGGGCGCACCGCTACTTCATCCGGGGCAGCCACATCCCCATCGTCGCAGCAAAGATTCCGGCGGCCATTGCACAGGTGAGGACCACCAGCGCAATGGCCGTCACTGCCTTGCCACGCGCCGCGCCGCTCGTCTGCGCCCACAGGTACACCTGCAGCAGCAGGATCGGGCCGAGCGACTCACCGAATGTCAGCCCCGAGAGAAAGGGTCCGGTGAACGTGTCTCCATCAAAGCCCACCGGGCGCCGAAAGATCAGAAGCCACAGCATGAGACCGACGCGAAAGAACCAGACGCCGCTGGCGGCAAGAAAGACGCGCATTGCCCAGCGGCGGTGTTGCACGAAGTCCCTTGAACGCGCAGCCCGCCACGCCATGTAACCGCAAAGCACGATCAATGCCGCATTCATCGTCATGCCGACATGCTGCGTGAGGTCGCCAACCGTGCCGCGGCCCCACACCAGATACACGCCGCCAACGCTCGCCAGCATGGCCGCCACGATGTACGCGCGCCCCGTCCACCGGTGCAGCCACGGCGCGCGATGCCTGATCTGCGGAACGAGTTGCAACGCGCCGCCGAGGATGATCAGCACCGCGAACACGAGGTGGGTGTAGATCGTCGTGTTGCCCAGCGTGTCGCCCGGGGTGCGGCCCTTCGGCATGACGGTGTTGAAGCCGTCGAGGTTGCCGCTCAACACAGCGCCGCCATAGAGCACGCTGATATAGAGAGCGAACATCAACTGTCCGGCCACCGCGACCACGAACCAGAGTCTGCCCGCCACCGCCAGCATTGCCACGGCTGGGGTGCGAGCCGTCCGCGGGGCCCGGGCCGGCGCAGGACGCTCGGCGCCGTAGTGCGCGACGTCGCCAGCACCGCCTCCATTCACCCGCGCAACTGCCACCTGTGAATCCATTCGTTTCCTCGTTGGAGTGCCGGTACCGCGCCCGGCGCCGTCGCCTCGCCTGCAAGGCGGCCATGAAACCAGCCAGTTGCCCTCCCGTAGGCGATGAGGGCGGCGCTGCCGTGAAGGACTCACATGAGCCTACGCGAACCGGCGGGTCCGGTCCATGATTGCGAGAGTCAGAGACATGATCGCCGATGACATTGCAAACGACGCTCAGTACTGAACCGACCATTGCGGCTGGTTTCGCGTACGGCCTGCTCGAGTTCGCGGTTTCAGCAGGCGGATCTCGCGATCGCCTGCTCGTGAGCTCAGGTATAGCGCAGGGATTGCTGTCGGATCACTTCAATCGAATTCCTCTCACACGCTACATCTCGCTCATGCGCGCGGCGCAGTGCGAATGCGATGATCCCGCACTGGCGCTGCGCTTCGGCGCATCGAGCAGGTGCGCGGACCTGTCGATCGTTGCACTCATTGGCAGTGCCTGTGAGACAGTTGCTGACGCGCTCCGGATGCTCAACCGGTACGGTCGTCTGTCCCTCGACGTGGACGGAATCAACGGAAACGACCACTTCCTCGTCCGTCGTGAGCGCGACGGCGTGTGGTTGATCGAGAATCGTCGATATCACGATGTCTATCCCGAGCTGACCGAGGCGACCTTTGCGCGCTTCGCTGTTGGCATCCGCGCGTCCTTCGGTTCGAATACCGTGCGCGCGATGCACTTCTGCTGCGACGCACCGTCGCACCACGCCGAGTACGAGGCCGTCGTTCAGGCGCCGGTGAAATTCGGCCAGGCGCGGACGGCGCTGCTCCTCGATCCGAAATGGTACGACACTCGGCTGGCTCCGGCGCCGAAGTACGCGCTGAGCATCTACACGGCCCGCGCGGATGCGCTGCTGAGGGAACTGGAGCGCTCGCGTTCGGTGGCCGGCCGGGTTGACGCGATCCTTATGGAGATTCTGCATACCGGCGATGTGAGCATGGATCGCATTGCGCGGGCACTCGCGATGAGCCGGCCGACACTGTACCGGGCGCTGAAGGCAGAGGGCATCACTTTCGAGCAGGTGCTCAATGGCGTGCGGCACCGCGTGGCGATGACGCATCTCACCCAACGCAAGGCGACGGTGAGTGAAGTCTCCTCGCTCGTCGGCTTCTCCGATCCTGCGGCGTTCTCGAGGGCCTTCAAGCGCTGGACCGGCGTCAGCCCACGCGCTGCGGCGAGTGATGCGGGAGTGTAAGGCGGCGTGTGGTGTTGCGGCGCGCTGTCACGCGCCCGTGCGTGTAGATTGCGCGTGCCTCATCAGGAAAACACGCCACTGATCGCACCGCTTCCTCGCTCAACCGCATGACTCGCTCATCCATCGTCTCGCGCAGCGTGCGCTCAGTCTGCATTGCCGTCGCCGCGTTTTTCGCCGGCTGCGCCACCGGACGCGCAACGCCCGCGTCCACCCGCGAGGGTTCCCCCGATCCCAGTGTGATCGGTGAGTTCACGGATGACTACGCCAACAGCTTTCGCATTTCGGAGGCGCTGTTTGAACAGCTGCCGCGCGCTCGCTTTCACATCGTCGAGTGGCATGCCGCAGAGCGCTTCTTCATTGCGCATAACGACGCGTCCAATCCGGGCGACGCCGGACTGTGGACGCGGATAGACTGGATGCCGCTCGACGGCATGCCACCATTCACCTGGGGGTTCTGCATGACCGCCTACAGGGCTGCCACGCAGGACGCAGCGCGCGCCACGCCGGAACCGAACCGTGCGACACCGCGAACCGGCTGCAACGGACATCCGTTTTCGCGGATGAAGCCTGCGGTGGCTACGCCGTGAATCCGCGCTCGTGCAGTACCGCCGCAACCGCCGCGCTGGCCATGCTTTCGGGTGGCTCACCCCATCGATTGATCGACTCGGCGCGCGAAGAACCCGCGTCAAGGAGTAGTCCCGCGACGGCGCTGTAGTCCTCGTCGTGCCCCGGTCGCGCATTGATCGAACCGTGGCACGCCCAGCCGATCGGCGAGCTCCCATGTTGACTGTCTCGCAGGTTGACCGGAGAGGCATGTGCGAGCAACAGCTGCACCAGGCGCACGCGGCCGAACCACGCGGCCCAGTGCAGCGGCGTCCCGCCCCACGACCCCTCCGCCGCGAGGGGCCATCCCAGTGACAGGAGCAGCTGGACCCCAGCGATGTCGTCGCGTTCCACGAGCGTCATGAGGACCTGTCGTTCCTCGGCGTTGAGTGAGGCCATGATCCCGGGGGCATCGGCGCAGAGCGTGCGAGCTGTCGCTTCGTCACCACCGAGACAGGCAGCGAGCAGACGGTCAACTGGGCTCAGGACGTCCGTTCGCGCGCCGCGCTGCGCGAGGAACTCCGCCACAGCCGTGTTCCCGCTGCGGGCCGCGAGGGCAAAGGCGGTCTTTCCGTCAGCCCGGGGCGTATCGATCGCTGCGCCATGCGCCACGAGCATCTGCGCCACCTCCACGCTGCGTCCGAGCGCAGCGATGCGGTGAAGTGGCGTTTCGGCGACACCCGGCTTTCCATCGTTCCCGGTGCCGACATGGCTCGCCACATTCGGGTCGGCGCCGTGCTCGAGCAGCCAGCGCATGCCGCGCACCGACGATGCGCTGTTCGGGCTCGATTCCGCGTAACCCGCGAGGAAATACAGCGGTGTATTCCCCCAGTGCGCGTGTGCGCCACTGATGTCTGCGCCGTGTCGCAGCAGGAGATCGAGGCAGTCCCGATGGTCATGCTCTGCCGCGTGATAGACGCTCTCGCCGTCATTAGCATGTGCACCGCGATCGAGCAGCAGTCTCGCGACGTCGGCATTGCTCGAGACACAGGCGAAATACAGTGCGGGGATCCGCGCGTGCGGGTCTTCGCCAAGCGATACGTACGCATTGGCGTCCGCCCCGGCATCGAGCAGCAGCGCCACCGTTCGGACGCGGTCCGACGAGGAAACGCCCAGCAGGGACGGCAGCCGACCATCAGCCGCGAGAATCACCGGTTGAAGACCGAGAGCCCCGAATCCCGCCGTTGCAAGTCGGGGATCCGTGGACAGGAAGCGCGCGACAGCGTCCGGATCGGCTGCGGCAGCTGCCGTGTGAATACTGTGCGTCGCGACGTACGGGTGCGCTGACAGTATGTCGCGTGCGCGATCGACACGATGTTCGGTCAGGGCCTGGAAGAACTCCGCACTCAGCTGCTGCGTCTCATCAGGCGTGTCATTGCCGCTCGGCAGGTTGGAACCGGTGTGCGTAGGCATGCCAGGTGCTCCTTGGTGGTTTCCGGCGCAGTCGGTGCCCGTGACGTCAGATCTGCGCTGCCGCGGTGGTATCCCGAGTCGCGAGGAGGAACGCAGTGAGAGAAGTCCCGCCTGTGCCCTTGGCTTCTGTCGGCAATCCCGATGGGGCAATGATGAAGTCGTGCGCAAGTGTCATGTGCGCGTCCCGGAACGCGATGATCTGTTGGAGCGCAGCGTTGTATGATGACCGCAGGCGCGCCGTGCCATCAACGGCTCGCTGGCGGACGCATGAGTCGCGTTCCGTGTCATTCACGAACGCACGATGCAGCGGTGGCATGTACTCGCGCACAGCCCGCAGATATGACCCGGATGGCGCATCAGGGTGCGAGAGCCCCATCAGTGCATCGAAGAGCTGGATGAGCGAGCTCTGTGCGGCACTTCCCCCGATATACCGACGCGGCGTCTCCGACACGCCATCGTAGACAACGCCAGGAGTGGGCCAGCCGGCGAGGAAAGGACGGACGCGCAGGTAGTAGGTGTGCGGGTCGGACCACTCGCGGATCCGGCGCAGCGCCACGTGTACGGCATCCATGCCGGCTGCGAATTGCTCGAGGATTACGTTGAGTTCGGCGTCGGCGCCATCGCGCGACGCCGTCACTGCTTGAGCTGCGATTGGCAACAGCGGTGCTCCAGCCAGCTCGACACCCATCGATGCGATGAAGAACCAGTCCTCGTCCACTCCCCCAAGGAACTGCACCAGGGTGCGTGCATTGTCCACGGAAACCGGCGCCCCGTCGTCGATCAGCTGCCAGTTGCCCAGCGTCATCGTCGCGTAGTGCGCGATTGGCGGCCGCTCGAGGATGGCGGACAGCTCGCATAGCGGAACGGACAGCTGAGGTGGGATTCGAAGGTCGGGCACTTCGTCGCCCCACACCCATGCGTTCGCGAAGGTGCAGAGGACCATCATCGCGCGTTCGCGCTCCTGGGGGGACAATGCACCAGCGCCATCGAGCTGTGGCATCGCCCTGATGGCGCGGCGAAAGCGTCGCGACCGGATCAACGACGGTAGTTCCGGCACCAGTGAGTCCCACGCACCAAACCTGGCCGGGAGCAAACGGAGTGGCGGTGAGCCCGGGACGAACCCGGTCACGGGATCAACCGCGTAGCGCGAGAGTTTCATTCGGGAATGCTGACTGACGTGAAGCCGCGCAGCCCCGCTGCCCATGTGCATTCCGGGCACGGCCGCGAACGCAAGGTTACGTCAACGATCGGGCGCCGACCATTCGGGCTTCATTCGCCCCGGTGTTCTCACCGCGTGGTCAGCCGCAGCGTCACGAAGACGGACCGGGGCGGGAGCACGAAGTAGTTCGGCACACCTCCAACGGCGTATCCGCTCCCAAACCGCTGTGAATTGCCAAGGTTGGTGCCGCGAATACTGAGGTCGTTCGCGCCGATTGGAACACGCACGAGAGCGTCAAGCATCCAGAACTCGGGCAGGACGAGCGCTCGGTTGCCGTCGTTCCGTAGGTAACTGCGGCCCTGGTATCGTGCCTCGAGGCCCACGTCGAGCCAACGGGATGCTCGCCAGTCCACACGCTGCGTGCCGCTTGCCGCGGGTGTCAGCAGCGGCGGCACGTCGCGTCGCAGCACCGCCGGACCATCCGTTGCGTCGAGAAACTCCCGAATCCGGCTCTGGCTGACCGCGCCGATGGTCGTGAGCACGAGCGATGATGTCGGCCGTGCCCTCAGGTCGAATTCGACACCTTGCCGCACGCTGCTTCCAACATTGCTGCGAAGCTCGACACCCAGAGGCGAGAGCGCGCCGATACGGGCGATCTCGTTCCGGAAATCCATGCGGAAGGCGTTCACTTCGAGCTGCACGTTGCGCCCTCGCAGCCTGACGCCCGCTTCGGTGTCGGTCACGCGCTCCGGCCTCACTCCGCGGAGCCCACCCAGATCGGCAAGCTGCAGTGCTGTCACGTCGTCGTTGCCGGCGAGCATGTCACTGCGCGCGGGTTCTCGCGTCGTGCGCCCCACCGACGCGAACAACTCGGCGCTCGGTCGCACTGTGTAGGTGAGGCCGAATCGAGGGTTCAGGAACGTCCAGCCAACGGACGGCTCCGTCGTGGACGCACCAGACGAGATGCTCGGCGAATAGCGGAAGAGCGCCCTGCGAACCTGAAGATCGCCGAACCACGTCACAGCGCCTGAGGTGAGCGCCGCCTTTGCAAACAGGCTCACATCCTGCTTGTGACCCGTGTTGAGGTACTCGGGTGTTCCCTGAACGGCGGCGGGGCGAGTATCCGGACGGTAGAAGGCAAAGTGGTCACGCGCATACAGGTTCGCGTTCACTCCTGAGCTGATCTTCAGACCTTCTCTGGCAAGGCTGACGACGCTCGTGACCCCATACCATCCGAAGTCCAGGCCGAACGTTCCGATCGTCGTTGAATCGAACCGAACGTCGTAGTCGCCCGCGGCAGCGATCCGGTACAGCGTTGACGCATACTGCACCGTCGATGTGAGCTGTCGGGTGTGCGACAACGCGACGAGCGTCTGGTTGAACCGGTCCTGTTCTTCCGGCGTCAGGGGATTGATGCGCCTGTCTCGCTGCAGATCCTGGAGTGGCACCGCAAGGTAGGACAGCGTATCGCGGAGCCGGCCGGCGAGCACCATGAGCTTCACGACATCACGCGAACCAAGCCACGCGATCTGCGCCAGACCGGAGATCCCTTCAACACCGGCGTTCCGGCGAAAGCTGTTGGAGCGCAGGGCCGAGAGCCGCACCGACGATGCAAAACCGCGGCCGAATGCGCCGGAGTTTCCCTCCACCATCAGTCGGCGCGCTCCGAACGATCCGAGCTGGATCTCGGCGGCGGCCTGACGCGGAACTCCGAACACCGGCTTCGTTTCGAAGTTCACGGAACCGGCGAACGAGGCCGTGCCGGCGCCGCTCGTCCCGACTCCGCGCTGCACCTGCACCGACTGCAGGCTGGCCGAGAGATCCGCGAAGTTCGCGAAATAGAAGACCTGGTCCTCAGGATCGTTGAGCGGTATGCCGTCGATCGAGAGATTGATGCGCGACTGATCCATGCCTCGCAGTCGCAGGTAGCTGTATCCCCAGCTCGTTCCGGATTCCGAATGCGCGGTGAGCGAGGGCGTCGTACCCTGCAGCATCAGCGGGACGTCCTGGGCAAAGCTGCGTCGCTCGATGGTGCGAAGCGAAATCGCGGTCTGGGCGATCGGGGCTTCACCGCTCGCCCGCACCGCGCGAATGACGACGCCTTCGAGCGTGCCTGCGCGTGAGACGGTGTCGCGGCGGGTTGTGTCGGATGCTTGTTGCGCGGGCGCCGTTCGGGCGGCGAGCGCGAGCGCGGCGATGGCCGCAGCGGCGTGACGATTCATGCGTGACTCCCTACGCCGGTATGATCCGGATCAGGTTCTGCGGGACTCTCTCAGCCCTGCGCCAGATGCGGCGCGGGGCACCCCGGTCTATGTGCATGAATCATAACGCGAGCGCGAAATCTCCTGCACGCGTCGCCCGGCTTCCGCAGCGTTCCGGAGCAAATGGAGCGCTAGGGCACTGACGGCATCCGCATGCGTGGAGCAGAGCGCGAGGTGCGTCTCCCGACTGCCGGGTGTCGCCGCCGCCGCCCCACGATGCCACGGGAACTTTGACGTGCCCTGCACCGCGGCGTAGCATCCTCCGATGTACCCGTCAGGACTCACCGCGTCCGTTGCGCTTCGAGGCGCCCGGCCGGATGCAGCAGTCTTGAGTCTCCCCCGAGGAAACCGATGCATCGCATGTTCCGCGCGCTGATTCTGGTGGTGACGGCACTGGTCGCCGGCATCACGCCTCCCGTTGCCGCACAGCCACTGGCGGCCCCAGCCATCCCTTCATCCGTCTTCGGTCAGTTCCATTGGCGCACCATCGGCCCCGAGGGCAACCGGTTCTCGTCCGCCGCCGGGATCCCCGGTGACCCGCTGACCTATTACGTGGGCGCTGCCTCTGGCGGTATCTGGAAGACCGTCGATGGCGGTGTGAACTGGAAGTCGATCTTTGACGATCAGCCGGTGCAGTCAATCGGTGCACTCGCTGTCTCACGCTCGGATCCCAACGTGGTCTGGGCGGGCACCGGCGAAGCGCACATCCGCAGCCACATCTCGATCGGCCAAGGCATCTATCGTTCGCTCGACGCCGGAAAGACGTGGACCCTGATGGGTCTCGAGAAAACCGGTCGCATCGCGCGTGTGGCGATTCATCCGCAGAACCCGGATGTCGTCGTCGTGTGTGCGCTTGGCACCGCCTACGGGCCGCAGCAGGAGCGCGGTGTCTTTCGCACCACGGATGGCGGCGTGACATGGACGAAGACGCTCTTCGTGGATGAGAACACCGGATGCTCGGACCTGATCATGGATCCGAAGAATCCGCGCATCCTCCTTGCCGGCATGTGGCAGATCGAAATCCGCACCTGGGGCCGCACCAGCGGCGGACCCGGCGGCGGCCTCTTCATCTCGCGCGACGGCGGCGCGACGTGGGTGCGGCAGGTGGCACATGGCTTGCCGACCAAGCCGGTGGGGAAGGTGGCGCTCGGCTTGTCATCGTCGAATCCTGATCGCGTGTACGCCATGATCGAGACGGGCGACGGATTACCGTGGGAAGGACGCGAGACCGAAACCGGGCAGCTCTGGCGCTCGGAAGACGGTGGCGGCAACTGGGCCCTCGTCAGCCGTGACAGGAACGCGATGGGCCGCGCGCATTACTACTCGCGAATGGTCGTCTCGCCCACCGATCCCGACGAGGCCTATTTCCTCACGGCTTCATTTTCGAAGACCATCGACGGTGGCGCGACGATCAATGTGTTGCAGCGGAATGAGGCCCCTGGCGGTGATCACCACGACATGTGGATCGACCCGACGAACGCCGACAGGATGATCGTCGCGCACGACCAGGGACTCTCGATTTCACAGAATCGCGGGAAGACGTGGTTTCGTCAGCGGCTGCTCAATGCCCAGATCTATCACGTGACGGTGGACAACGAGATCCCGTACAACGTGCTTGGCAACAAGCAGGACGAGCCGTCGTATCGCGGGCCTTCGAATGGCCGGGTGCAGGGCTTTGGCGGCGATGGCGGTATTTCGCGCGGGATGTGGCACTCGGTTGGCGGCGGCGAGAGCGGATGGGCGACGCCTGATCCGACGAACAGCAAGTTGATCTGGTCCACCGCCTCCGGATCCGGCATGGTCGGCGGCATCGTCGTGCGCTTCGAGGAAGACCGCCGGCAGTTCCGCAACGTTGAGGTGTGGCCGCAGCAGTCAAACGGCCCGGCCAGCGGAGTCAAATACCGGTTCGTGTGGGACGCGCCGCTCCTGATTTCGCCCCACGACCACAACACGCTCTACACCGGCAGTCAGCACGTGCATCGCACGCAGGATGGCGGGCAAAGCTGGCAGGTCATCTCGCCGGACCTGACGCTCAATGACCGAAGCCGGATGGGCAGCTCTGGCGGGCTGACGCCCGACAACATCGGCGTCGAGTATGCCGGCGTGGTGTACGGCATTGCGGAATCGCCCGTCGCCAAGGGCACGATCTGGGTCGGCACGAACGACGGGCAGATCCAGTTGACACGCGACAACGGTGCCAGCTGGACGAACCTCACCAAGAACTTCATCGGGTTGCCGCCATGGGGCTCGGTTCGCAGCATCGCCGCATCACGATACGATGCGGCAACCGCGTACCTGACGGTCGATTTCCATCAGATGAACAATCGCGATCCGTTCATCTACCGCACCACGGATTTCGGTCGCACCTGGAAGCTGATCGTGAATGGTATCCCGAAGAGCATGCTCAGCTACGTCCGCATGATCTACGAGGATCCCGTCCGTCGCGGTCTGCTGTACGCGGGCACGGAGAACGCGATCTACGTGTCATTCGATGCCGGCGACAACTGGCAACCGCTGCAGAACGACCTGCCGCACGCTCCCGTGTCCGGCATCACGGTGCAGGAGCACTTCGGCGATCTGGTCATCTCGACGTACGGGCGCGGCTTCTGGATCATGGATGACATCACGCCGCTCCGTCACATGACGCCGGCAATCCTGGCATCCGATGCGCATCTCTTCCCGGTTCGTGATGCATATCGCTTCCGACCGATCACCGCGCCATCCACCACGTACGACGATCCGACGACCGGCGAAAACCCTCGCTATGGCGCGTCGATCAACTACTACCTGAAGGCGCCGGCAGCCGGTGGCGTGAAGGCGACGATCCTCGATGACAAGGGCGCTGTCGTCCGAACGATCACCGGCACCAACCTCGCTGGCGTGAACCGGATCCACTGGGACCTGCGCTACGAGCCCAGCGCCGAGGTGCGATTGCTGACCAGCCCGCTGTACGCTGAGCACATCGTTCCAGGCCCGACAGGCCGGGTTGCGCCGGGCACCGCACGTTTCAGCATCCTCGCGCCACCGGGCCGCTACTCCGTCAGGATCACGGTTGGTGGTGTGGACCAGACGCAGCCGCTGGTCGTGCTGAAGGATCCCAATTCCGGCGGCACCGACGCGGAGATCGCCGAGCAGACCCGCATGGCTTTCGCGCTTCGCCGTGACCTGAATGAGGCTGCGGACGCCGTCCAGCGCATCGAGTCGGCGCGGGTGCAGCTGCAGGGCATCATCCGGGCCGTCGATGATTCCGTCGTGCGCCGTGCTGCACAGACACTGGCTCGGCAGCTCATCGATCTCGAGATGAAGCTGGTGGACCTGCGGCAGACGGGCGGCGGACAGGACGGGGTGCGATTCGCTGCCGCGTTGATTGCCAACATTGGCTATCTCGCCAATGGCGTCACCGCCAGTGACTACCGGCCCACCAACCAGCATGGCGAGGTGCAGACGATCCTGAACACCCAGCTCAGTGCAAATCTGACTGCGCTCGACGGATTGCTCAGCAAGGACCTGTCGGCGTTCAACGAGCTGCTCAGGCAGCGCAGCATACCGAATGTGCTCATCCGCCCCAGGGGGCCGATCTTCTGAGCCTTCGCATCCCGAACCCCTCGTGCTGCGCTTGGACGAGGGGTTCGGCAGCCGGCTGGCGAGCGGGCCCAGACCGATGCCTTCACGCCGCAAGAATCCAAGTGTTTCCGTTCTTGCCCGGACCAGTAGATTCTGCGGTGAACGCTGTGGCTCTCTCCCATCCGTCCGGCGTCTGCCACTCCCTGAACGGAGACGGGTCCCGTCAGGCTGGCTCCCACGGGTCGTCTGCACCGGGTCTGGCAACAACGACACTGGCCATCAGGTTGCCCGGTCGCGTGCGTCGGCACGCCCGACGGAATCGTGTCTGAGACCTCCCCTCGATCGTCATCACGTCGGAATGCCGTTTCTCAGACTTTCTTCATTGAATTGCAGCGGGGCGCCAGGGGCGCAACCCAGAATTGGGTTCAGCGGCGCGCACGTGGACGCGTTTTGATCCGGCCTTGCGTTGGTGCGCTGCTCGGTGACCCCGACTATTACGGCACCCTGGCGGCAGTGCGAGATCTTGGCCGTGCCGGCGTGCCCGTCACCGTGGCAGACGCATCCGAGAACGTGTCGCGATCAGCGACAAGCCGATTCTGCTCGCACCGCGTCGTCGCCCCCGCCAGCGTGTTTTCCAGCGAATACACCGCCTGGATGCTGGAGCTTGGTGGGCGCATGCCCGGCACGTTCCTGTATCCCACCTCCGACGACAGCGCGTGGTGGATGGCGCAACGGCAGGACGCGTTGCGTGAGCACTTCCTGCTCCATCAGCCCTCGGCCGAGGCAACGATCGGACTGCTCGACAAATCGCGGCTCTACGCACATGCAGCAGCGCAGGGCGTTCCGTATCCGACGACGTACATGCCGACGTCGATGGACGAGGTCAGGGAACTCGGTGAGACGCTCACACGTGATGGTGGCTTCCCGGTGATCGTCAAGGCGCGGACCCAGGCTGGGCTCGCGGTCAAGGTGAAGGGCTATGTCGCACAGACGGCGAGCGAGCTGCGGGCCGCCGTCGACGCGATGCGCGTTCCCGGGTTCTTCGTCCCCGAGTTCCTTCGCGACGCGCCGGCCGACATTCAGTGGCCGCTCGTGCAGCGCTACATGCCAGAGGCGCAGCGGGAGACGTACAGCGTCTCCGGTTTCATCGATCAGACAGGCACACTGCGCGCCGCTCGCGCCTCGCTGAAGATCTTTCAGATCCCGATCCGGATCGGCGTCGGCATCGCGTTCGAGGGTCGGGCGGTGGTGCCGAAACAGAAGGCCAAGATCGAAGCCCTTGCGCGAGCCACCGGGTACTTCGGAGTCTTCGAAGCGGAGTTTATCCATACCGTCGATGGTGATCACTTCTACCTGATGGACTTCAACCCTCGCTTCTACGGTCAGATGAACTTCGAGATCAGCCGTGGCTTGCCGCTCCCCCGAATCGTTCACGCGGCCGCGCGCGGAGCCATCAATGAGGTCGATTCGATGGTCTCCGAGTCCAGGCCAACGGAGCGAACCGACAACGCCGCCGACCAGCGATTCTGCAATCAGTGGTTGTTCCAGTCGCTGCTTCGCGCACAGCGAATCGGAGGTCGGCTCGACCGCAACACACACCAGCGTTGGCTCTCGTGGATGAAGACGGGTGACGTCTTCGATTTCGTTCGCGCAGAGGACGACCCGCGACCAGCGCTGAGTGATCGACGCCAGCACATGTGGAACTGGATGCGATACCCGCGCTCGAGCTACCGGAACCTGTTCCGATGACGAGAGGGGCAAAGCAGTGGGTGCGCCGGCGCGCGCACGACTGGTGTGTCCAGCGCCATGATCCGCGGCGCATCCCCTGGTCATACTGGGGGTATGACTCGCATCAGGACGGACTGTCGCTGCACGGCGTGCGCCTCGAGTCGCTCGCACGTCAGTTCGGATCACCGATGCACATCCTGAATGTGCCGAAACTCCTCGGCGCGATGGATGCGTTCGGTCAGGGCTCGGCAACGTTGCGTCCAACGGTGTGCTGCTCGGTCAAGACGTATCCGGTGCCGGGGATGCTCGCCATGCTGTTTGCCCACGGTGCGCAGGCCGAGGTGATTTCCGAGCACGAACTGTGGTTGGTGCGCTCCCTCGGCGTGCCAGCCGATCAGATCATCTACAATGGCCCCGCCAAGTCTGATGAGTCGCTCGGGTGGGCAGTGTCCAGTGGCATCAAGGTGATTCACCTCAATCACCGCGAGGAGATGAAGCGCGTTGCGGCAATCGCGCGTCGCCTCGAGCGCACCGTACGCGTCGGGTTTCGTCTCACCTCACCCGGGGTCTCCGGCCAGTTCGGTCTCGCGATGGACGACAGCACCATCTCCATCGTGCGCGACGCGATGAGCGATCCATGGCTGAACCCGGTCAGCCTGCACGCCCATCGCGGGACCTACATGCGCTCGACCGCTGATGTTGCGAGTCATCTCGATCCGATGCTCGCATTCGCACGACAGCTTCGGGCGGCAATCGACTGGCACTGCCAGATGCTCGACGTGGGCGGTTCGCTCGCAGTGCCCACCGTTGTCCCACTCGAGGGCCGAGCCGACCGCCTCGCTCGAACCTTCGGGGTGCCACCGGATGCGCCTGATCCCTCGTGGACGCTCAGCCCCGCCGCCTACTCGGAGTGGGTCTGCAATCGCGTCTCGTCATTCTGCACAGACCACGCGCTGCATCTCCCTGAACTGGTGATGGAGCCGGGCCGTGCGCTCTCGGCCGACGCGCAGTCGCTGCTCAGCACTGTGCTCGAGCTTCGCGCGGACGAACCGTTCAGCTATGCCGTGACCGATGTCGGTACTGCCGTCGCACCTGGTGCGTGCGATGAGTTTCACCAGATGGGTGTTGCGCATCGGCAGGCACGCCCGGTGTCGGCGGCGAACATGGTGTACCGCATTGTCGGACCGATCTGTCACCTTGGTGATGTGGCGAGTCTGGCGTGGCGGTTGCCAGTGCTCGCGCGCGGTGATCGCCTCATCATGATGGATTCGGGCGCGTACTTCATCAGCGACGGGAGCAGCTTTTCGTTCGGACAGCCCGGTGTCGTGGCCGTCCACGGAGATGGTCGCGCTGAATTGCTCCGGCGCACCGAAACGTCAGAGGACATGGTGCAGCGCGATACATGGCACCCGGTGACGCGAATCGCACGCTGAATGTGCGCCGGCGTGGACTCGCCGGCTGAGGCACTCACAGGTGCTGTGGCACCACGAAAGCAGACCAGACTGGAGTGCGGCTGCGAGAGCGAGTCGCCACGCCGTGCGTCTATCGCTGCGTGAGTCTGCGCGGGGCAACCCAGGCGCGGCAGGACATGACAAGAGACGCAGGGGGAAATGTGTTCGAAGCATATCATGGCGCGACAGGCGCGCAGCATCAGTCGCACTTTGACCGGCTCGGGCAGGCTGGATTCCGGATGATCTCGCTCAGCGTCTACGGCGAACCATCGGATCCCAGATACGCGGCCGTCTGGGTGAAGCGGGCGGGGCCGGGCTTCGTCGCGGTACACGGTGTCAATGCCGCGGGCTATCAGTCGTTCTTCGATACGTGGACGCCGCGTGGTTACGTGCCGGTACTCATCTCGGCAACAGGCCCGGTGGGCTCCGCCGTCTTTGCGGCAGTCTTCGAGCAAGGGATTCGCGGCGGATGGTTCGCGCGTCACGGTGTACCCGTCGGCCCCGAGGCCAATGCCGGCACCTTCGACAACCTCAACAAGGTCGCACGCGATGGTCGGATGCGGCTGCGTTCCGTTGCGATGTATGGCACACCATCGGACAGGCGATACGCAGCCGTCTGGCACGCGAATCCGACCTATGTGAAGTGGCAGGTCGATGCGTCAGATACCGCGAGCGAGTATCAAACGACCTTCGATGCGGAGACGCAGCTCGCAGGGCACAAGCTCGCCGGTTACCGGCCGGCCTACGTGACGCTCTCAGGCGACCACACGTACTGCTCGATGTTCACCGATGATGTGGTCGGGACGTGGGTCGCGCGCCACGGACTGACCGGCGGTGAGTATCAGGCGGAGTTCGACCGACAGGTGCGGCAGGGGCGGTATCCGATCTGCGTTCAGGGCGGCGGCAGTGGCTCGGCGACGCGGTTCGCCGCCATCTTTGCCGCGCAGGACATACCGAACGCCCGGCGCTGGAAGGTCATTGGCAGTTCGATTCCCGCACTGGTCGGATTGGACGCGCTGATGAAGAAATTCATGCGGGCCAACGGAGTTCGCGCAGCACAGATCGCCGTGGCGAAGAACGGTGTCATTCGCCATTCGCGTGGATACACATGGGCGGAGACGGGGTATCGATCCACACAGCCCGGAGATCGCGTTCTCCTCGCGAGCTGCAGCAAGATGTTCCTTGCCGCCGCCGTGCAACGACTGTATGACACCGGCCAGCTCGCTCCCGACACGCGGGTCTTCCCGCGTCTTGGATTCACGCACCCGAAGGATGCGAGAAGCACCACGATCACGGTGCAACAGTTGCTCGATCACGGCGGCGGGTATGATACGGCGGTGTCCGGAGATCCGACCTACAACATGCGACAGGTCGCGCTCGATCTCGGATTGTCGCAGCCGGTCACCAAGCGTGACATGGCGCGCTACGTGTACGAAAGGAATCTCGATTTCACGCCCGGCACCAACACCAGGTACTCGAATATCGGATACCTCGTCGCCGGTGCCCTGGTGGAGCATGTCACCGGGCAGAGCTTCTTCAATTTTCTGCGAACGGCAATACTGCAGCCGGACGGTATCCCGGAAGTCATCCAGTTTCCAACGCGCGCGGCGCAACGCACGAACTCCATGGCCATCGTCGAGGATCAGGGCCTCGGTCTCGATCCCCTTGCACTCACCTCATCGAAGCGGGTGCCGGCAGTGTACGGCGGGTGCGGCGAGATCAACGAGGTTGGTGACCCCAACGCCGGACTTGGTGCCTCGGCGCAGGCCATGGTGCAGTTCATCCATCGCCACGCCGTGTGGGGAAACGGCGGGCGCATGGCCGGAGCGGCGCGCTCAGGCAGCACACCGGGCTCGTCTACGCTGGCCGTCTCACGTTCCGACGGCACGGACTGGGCGTACGCCATCAACACCCGGGACTGGCCAAGCGGCACATCGTATTCGCTGGATGCGTTCGGGGCCGCGATCACCGCGCATCTCGACGCAAATCCCTTCGCCTGACCCCACTCCGGAATATTGGTTCTGTCCGGGAGTGGAATTGCAAACTTGGTGACGGTGGTGGAGCTTGGAGCCTGGAGCGTCGCGCTGCGGTGCTCACGCTCTCTCCACCACCGATCACATGTTCCGTGTCTGGCTGACCGCCGCGCTCATCGCAATACCACTCGGCGCCTCCGCGCAGCGCAGTACGCTCTCCGATGACGACGTCGCACGCTGGGCTGCGCTCCTCCGTATCGAGGACGCGCGGCTGCCGGACTCGGTCGTCGTGATGCGCGCCATGCAATCGACTGAACCCGCTGTCCGGCACGCCGCGATTCGCACGATCGGACGCAACAGAATTCAGGCGCTGTATCCGTTTCTCCGTCAACGCGTGACGCTCAGGGGCCGTGACACGATCGGCACCGCCGAGGCAGCCTTCGCGCTCGGTGTGGCGCACGATTCATCCGCGTGCCCGGGGCTGGAGCGTGCGCTGCAGCGCGAGGTGGTGACTGGAACCGCGGCCGCATGGTCACTGGGTGAGATCGGCAGTGCCTGTCGCAGCGTGGGTGACGCACTCGCCGCCGTGGCGCGTGGCGCGCTGAAGTTACCGGCGCCAACACTCGCAACGTTGTTGCAGGCTGGCGTGGCCGCCCGGATCAGCGATCACGCGGCAGTCGCGAGCATGGCTGACGCACCGGCCGTGACACCTGTTGTGCGGTGGAGTGCATTCTGGGCCCTCGCCCGGCTGCGCTCGACCACTGCCACGCGGCCGGCGCTGCGCTGGGCGGCGGGTCGCGATCCACGAATCGCAGAGCATGCGATTCGCCTGCTTGCGCTGCCTCTGGTGACCGAGCCCGCGTTGCGTGACAGCGCGCGGCGCATCGCCGTACGCCAGCTGCGCCGGGCGGAAGCGCATGTGCGCATTGCAGCCGCACGCACGGTTGGGAGTTATGACTCCACCGGCACCGGTGCCGATCTCCTCGAAATGCTCGAGCGTGAACCGGACGTGAACGTACGGCTCGCCGTATCCGAGGCACTGGCGCAACATCTCGCGGCGGGGCATGCGGGTTGGACCGCTCTCTGGAATCGTGACACGGTGTGGGCGCGTCGCAGCTCCGTGCTCGCCGAAGCGCTCCGTCGTGATTCAGTCACCGCACACTCCGTGATGCTGCCGACTGTCGATGGGGATCCGCGCGCACGGCAGGTGATGCTCGAGTATGCGCGAGCGAAGCCCGGTCCCGGATTCAGCGCACTGGCGCTCGACGCGGCGCGTGATACCGCGTGGCAGATTCGCACGCGCGCGATCGGTATGATCGCGAGCGTTGCCCGCGACTCGCTTACGCCAGCCATGCGTGCGGCGCTCGCGTCCGCATTGCTCGATGCGGACGATGATGTCCGTGAGGCCACCGCGGCGGCGCTGGGCAGGCACGGGCGCGCCGCCGATGTCGCCTCGCTCGTTGATGCGTATCGTCGCGAGACCTCGAACAGCTCCGGCGTGGATGTGCAGCTTGCGATACTTCGATCGCTCGGCGCCATCCATGCGCGTGATCACGGCGCCGTGCCGGATTCGCTGGCGAGGAACATCGAACTCCCTGTCGATCTGCGAACCGCACGAGCCGTGGCCCAGTTGCCTCAGCTCGTTGCCGCTGCGCGGTCTGTCAGCGCGCCGCGTTTCGCAGACACGAGCTACGCGCGCATCGTCCGCGAGATCGCATGGCCGTCGGTACGCGGCCAACGGCCAACGCTCGCATGGCAGACGGCGCACGGCACGATTGTCGCAGAACTGCGCGGAGACGTTGCGCCGCTGACGGTGTGGAACATCCTCGCACTCATGCGGGACGGCTATTATCGCGGCACGCGTTTCCACCGCGTTGTGCCGGGATTCGTCGCGCAGGACGGCGATCCCCGTGGCACGGGTGGTGGCGGGCCGGGCTACGCCATTCCGGATGAGCTGAACCGGTTGTGGTACGCGCGCGGTGCGATCGGCATGGCGCTGTCCGGTCCCGACACCGGCGGATCCCAGTACTTCTTCACACTGTCACCACAGCCGCACCTCGACGGCCGCTACACCGTGTTCGGTTCGGTGATCAGTGGCTGGGCCGCGATGGACGCGCTCGTCCAGGGTGACGCGCTGCTGGAGCTTCGGCGCATTCCGTGAGCAAACCCGCGCACCGAACATCGCTCACCGTGGGATCGCTGGCCAGCCGGTCTGCGGCAGTCGTGACGTGATGCGAAGCGCGTTGCCGAAGTACACCTTCTTCAGGACGACGTCCGGCAGGTCAATGCCGTAGAGCTTCCACGAGGCGTGGTAGTGGCGGTAGTAGTCGAAATAGTCGTCGCGCGTTTCAAAGACGCGCCAGTAGTACGGGTACTCTTCCGGCTGATACGAGTCCTTGCCGAACAGGATCCGGTCCTGGAAGCGGATGAAGAACTCCTGCGCGGCGCGCGGCTGCCGGCCGATGTCGTAGAGCACCGCGCCGACCTCGGAATACAGATTGGGCATCGCTGTCATCATCTTCGCCAGCCGCCCGAGATCGTTGGCATGCCAGCCAAGGTGCGCGATGACAAAAGTCGTGCGCGGGTTCTGGCGCAGCATGTTGTCGCGTTCCTGCATCAGCGTTTCAAACGACGGATACTGCTCCGGCGGATAGCGTCGGCCGGGAAAGAGCGCGAGTTCAAGCCAGCGCTCGTTGTTCATGTCCAGCGGTTGCCAGAACTCCTGCGGATCTGCCGTGTGGATGAAGACGGGCAGCTTGAGTCGTGCCGCGGCCTCCCAGATCGGCGACAGTGCCGGATCATCGATCTTGAGGCGTGTCCCGTCCGCCTTGCGCGTGGACAGCCCCAGTCCCTTGCCGATCTCGCCGATTCCGACCGCACCGGCGGCGACATCCGCCTCGAGTTGCGCCACGGCCTTCTCGGCCCAGCCGGGTCCGACGTCACGGAAATTCACACCCGCCAGCAGGCGCACACGATCACGCATCGTGGGCGATGACCTGATCTGCGTCATTTGCCGAACCAGTGCCTCACCGGTGACGTTGTTGGCCGCGATCATCATCCGCACGTTGAGTGCATCGAGTTGCGCGCCCAGTTCCGCCAATCCGGCCTCCGAATCGAGCTGGCTGTTCGGATGGCCGTGAAAGTCGATCACCGGGAACCTGGCCTTTGGGATCGCATGCGCCGGTGCCACCAGCGTCGAGCGCGGCCGGTAGTCGAGTATGCTCGGCGGTGCGATGGTTGGTGGCTGGCAGTTCCGCGGCCGAACCTCCGTCATGCCCGCGGGACAGTCCTCGCCGGCACGGATCGGCGTGCCGCGGTTTCCCTGCCCGGGTTGTGCCTGCAGGAACCCGGCGGCGGTGACTGAGAGAAGCAGGACGATGGTGCTGTGGTAACGCATCTGGGCGGCTCCAGGGAGGACCGGTTTGCTTCGTGGCGGATCAGTGTTTCGGGTGGCGTCGCGCGGTGCCGGTACGCGCTGATGTGGCGCTGCGCCGCGACCGATCAGCTGCGCACCAGCTGGCACTGCACCGGTGTGGTGGACCTCGTGCTGCTGTTCGCACCCGCGTCTCATGCGGCAACCATCGGGCGTGCTACGGCGTCACCACGCGACGCGCAGTGACACTGGCCGGGAGTGAAAAACTCAGCGTCAGTGTGAACATCACCAGCGCCGCCGAGATCCAGAACGGCGCGCCTCGTGTCATGTGATCAAAGGCCCAGCCAAGTGCGATCGGGAAGACGACGCGGGATGCACCGCCAAACGTCTGTTGCACACCCATGTAGAGCCCGCGATCCTGGTTGGAGATCACCTTGCTCAGCATCGCAGTGACGGCGGGGAACGTGAATGCGGTTCCAAGCGGCCAGAACGCGATGCACAGCGCAGCCCAGCCGACGCTCGGTGCAAAGGGCAGCGCAGCGGTGCCGAACGCCAGCAGGACCGTCCCGAGACGCGACAGGCGGGCCTCACCAAGCCAATCCACCATCTTGCCAAGCACGAACACCCGCGTGATCACGCTCATGACGCCGACGTACGCGAAGAGCAGCCCCATCGTCGCTTCGTTGGCGTTGAAGCGCTTGTTGAGAAAAAGCGCGAGAATCGAGGTCAGGCCCTGAAATGCGCCGATCGCGATCGCATAGATCCAGATCAGACGTGATGGGGCTTCTGCCGGATGCGAGACCACGCGCGCCACTGCCGCCATGCTGGTGCCGGACTTTCTTGGCACGGGTTGCTCGCCCGGGGCGAGCACATGCTTCACGCGCGATTCCGGCAGGTACTTCCACGCGAACACGATGTTCAGCAGGCAGAGAGTGGCCGCGGCAAGACCAGGCGCCGCATCGCCCGTCCACTGCGGCCAGTGGCCGCCGGCCACCTGCTGCCGGCCAAGGGTCGCGAAATAACCGCCGAGCACCGGGCCGATCGCCACGCCGAAGTTCGTTGCCGCCGAAAGCCAACCAAGTGCCTTCGTACGATCTTCCGGCTTTGTCGCGTCGGCCACATACGCCTGAATGACGCCGACGGTGCCGCCGCCCGCGCCCTGAACGATCCGGGACAGAAACAGCACGACCAGCGAATGCGCAAACCCGAAGACCGTGTACGAAATCGCGCTCGCGAGCAGCGACACCATGATCACCGGTCGCCGACCCCACTTGTCACTCAAGCGTCCCCAGAGCGGCGCGCTGAGCAACTGCGCCAGCGAAAAGCTCGACACGAGCAGGCCAACCATCAGTCCGCCCGCGCCCAGCCGCTGCGCGAAGAATGGCAGCAGCGGCAGGATCATCAACACGCCGATCATGTCGATCATCGCGGTGATCATCAGGATCACCAGCTCGCGCGGCACGCGGCGCAGCTGCCAGATCGTGGCGCCTGTCAGCGTGAGCCCGATGGTCCATACGAGCCATGGTGGAACACCGGCGTCGGCGAACGAAGGTGCCACTACCTCGATCAGTGCCAAGACATCATCCTTCGGCGCGTCCGAGCGCAGCCGGCGGCACCGATCGGCCAACCACGCCGGCCAGCGCCACGAGAGTGAGAACGTAGGGAATCATCGACACGAACTGCGATGGCAGCACACCGGCTCCCTGCACCTGAATCTGCACCGCCTCGGCGAACGCAAACAGCAGGCAGGCCACGCCGGCCCGTACGGCGGTCCAGCGTCCGAAGATCACCGCCGCAAGTGCGATGAAACCGCGTCCGGCCGTCATCTGGTCCGTGAACTGGTGTTGGTCGAGCGCGAGATACACGCCGCCAAGGGCAGCCAGTGCCCCGGAAGTGACAACGGCGCCGTAGCGGATTCTGTTGACCGACACGCCCAGCGTCGTCGCGGCTTCCGGCTTCTCTCCCACGGCGCGGACTCTGAGACCAAACCGCGTCCGGCCTATGACCCAGGCCAGCGCCGGCATCACGATGATGCCTAGCCAGATCAGCGGATTGGCAAAGGTGGCCATCGCACCCGCGGTGCCATCGCTGCCGAATCCGGCCACACGCGGCGAGTTGCTGGAGCTGTCGAACGCGAGACGGAGGAAGAAGCGGGTCAGGCCCACGACCATCAGGTTGATCGCGACAGCGCTCACGATCTGGTCCGCCTTGAATCGGATGGTCGCCACGGCGTGCAGCGCGCCGAACAGCGAGCCGCCCAGGAGACCGAACAGCACGCCCATCCACGGACTGTGAAAATAGAAGCTGCCCAGCGTGGCACAGAACGCCCCCGAGAGCATGAACCCCTCGAGCGTCAGGCTGACAATTCCCGCGCGCTCCGCCAGCACGCCACCGGACGCAGCGAACAGATATGGAATGGCGATTCGCAGTGTCTGGAGCAGGAGCAGCCCGAGCATCTTCATCGGGTCACGCCTCCGCTGGCGTCGATGACGCCGCGCCACGCAGCGGACGCGCACGCAACAGGCGCCGCACTTCCGGCACGCTGATGGCGACGGCCAGAATCACGATCCCCTCCAGCACTTCCACCATCTGTTTCGGCACCAGGGCGTGAATCGCCAGTCCACCCTGCGACAACGTGGCAAAGAAGAGTGCCGCAAGCAGGACGCCAAAGGGATTGTTCCGTCCAACGAGTGCGACGGCGATACCGAGAAAGCCCGCACCGCCCGAGAAACCATCCTCGAAGTAGTTCTTGTAGCCGAGCACGAAGTTGGTGCCGCCGAGTCCTGCCGTAGCGCCGGCCAATACCATCGCCGTGATCCAGACGCGTGGAACCCTGATCCCACCTGACTCTGCTGCCAGTGGCTGCAATCCAACGGCGCGCAGTTCGTAGCCGAAGCGCGAGCGGAACAACAGCCACGCCATGATCAGGACGGCCAGCAGTGCGACGACGATCGTGCCGTTCGCCGCTGAACCGTGGAACGCGGGCACATACGCTGCCAGTCTGGGAATCGCCGTGGTCGCCACGGCCGGCGTGTGAAGCGTCTCCTTCACCGCGAGCCCTGTTGCCGAGATGGCCCAGTTGAGGAATGCGAGCACGATGAAGTTGAGCATGATCGTCGCGATCACTTCATGTGCCCCGAAGCGCGCGCGCAGCACGCCGGGAATGAACCCGACGAGCGCCCCGCCGATCATTGCCGCCAGCAGGCACATCGGAATCGCCACCCATGGGGTGAGGCCTGTTGGCAACAGCAACCCGAGCGCACCGGCACAGAATCCGCCGGCCGCAAGCTGGCTCTCGGCGCCGATGTTGAAGAGGCCCGCCCGTAATCCGATCGCGACACTGAGGCCGGTGAACACCAGCGTCGTCGCCTTGTAGAGAACCTGGCCGATGCCATAGGCATTGCCCCACGTACCGGTCAGCATCAGGCGCCACACTTCGCCCGGTGCCTGACCATACGACAGGATCAGGAGGTCACCTGCAACCAATGCCACGATCAGGGCCGTGAGTGTCGGCAGCACGGCTTCCTCGAACGCCGTCACGGCAGTCGCGTTCACGACTGCGCTCCGGTCATCCACGGTCCGAGCACGGCTTCACTGGCATCGGCGCGCGGCATGACCGTCACGATCCGGCCACGATACATCACGGCAACCTTGTCACTGAGGGCGAGGATCTCATGCAGTTCCGCACTCACGAGCAGAATCGCCTTGCCGCCGCGTCGCGCTGCACGCAGCTGATCGTGAATGAACTCGATGGCCCCGACGTCCACGCCGCGCGTGGGCTGAGCGGCGAGGAGCACGCGGAAGTCCGCCGGCATTTCGCGTGCGACGACGATCTTCTGCTGGTTTCCGCCGCTCAGTGTACGCGCAGGCGCGGCAGGATCGGCGGGCCGGATGTCGAAGGCCTTGATGCGATCGTGCGCGAAGGCGAGTGTACGCGCGCGATCGATGCTGCCGCTGCGTGAGTAGTGCTTTTGCCTGCCGAGAATGAGATTGTCGGCGATCGAGTAGTCGAGCACCAGGCCCCGCGCATGGCGATCTTCGGGGATGTGGGTGATGCCGTACGCGAGGCGTTTGCCAATCGGGAACCGCGTGACATCGGTGCCATCGACGCTGATGCTGCCGCTGACGACGGCGCGAAGGCCTGCGATGGCTTCGATGAGTTCCGTCTGGCCATTGCCTTCGACGCCCGCGATGCCGAGGATCTCGCCGGGAGCGACGGTCAGTGTGACGTCGTCCACCGCGCGCCGTGAGCGCGCGCCCGCGACTGTGACGTGCGAGAGGTGAAGCCGAGGGGCGTCGGTGTACGTGGGAGGCGGCGTGGAGACGATGGCAGCGGGCGCGGATCGGGTGATGCGATCACGGCCGGTAGCGACGATGTTTTGTTCGGGGGGGCCCCCCGCAGCCGTGAGCTCCGGCGACGGCTCCGCGCCAACCGGCATCCCGTTCGCGCCCAGCCGCACCGCGCGCCCCACCATCGCCGTCGCGATCGCCGCCGGCGTCGTCTCCGACGTCGTCATTCGTGCCACTGTCGCACCGTGACGCATCACCGTGATGCGATCCGTCACATCCATCAGTTCGTCCAGCTTGTGCGTCACCAGCACAATCGTTGCACCGGAGTCGCGCACCGTCCGCAACACCTTCCACAGCTCGTCAACCTCCGGCGGCGACAGCACCGCCGTCGGCTCATCGAGAATCAACAGCCTCGCGCCCCGATACAGCGTCTTGAGGATCTCGACGCGCTGCGCCTCACCCACACTCAGGTCGGACACGAGCCGCGACGGCTGACACGCCAGGCCCGTCTGCCGGCTCAACTCCTCGAGCGACGATTCAGCCTGCCGGCGATCGAAGGTCAGGCCCGACATCGGTTCACGGCCCAGCACGACGTTCTCCGCCACCGTCAATGTCGGTACCAGCATGAAATGCTGATGCACCATGCCAACACCGGCAGCGATCGCGTCGGCGGTGCTCCACCCCGTCACGTTGCGGCCAAACACCTCGACCGTGCCGCCGTCCGGCGCATACATCCCGCTCAGCACGCGCAGCAGCGTGCTCTTGCCCGCGCCGTTCTCGCCCACGACGGCGTGAATCTCGCCAGCCGCAACCTCGAGCGATGCGTCGCGATTCGCTTGCACCGGACCGAAGTTCTTCCGCACGCCCGTCATGCGGACCGCAGCCTGCCGCGCGCCGGTCGAACTCACGGTCGTGTGCTCGGCACGGTGATCTTCCCGGCGATGATGTCGCGCTCCAGCTCCAGCAGACGCGCGCGCACCGCGTCGGGGATCAACGCCTTGTTGTGCTCGTCGTAGACGTAGCCGACGCCCTTCTCCTTCAGCCCATACGAGAAGATGCCCCCGGAAAAGCTGCCCTCGCGCGCGCGCCTGATCGTGTCGTAGACCACGTTGTTGACGCCCTTGACCATCGACGTCAGCACGTAACCAGGCGCCTCCGAATACTGGTCGGCGTCAACGCCGATGCCGTACCGTCCGCGCCCCATCGCGCGCGCCGCCTCGAACATCCCCAGTCCGGTGGAGCCGCTGGCGTGAAAGATCACGTTCACACCCTGCTGGTACTGACTCAACGCGAGTTCCTTGCCTTTGCCTGGATTGCGAAATGCTTCCGGCGTGACGCCGGCATACTGCGCGATCACCGTGCAGTCCTTGCAGACGTGCAGCACGCCGGCCTTGTAGCCCGCCTCGAACTTGTGAATGAGCGGGATGTCCATGCCGCCGAGAAACCCGAGCTTCTTTGACCCGCCGACCAGTGCCGCCAACGCGCCAACGAGAAATGAACCTTCCTCCTCGCGAAACTTGAGCGCCGCAACATTCGGTGGGGGAGGGATCACGGCGCCCGTGCTGTCGAAACTCAATGCGAAGTCGACACCGGCGAAATTCACGTCCGGGTACTCGCGTGCGAGTTCGGTCAGGTCATCGCTGAAAATGAACCCGACACCGACGACCAGATCACGGTGCTCCGACGCGAGGAGCCGGAGCCCCGCTTCCCGATCCGAGCCGTCGCCGGGTTCGATGAACTGCACCCTGGCCTGCAGCAGGCGCGTGGCACTGTCTGCGCCAAGAAATGCGCCGTCATTGAACGACTTGTCGCCCCGGCCGCCCATGTCGAACACCACGCCCACGCTTGGCCCGGTGCCAGCGACCTCGAGTGCGGGCGCGCTCGATGGCGATATGAACAGCAGGCCACCGTGTACGAGTGACAGAACGGCGAGGACCGCGAGAAGAAGTCGCATGAGGCGGGAAAGCTCGTCAGCGTGGATTGGTGCGGCAAGCGAATCGTCGCATCTCACGGTGAGGCGTCTCACCAGAGGCCGCGCGCTGACCCTCGACAGCGCGGCATCGCGGGGCCGCCACGGATACCGGTCTGCCGCCAACCCCCGCAAGACAGCCTTTCGGGGTACCGGTTCCATTCGTGTTCCCCAAACACTATTATCGTGTATGACTGACACCAACCGGGCTGAGGCAGCACCCGACGCCGGTCGGATCGACGTCGGGATCGACGTTGCCGTCTTCACGATTCGCGACGACGCGCTCCATGTCCTGCTCGCGCCCAGTGATGCGATCTGGCGCCTGCCTGGCGACCGGGTACGGTCTGACGAATCAGTCGATCTCGCTGCCCGGCGCGCGCTCAATGACGTCGCCAGCGCAGGCACGGTCTGGCTCGAGCAGCTGTTCACGTTCGGGGACATCGACCGCGTCCCCGGCGCGCGCGTTGTGACCGTGGCGTACTATGCGCTCGTCGCTGCCGATGCAGTCGAGGAGGACGCGAGTCGGCCCGCCCGCTGGTGGGCGGTGTCGGCACTCCCCATGCTTGTACTCGATCACCGTCGAATCATCGAGTATGCGCTCACGCGGCTCCGCAACAAGCTCGAATACACCACCGTGGGATTCCAGCTGCTGCCGCAGCGATTCACACTCAGTGAGCTGCAGCGCGTGTACGAAGTCATTCTCGGCCGCGAGCTCGACAAGCGAAATTTCCGTCGACAGGTGGAAGGGCTTGGCATCGTGAGGCCGACACGTGAGCAGCGGGCGTCGGGAACCGGGCGGCCGGCGCAACTCTATCGGTTCGTTGCCACCGAGGCGCCGGAGGCCGTTGGGGATCCCGGGCCCATGGACGCCCAGCCGGTCGTTCAGGTCGCGCGAATCGGCCCCCTGCTGCGACGCCGCGGGCGCGTGATTTCCGTGCTCCCCGCTGATCGAGCCCGCGCATGATCGAGCGCTTGCACACTCGCGTCCTCGTGGTGGGGAGCGGCGTGGCCGGCCTCTTCACGGCGTGGCGATGCGCCGCACAGGGCCCGGTGCTGCTGATGACGAAGCGCACGCTTCGCGACTCGAACACGATGTGGGCGCAGGGCGGCATCGCCGCCGCACTCGGTGCGGGAGACAGTCCCGACCTGCATCGTCGCGACACACTTGCCGCTGGCGCGGCGCTCTGCGACGTCGAGGCGGTCGATGTCCTCGTTCGGGAAGGGCCTGATCGCGTGCGGGAACTGGTGGAGGCGGGGGCCAGGTTCGACCGCACGGCAGCCGGCGGATTCAAGCTCGGGAAGGAAGCAGCGCACTCGCGGCGACGGATCGTTCATGCGCGCGGCGACCAGACGGGCGCCGAGATCTCGCGCACCCTGATCGAACGCGTGCAGGCCTCCCCGAACGTCAAGGTGCTCGAGACGGCACGTGTGCTCGACCTGATACTCGTGGACGGCCGCTGCATCGGCGTCCGCGCCGCAATCGACGGGCGACCGGTCGAAGTCATCGCGGATGCGGTTGTCCTCGCGACCGGGGGATTGGGACAGGTCTTCCGCCACACCACCAATCCGACCGTTGCGACCGGTGACGGGTTCGCCATCGCGCATCGCGCAGGCGCGCGCATGGCGGACATGGAATTCGTGCAGTTCCATCCGACGGCACTCGCCACGAGCGAAAACCCGCTGGCGCTGATCAGTGAAGCGGTGCGTGGCGAGGGAGCAACGCTCCTCGACGGTACCGGCCGACGATTCATGCCGGAAAAGCACAAGCTGGCGGAACTCGCGCCGCGCGACATCGTCGCGCGCGAGATCTTCCGCGCCCAGGTCCGGAGCGGTGTCGTGCATCTCGATGCCCGCGCGATCACGGACTTCGACACACGGTTTCCGGGCATCTTCGCGCTCTGTACGGCACGAGGCGTGGACCCGCGACGCGATCTCATTCCAGTCACGCCGGCGGCGCATTACATGATGGGTGGAGTAGTGACGGACCTCGATGGTCGGACGACAATTCCCGGCATGTACGCCTGTGGCGAAGTCGCGTGCACCGGCGTGCACGGGGCCAACCGCCTTGCGTCGAACTCGTTGCTGGAAGGGCTGGTGTTCGCCGAGCGCGTCTCGCTTGATGTCCGTGGGTTGAGTGCGCCGGGCGTTGCCGCGCCGCCAACCGAGGCATGGGACGTCCCGGTGCTTCGCGATCGTGGCGCGGCGCAGGTCGCGGCGGACACGATTCGCAACACGATGTGGACGTACGCGGGAATCGATCGCACCGCGCGCGGATTGCGCACCGCTGCGACCGAACTGGACGCGATCGAGGCGCGGCTGCCCGTTGGCGCCACCGAGGAGTTGAACATGGTGCAGACGGCCCGCATGATCGTGCAGGCTGCGCTGCTTCGGAAGGAGAGTCGGGGCGGGCACTTCCGCAGCGACTTCCCGCGCGCCAAGCGAAAGTGGCGCGAAACGCACATTGAATGGTGAGGACGGCATGACGGCGTTGGAATCGCACTATGACACAGTCCTGCACGGGAAGATCCGTGCGCTGGCGAAGGAACGGAACGCCGTCATCCTCGCCCACAACTACGAGCGTCCGGAAATCCAGGATGTGGCGGACTACGTCGGCGACTCGCTCGGTCTCTCCCGTGAGGCTGCGCGGACTGATGCGCAGGTGATCGTATTCTGCGGCGTGCATTTCATGGCCGAAACGGCTGCGATCCTGTCCCCGCAGAAGACCGTGCTCCTCCCCGACCTCGCCGCCGGCTGCTCCCTCGCATCCACGATCGACGCCGAACAGCTGCGCGCATGGAAGCAGGAGTATCCGGGTGCCGTTGTCGTGAGCTACGTGAACACGACCGCCGAGGTCAAGGCGGAGACGGACTACTGCTGCACCTCAGGAAATGCGGTCGAGGTGATTCAGGCGATCCCCGCTGATCGCACCATCCTCTTCTGCCCGGACATGTTCCTTGGCGCGCATGTGAAGCGCGTCACCGGGCGTGAGAACATCGTGGTCTGGATGGGCGAGTGTCATGTGCACGCCGGTATCGATCCGGAGCACATCAACCTGATGCGGGCACGGTATCCCGCAGCGGAATTTCTCGTGCATCCGGAATGCGGCTGCTCGACCAGCGTGCTCGATGCGGTGAGCAGCGGCGCCGTCTCCAGCCGGCAGCTGCAGATCCTGAGCACCGAGGGCATGATCCGGCGCCCCGCCCAGAGCGACGCGACGGAATTCATCGTGGCCACCGAGATCGGCATCCTGCATCGGCTGCGCGGCGAGAATCCGACCAAGACTTTCCATGCCGCGAACGACCGCGCGAGCTGCGCGTACATGAAGGTCACGACGCTCCCGAAAGTCCTTCGCGCCCTCGAGACGATGGAGCACCGGATCACGGTTCCGCGCGAGATTGCCGACAGGGCACGTCGCGCGATTGACCGGATGGTGGCGATCGGCGGCATGACGCCCACCGCGCCCCCGGCGCCCGGCGCCGATCCCGGCGAATGAGCAGCCATCAGGCCACGATCGACCCCTTCGGATTTCCGCTCACGGCTGCTGTGCTCCGAAGCGTCGTCCGGGCCGCATTGGAAGAGGACCGCGCCTTTGACGATGTGACGACGCTCGCCACGATTCCGGCGACGGCCATGTCGAGCGCAGTGCTGGCAGCGCGAAAGCCCGGCGTGGTGTGCGGCGTGCCCCTGGCTGTCGAGGCCTTTCAGCTGCTCTCACCGCACGTGCGCGTGGAGACGCTGCGCATGGACGGTTCGGCGGTTGAACCCGGCGATGCCATCCTCCGCGTAGCTGGCCCGTCGCGCGCGCTGCTGCAGGCGGAACGCGTGGCGCTCAACTACATGATGCATCTCTCCGGCGTCGCAACGCTGACACGCACCTTCGTTCGCGCGATCGCCGGCACTGCGGCACACATCCTCGACACGCGAAAGACCACGCCGGGCCTGCGCGTCCTCGAGAAGTACGCCGTGCGCTGCGGTGGCGGCCGGAACCATCGCATGGACCTCGCATCGATGGCGATGCTCAAGGACAACCATCTGGCCGCCGTCGGTGGCGATATCGCGGCTGCCGTTGCGGCAGTGCGCCTCGCCGCACCGACAGGCCTGCGGGTGGAAGTCGAAGCAGACCGACGTGCGCAGGTCGAACGCGCGCTGGCAGCGGGGGCGGACGTGATCATGCTCGACAACATGCCGCTCGACGAGATGCAGGCATGTGTCAGGCTGGTCGCGGGAAAGGCGATTGTCGAAGCCAGTGGCGGCGTGACGCTCGATCGCGTGCGCGCCATCGCGGAAACCGGCGTCGACTGGATCAGCGTCGGGGCGCTCACCCACTCCGCGCCGGCGCTCGATCTCGGCCTCGATTTCGCGTAACTCGTCAGCGGCGCTCGCGACCGCAACCACGCGCCTGCGCAACGCCCTCCGCGAGGCGGAAAGGCGTCACGCACTCAGTGAATGCTGAGTGCGTGATCAGGGGTGCGCATGGGAACCTGCGGTTCCCGGCGAACGTCCAGCGGCACCTCGAGCACGGAATCGGGGATGAACGCGCCGGACGCCTGGCGCAAGTCGTCCGCGATTGCGCGACGTGTGGCATCCTGCAGGCTCACGAGATTCTCGCGCTGCTCGCGAAAGCGCCGTCCGCTCTGCACGCAGAAGAGGTCGCACAGGTGCAGCTCACGTTCCAGCGCCTCCACTCCGCGCTCGAGCAGCATGCGTTGCGTACGACTGATGACGCAGGCGCGAGCGAAGAGCTCGATCGCCATGTTCGACAGTCGTTCAACCAGTATCTGCCGGTCGATGAGCTGCTTCTTGTGCGCCATGATCGCCGCGTCGGTTGCCGCACGAAGTTCCGCCACATGCTTCTCGAGGAACTTCCGGTGCGGCTGGATTCGGGCATGAATCGAAGTCTCGACGGTCGCATCGTCTCCAACCCGGAGGACGCTCTTCACCTTGCTCACCACGAACTCACTGAGGAGTCCCATGTTCTGCATCGGAGCCTTGAGCGCGTCGCGGAATTCCTGCAGCGTTTCAGCCGGCCCCTGTACACCATTGAGTGCGATGTAGAGCCGGAGGATCTCGTTGGCGCCCTCGAAGATGCGGTTGATGCGTGCATCACGCAGCTGGCGCTCGTAGGGCCACGGCTTCGAGAAGCCACGCCCGCCTGCGAGCTGCACCATCTCATCCGTCGCGCGCCACACCAGCTCCGAGGCGAACACCTTCGCGCACGCCGCTTCGAGTGATGCGTCCACATCCGGCCGCGCCATCAGCGCCGTCAGCATGCCGATCATGCTGTCGGCCGCGTACTGGTCTGCCGCCAGGTCCGCCATCTTCCGCTGCGTGATCTCGAAGTCGGCGAGCGGTTTCCCGAACTGCACGCGTTCCTCTGCATACTGCACGAACTGCGTGATCACGTTGCGCGTGGCCAGTGTGCAGCCAGCGGCGAGGCTGAGGCGCCCGGCGTTCAAGGCATTCACCGCGACGGTGAACCCCTTGCCGACCTCGCCCAGCACGTGATCAATGGGCACCTCGAGGTTGTCGAAGCGCAGCTCCGCCTGCGTGGAGGCCTTGATGCCGAGCTTGCGGAAAGTGCGCTCGACGTGGAAGCCCGGCATGTCAGGCCGGATGATGAAAGCCGTCGGGCGCATCACCGTGCGACCGTCGCGTTCGACGGGCGTCTGCGCGAACGTCGCCAGGACACCGGCGCGGTGACCGTTGCCGATCCAGTATTTCCGGCCACTGAGCAGCCAGTGCGTGCCCGCGTCATTCAGTCGCGCTGTTGTGACGATATGCTGCGCGTCGCTTCCGGTCTCGGGTTCCGTCAATGCGTATGCCGCGAGGGTCTCGCCGCGGGCAAGCATCGGCAGATACCGCGCTTTCTGCTCGGCGTTGCCATAGAGCGCGATTGCCTTGCCCCCCAGCCCGCAATGGACCCCGACGAGGACCGCCAGCGACGCATCGACCGCAGCCACGGCCGCGAACACGCGCGCATATCCCGCGCTCGAGAGCCCAAGGCCACCGTAGTCCTTCGGGATGCTGATACCGAGCAGACCGAGACGTCCAAACGCCTCGATGACCGGCTCAGGAAGCGTCTCCTCCTCGTCAAAGCGGTCCGGCTGAATCAGGTCACCGACAAGCGCGTTCAGTTCACGGATCAGCCGCGAGACGACCGCTGCTTCGGCTGGGTCGCGCTCCTCGAGCGAATCTGGATACGGGAAGATCAGGTCGTCGTGGATCTCGCCTGCAAAGAGGCTGCGCGTGAAGGAACGTGTGGCGATGCTCATGACACTCGGCTGCAACAGTGGAGGCGGAAAGGGCGTCGCCGGAAAGCTATCCGGGCGACCGTGGAGGCGATGGGGAATATCAATCCGCCACGAAGCGGGTCGCTTCTCGCAGTTGCCGCGCCAGCTGCGAAGGGTCCCACGTCGGCAGGTCGCAGCTCATGCCACGGCAGACGAAGGCAGTTGCGCGGCCGTCAGCGGGTGTGCGATTCCGGAGCAGCGCGGGCGCATGTGACTCGGAGCCAGTACCCTGGGCGAGGACGAGGTTCGGGACGTATGTCTGCCGCACTGCATCGAGGAGCGCGATCCCGGGATCGTCCGGCGTACGCACCATCGCAACCTCGACGGCGCCGTGCACGAGCCGGTCCGCGTTGCCAAGCCAGTACCCGAACCCGATGGGATGCTCCCCCATCGGACCCGCGACTGCGCCTGTCAGATGGCGTGCGATCTGCCGATATGCCGGTTCATCGTCCAGCGACGCGATCTGCAGCAGCACATCGCACGCGAGTGCCGACGCGGACGGGGTCGCATTGTCGGTGAGCTCGCGCGGACGCGTGATCAGTGCATCGTGATCACGCGCCGTATCGTAGAAGCTCATCGCTTCTTCATCCCAGAAGTCACGTACCATGGTGCGCGCCAGGGCGCGGGCCCGGTCGAGCGTCTCGCCCGAGCCGTTGGCGGCGTACAGCGCGAGGAGCCCGGCGGCCACCGCGGCCTGATCTTCCAGAAAGCCCGCACGGAGCGACCCCCCTTCGATCCAGCTGCGCGCGACGCGGTCCTCCCGGCAGAGACGCTCCATGAGGAAGTCAGCGAGCCGCTCGGCCGCCTCCAGGTATCTCGCGTTGTCGAAGATCCGCGCCGCATCCGCAAACGCCGACAGCATCAGGCCATTCCACGCGCCAATCCGCTTGCGGTCGGTAGTCGGCTGCTCACGCAGCAGGCGCGCGGCGAGCAGCCGCGCACGGATCGACTCCATCCGTGCTTCGATTTCTGCCAACGGCCTTTCCTGTCGTGCGGCGACGAAGTTGATCGACATCGCCGCGACCAGCACCGAGCGTCCGTCAAAGTTTCCGGCTGCCGTCACACCATAGGCTTGCGCTGCCAGGTCGGCTTCGTCTCCGAGAACCTCGCGGAGCTCGGCCGGCGTCCAGACGTAGCACCGTCCCTCGACTCCTTCGCTGTCCGCATCGATGCTCGAGAAGCACCCACCCTCCGGACCGGTCATCTCGCGCATCACCCACGTCAGCACATCGTGCGTGATCCGCTCGATCTCGGCGCTGCCGGTGCATTGCGCGAGGTGCACTCCGAGGCGGGCGAGCAAGGCATTGTCGTACAACATCTTCTCGAAATGCGGAATGACCCACGCGCGATCCGTGGCGTAACGCGCAAAGCCTCCCGCGAGCTGATCAAAGATCCCGCCGCGTGCCATCGCGAGAAAGGTCTCTGTCACTGCGTCGACTGCCGCCCTGTCAGCGTATCGCATGCCATGGCGCAGCAGGAAGTCGAGCGCCATCGCGTGCGGAAACTTCGGCGCTGTTCCAAAACCATGTGCGTCGGAATCGTAGAGGCCGAGCAGCGCGGATGCCGAGCGCCGCAGCGTTGCGGCGTCGATGTCGCCGGAGACGGTCAGTGGTGCCGACGCGTTGGTGTAGAGCTCTCGGAGTGTGCTGGCCGTCGCTTTCACGGCCTCGCGACGCGTTGCCCACGCACTGGCGACACTCTGCATCAACCGCGTGAAGCTTGGAATTCCCTGCACGTCGACTGGCGGAAAATACGTCCCGCCATAGAACGGCTCGCCGTCCGGCGTCAGGAAGACCGTCATCGGCCAGCCGCCGCGCCCGGTCATGGATTGCACCGCCTGCATGTAGATCGCATCGAGATCGGGCCGCTCCTCCCGATCCACCTTCACGTTCACGAAGAGTCGGTTCATCACGGCGGCCGTCTCCGGATTCTCGAACGACTCGTGCGCCATGACATGGCACCAGTGACACGCTGCGTAGCCGATGCTCAGCAGGATCGGTCGATCGGTGGCGCGTGCGTCAGCAAAGGCCTCGTCGCCCCACGGGTACCAGTTCACGGGGTTCTGGTCGTGCTGGCGCAGGTACGGCGACGATTCGACGGTCAGTCGGTTGGGCATGGAAGCAGCACTTGCGTGGGCAATGGCGTTGGGCTTGGGTTTAGCAGTCTGAACGTAGCCGTCCGGCCTGCGTGTCTCTCGCCACCAGCGCGTTCCCCGCGAATCATTGTGCCCGAACGAACACCGAACATACGGGCGCTGAATTCGCCTTCGGCGTCCGGTCCGCCGCATCCGCGCTGTCAGGTCATGAGACGTGCCCTCTCTTTCCGGCATCGCCTGCGCGCGTCGGGTGCGCGGGACATGATCCTTCCGGTGGGCGTCACGCTCCTCGTGCTGGCCACCTGGTTGTTCCGGCAGTCGCCGCTGCGTGACGCCGTGACGCACGAGAGCGCGGCGGGTGTGCGGCTTGGCATCAGCAACGCCATGGTGAGTGTTGCCCCGTTTGCCGATCTGCTCGACATGTGGGCCTTGCTGACCGTGCCACAGCACATCGCGCTGCTGGCAACGCTGCTCCTGTCCGTGGCCGGCATGCGCGTCATTCACTTCGTGCGCCGGGCCACGCGTCCGGTCTGGTGGCGTGAACTGCTCAGGTTCGTCGTCGTGATCGTCGCCGTGGCCGTGATGCTCGTCGTGAATGTGCTGGTGCCACGTCCCATGGCGGCACTCGTCGTCGATGATCCGGATGTGATGGTAGTGGATGTTCACGCGCACACTGCCGCGTCACACGACGGGCGTCCCGACTGGACGCCGCAGCGTGTGAGGCACTGGCATCGCGCCAGCGGTTTTCACGTGGCGTACATCACGGATCACAAGCAGTTCGGTGGCGCGATCGAGGCACTCGCCTCGAATCCGGCCCGCGCCGGCGACGACGTTGTGCTCCTCTCCGGGCTCGAGCTCTACAGCGGCGGGCAGCATGTCAACGTGCTGTCGATGACGGCTGCGGATTCCGTGCACATTGTTGAACGAGATCACCTGACGCGCAGCATCCGGCTCGCCGATGGACGCGTGCCGCTGATCCTGCAGACCATTCCGTTTCGGCTGCCGATGTTCGCAGGCGCCGGGCAGGATTCGCTGGCCCGGACCACGGCCATCGAGATCAACGACGGTGCCCCGAAAGGGCTCACCTTCGGACTCGTGCGGCACGCAGAGTTGCTTCGGCTCGCCGACTCGCTGAACCTTGCCCTGGTGGCGGGTTCGGACAATCACGGCTGGGGGAACACGGCGTCGGGCTGGACGCTCGTGCGTGTGCCCGGCTGGCGCGTGCTCACGCCCGCTGCACTCGCAGTGCAACTCGAAGCCACGTTGGCCACGGGTCGGGCCTCGACACGGGTCGTTGAGCGCAGGACACCGCTGCTGCTGTCGAAGGCCGCTGTCGCGCTGACGGTGCCTGTCACGCTCCTCACCGTGGCGCGAGGACTGAGCCTGCCGGAGCGTCTGAGCTGGCTTGCCTGGGTCTGGAGCACTCTGCTGGTCCGCGTTGGCCTGCGTCGCGCTGCACAGGCCGCGCTGGAGCGTGCGCGTCGTCGTCGGGCGCAGTTGCGCCGACGGCCTCGTGTCGTGCCCATCAGGCCGGCGATGGGCCTGCAGAGCTGACGGCACTGCGACATATTCGTGTCCTGTGTCGACGCAATGGCGCTTCGCACACCCTACCGAATCCCCGCAAATGTCCTCGGCCGTCGCCTCTGATCTCGAAGAGTTCTTCGTCGCTGCTCACGATCGAATTCACGACGAACTCCATGATTTTCTCCGGATTCCCAGCGTCAGCGCCCGAAGCGAGCACGCAGGCGACGTACGCCGCGCTGCCGAGTGGGTCGCGGCGCAGTGTTCGGCGATCGGGCTGACGACCGCCGAAGTGATGGACACGGCCGGCCATCCGGTGGTGCTCGCGGAGTGGCGTCATGCCCCGGGCAAGCCGACCGTGTTGATCTACGGCCACTACGACGTGCAACCCGCCGAGCCGCTCGAGCTGTGGACGTCGCCGGCATTTGAACCCACCGTTCGCGATGGAAAGTTGTTCGCCCGCGGCAGCGTCGACGACAAGGGCCAGCTCTTTCTGCACCTCAAGGCCATCGAGGCGCACCTCGCCGCCCGTGGCACGCTCCCGGTCAACATCATCGTGCTGGCTGAGGGAGAGGAGGAGGTCGGCAGCGAGCACCTCGCCCCATTCATCGCCGAGCATGCGGCGCGACTGCAGTGCGACGCCGTCGTGATCAGCGATTCGACCATGTTCGCACCGGGCCAGCCGTCGATCCTCAGTTCGCTGCGCGGACTGGCGTACTTCGAGATCCGGGTGCGCGGACCGCAATCCGACCTGCACAGCGGCATGTACGGCGGCGCCGTGGTGAACCCTGCGATGGCGCTGGCGCAGATTCTCTCGACACTCCACCGCGCCGACGGAAGCATCGCCATTGCAGGATTCTACGATGCCGTGAAGCCGTTCCCCGATGCTGTGCGCACGCAGATGCGTGGCTTGCCATTCGATGAGGAGCACTTTCGCACCGAGGTCGGCGCGACGGCGCTGGGTGGTGAGTCAGGGTACACCGTCCTGGAACGACTCTGGACGCG
>JANMNM010000193.1:0-4560 GCA_031373905.1 Gemmatimonadaceae bacterium | reverse complement strand
CGCGTCCGGGTAGCTGACACCCCGGTATCATGCTGTGGCAACGGCAGGACGGAAAGAGCGGACGACATGGGGACTACCTCGATCACCCTCGTACAATAAACTCGGGATGGATCGGAGTCTCACTCATATTGGCAGAGAGGGAACCCTTCGGGTGAATACTGTCGATACACGCGCAGATGGAGTCACCCGCACTGCACGAGAAGCAGCCACCGCTGCGCGTATTCGCGCGCAGACTGGCGAACATGTTCTGCTCGTACCCAAACTCAAACAATGAAGTCCCATGAGTACGAAACTTGCTCACTTTTTTTCGCGACAGATTCTGATTTAGACGACGTTTTGCGTGATGTGTCGAACTTGCGTCCGATAGACATTGCGCTTGCGGGCATGTTTCCGGCACCACGGCCGCGCCTGCTCGCCGAGCTGAGTGAAGTTCGTCCATTTACGACGTACATCTTCGTTGATCGGGGGGCTGCCGTTCGCGCCAGGTCTGTTCCTCAGCGAACTGGCGGTCAAGTGTACGCGTTCGATCAACTTCTGAATACGCATGGTGTGTCACTGCGAACTGGGGGAAAAGTCGGAGATGAGCAGCGAGTCGCGGGACAGGTCGGCACCGTCGGCGACGAAACCCAAGCGGCTCAGTTTGTCAACACCTTCGCACGAGAGGTTCGGAGCCGCTATGAGAAGGTGAAGGCCTACTACGTTGGCCCACAAGCACGACGCATGATGGCGAGTGGGGCAAGGTTGACCGCCACGGCGGAATCTTCAATGACCTACGACTTACGGCGGTAGCTGCAGCGCCAAATCGCGCACCGCTGTGCTCCGCGATAACGACCATTCAAGGGGTCAGAGAACTTGAAACTGGCTCAAGATCTCTGCTCCCTTGATGACCGAACAGAACTTGCGTTGCACGGGATCAGTGATCGTGAGATGGTTGCATGTTCGCTGATCCCGTGACACGGCGTACCGGCCCGTCCTGCACCGGGGTCTCCAAGGTACCGAGCAGCATCGGCGGGCGCGGGCGCGCCAAACGCTGACGCCGTTCGCGGTCTTGTTTTCGTCGCCGTCTCCAGCGCCCGCATGCTGGTGCTCGCCGGGTGTGCGTGGGCTGTCGCATCCTGATCAGGACGCGCGTGCGAATCACACACCGGCTTCGGTGCGGCCGCTGACATAGCGCTTTACCTTGATTCTCTTCTCGTGCTGGCGCGTGAGCGCGATGTCGTAGGACAACTGCATGCGCAGCAACGTGTCCATGTTGACGCCAAACGCTTTCTCGATTCGCATCGCCATCTCGCCGGAGAGATCGGCGTGGCCGTTCAGCAGGTTTGAAATCGCCGGTCTCGAAACGCCCAGCACGCGCGCTGCGGCCGTCACCGTCAGCTGCAACGGTTCAATGATCTCGTCGCGAATAAAACAACCTGGGTGGGGCGGATTGCGCATGCGCATGGTTGGGCTCTCGTCTCTCGTCAGTGATAGTCCTCAAAGTCGATATCGCACACGGCAGCGTCTTCCACATCAATCCGAAACGTGAGCCGCCAGTTGCGTGTCACGTGCAGACTCCACGTCCCGGTGCGCGATCCGCTCAGCCGGTGGGCTTTCCAAGTCGGAAGGCTCACCAGTTCGTCGGGATCCTGCATATCCTGCAGGAACGCCAGCATGTTTCGCAGTTTTGGAACACATTCCGCAGGCAGCCCCTTGGCACTGTCCTCCGCATGCAGTCGCCGAAGCGCTTTGTGAATGAAGTTTCTGAGTTCCAAGTACGAGTGTAACCTGTAACGCTACAGGTGTCAAACGGGGAGCACGGAAGGAACGGCGCAACCGTGTTGATGCCTGTGCCCCCGCAACACCGACACGCCCTTCGCCGCGGACTCACGGGTGCGGCCGGCAGTGACAAACCGGTGACAAACCGGTGACAGTGCACAGAATGCCAGAATCGACAATCCTTCTGAGCGACGGATCTCCAGGTGTGCGTGCCCTTCGCTTGTGAGGTGAGGGCGTGACGGGCGTGCACGTGCGCGGCCAGATGTCCGCACAGGGGCGGTCAGACAGGAGCGACGGCTCGCCGTTCGATTGAGTGCACCGTCCCCGTAATTCGAGTTGAAGCAGGAGTTCGACGCCAGTGGCAACGCGACGCTGCGCGGCGAGCGCGTGCAGGAGTACGGGAGCCTGACGACGGATGACCTGGCGTCGTATGACAGCGCCGACGAGAAACTGAGCCTCGTCAGTCGGCAGCGGGGCTTCAGTGCGCTGAGCGACCACAGCCACCCGGTGCCGCTTGGTGTGTGAGCAGACGCGCGACGACGCCCTCGGCCGGTGGCGTGGCGAGCTATGCGCAGCGGCGGGCTTGGTGCCTGCGAGCGGGTGCAGTACACCATCTCTGACCAAACGGCGACAGTGCGCGAACGGCGACAGTCGCCCGCCTCGCGCAGCGACAGCTAGATTTCCAGCATGGAACGAGTGATACGAGTCTTCGAGTCGCACGAAGCCGCAGCCCAGGCTGACCGGGACGAACTGGCGGCCATGACGCCGCAGCAACGGCTCGATCGCGCCCTCGATCTCATCGCGTGGTACCGGGAGGCCCGTGGAGAGACTGCCCAGCGATTTGAAAGAGTTGCTCGGGTTGTTCGCCTCGAACGGCGTTGACTATCTGGTCGTCGGAGTTCACGCGGTCGCGTTTCATGGGTATCCGCGGTTCACCGAGGATCTGGATTGCTACGTCCGGCCATCGGCCGAGAACGGCGCTCGCCTTGCCCAGGCGCTCCGTGAGTTTGGATTCGGGTCGCTCGGCATCGAGGCCGCAGACTTCGAGGCCAGCGATCGAATGATCCAGCTTGGTCGCGCGCCGACGCGCGTCGACCTGCTGACCAACTTGTACGCCGTGACGTTTGACGACGCGTGGTCACGCAAAGCGAATGGCACGATCGATGGCGTGGCGGTGTGGTTCATCGACCGGGAGTCACTGCTCCGCAACAAGCGCGCGACCGGCCGTCCGCAGGATCTGGCCGATGTTGATTTCATCGAAAGGCTCGACGCGCGTGGATGAACTCGCGCGCCGAAGACGCGGTCCGAGCTGAACCGCACGTCAGCAGCGCGCTACGACTTGAGGAGCCAGCGCGCCGCGGGCCACCACTGGACGTCGGTCGGTAGCGTGCGCGGCGGCGATGGGTCGAGCGTAACGTGTATTGGCGCCGCCGAAGGATGCGCGGCGGCGGCGGATTCCATCGCCCGAAGTTCGCGTTCCTTGGTCGCTACGTCACAAGCCTCACAGTCCCAGACGAAAACGCAGAACCATTCTTTCCTTCCCGCAAGGAAAGACGCACAGGAATCTTTCCTTCTTATGAGGAAAGTCTGCCAGTCTGGCCCGGCAAGCCGGTACCGTGCACTACGCCAACACCGAGGCGATCATGTCCCATCCGCTGCCAGAACGGAGTCAGTGGCGGTACGCCCATCAAGTGCACACCGATCGAACGCGCGTCGGCGGTCGCCGCGTACATTGGGCCGGGGAGACGTTCCCCCGATCGGTTGAGTGCACTGTCACCGAAATTTCACTGAGTGCACCGTCACCGAAGTGCTATCACAATGCCGAGCACATGACGTTGCGCGTGTAGACAGCCCCCGCGCTCCCCGCGCCCCCGCGTGAGAACATTTCGCTTCCATGCGCGCACGGCGGTGATTGGTGCAGCGTCAGGCCCGCTGGCGTTCGTCGGCTCGCGCGGTCTGCGTCGCGCGCAGGAATCATGTTCTCACGCGGGGGCGCAGGGAGCGCGGAGAACTGCTCGCAGTGCACACCGTCTGCTCACGTATTGCGCTACAAGCTCATTTCTTTGTCGTATCGGAGACTACTGCCCACTCCGCACACTGCGGCGACGGCCCGCGCTGCGGCCGGTTCTCCGCGCTCGGCAACGTATCCCGCACTGCCATCACTTCGAGATCGAAGATCAGTTCCGACCGCGGCGGAATCACGGGCGGTCGCCCGGCCCGGCCATACGCCAGCGCGTACGGAATGAACAACCGACGCTGGCCGCCGACCAGCATCTTCTCGAACCCCTGGTCCCAGCCTGGGATCACTCGCCCGAAACCAACGGGAAACCCGATCGGGGTGCGCGGCTGGCCGTTCGGCAGCGTGTCGCGCGAGGAGTCGAACTTCGTGCCATCGGTCAGCCAGCCGGTGTAGTGCACGAAGACACACTGCTTTTCAGCGACCGGAGCGCCAGTGCCGATCGTGCGATCGATGTACTTCAGCGCAACGCCGATCTGCTCTTCGCCGGCGAGCGGTGGAATCGGTGCGGGGAGCACGCGTCCGGCCGGGACGACCGGCGGTGCGATGGTGGCGTGGCACGCGACGAGCGCGAGGGCTGCGAAGAAGACGGTGAGTGGGCGCATGCCAGCCAACTTAGCAGGCGATGGCAGGAATTTCTTCCGCGACCGGACGCGCGTGTCACCGCGTGGCCACACCGACACGCGGCGCGCTTCGCGTGGCAATTCAGGGCGTGTCGGCGCTCCGTCGCCGGTCGGCGCACGCCGTCCACGCGTCAAGCGAGTCGGAGACCGCACGCACGGCCA
>JANMNM010000156.1:0-1511 GCA_031373905.1 Gemmatimonadaceae bacterium | reverse complement strand
GTGCGATCGAGGAAGGGCAGGTGCAGGGGCGCAAGGTTGGGGAACTGGTGCTCGCGAATGTGGTGACACGCGCACCAGCGGCGGCTGTCGCCGTGGCGCACTAGCAGCGCGACGTGTCGCGTTCCATGTCGGTGCGAGCGGCGCGTTCGTGCTTCGTGCTGATCGCCGTCGCGTTGGTGCAGGCAGGATGTGACCGATCGCCGACGCCATCCGCGCCCGCCGGGGCGGTCATCGCTGAGGCACCACCACGTGGTCCGGCCCTGTTCGATCAACTGCCGGCCGACAGCACCGGTGTCACGTTTGCGAACATGTTGCCGGAGTCGCCGGAGTTCAACATCCTCAACTACCTCTACTACTACAACGGTGGTGGAGTGTCGGTTGGTGACGTGAATGGCGACAGCCTCCCCGACCTGTACCTGTCGTCGAATCTGGACTCCAACCGCCTCTACCTGAACAGGGGCAACTTCCGGTTCGAGGATGTGACGGCGCGAGCCGGCGTTGGCGGACCACCGGGGTGGAAGACCGGCGTGACGATGGCCGACGTGAATGGCGACGGTCGGCTCGACATCTACGTGTCTGCGGTCCGCTACCTGACGATGCAGGGCCGTAACATGCTCTACATCAACAACGGGGACGGGACATTCACCGATCGCGCCGAGTCGTACGGCGTTGCGCACGCAGGGTACTCGACGCAGGCCGCGTTCTTCGACTACGATGGCGACGGTGATCTGGACCTGTTCCTGCTCAGCCACTCGACGCACACCGAGCGGGCCATCGGCAACTCGACGAAACGCGATGTGCGGAACGCGCGTGCAGGCGGGCGACTGTACCGCAACGATGGTGCGCGCTTCACTGACGTCAGTGCAGTGGCCGGCATCTTCGGTGGCATCGAAGGCTACGGACTTGGCCTGGTGGTCAGTGACCTCAATCAGGACGGGTGCCCCGACGTCTATGTGGCCAATGATTTCCAGGAGCAGGATTTCCTCTACTACAACACCTGTCGAGGGAAATTCACCGAGTTGATCGCCACGGCCACCGGGCATACCAGCCGGTTCTCGATGGGCGTCGATGCGGCCGATGTGAACAACGATGGGCTCCCTGACATCGTGGTCGGCGACATGCTGCCGGAGCGGGAGGACATCCTCAAGTCCTCAGCCAGTTCCGAGTCGTACAGCCTGTTCAACCTGCGGCTGCGTGCCGGCTATCACGCGCAGTTTGCACGAAACACGCTGCAGCTGAATCGTGGGAACGGACTGTTCAGCGAGATCGGATTCCTCGCGGGGGTCGAGGCCACGGACTGGACGTGGTCGCTGCTGTTCGCGGATCTCGACAACGATGGACTGAAGGATCTCTTCGTCACCAGCGGGATCTTCCGCCGCCCCAATGATCTCGACTACATCAACTACATCGGGAACGAGACGGTGCAGGCCTCGCTGGCGAACGGCGTCACGCGTGAAGATCTCACGCTGCTGAAGCAGATGCCGACGGTGCCGGTGGAGAATCACGCGTAC
>JANMNM010000152.1:0-1852 GCA_031373905.1 Gemmatimonadaceae bacterium | reverse complement strand
CGAACAGGCAGGTCGTCGTGGGCTGCTGGTTGTATATACGCAAAACGTGCCGGCCAAACAACAGGGCGTCAGAGGGGAAACCGCCCCCCTGACGCCCAACTGCGCAGCACAAATTCCGCTATCGCGGGAAACTCACGCTAGTGGCGCGATGGCTGGTTGCAGTCGACGAAACGCTTGTTCCACGGGCGTCGCCGTGACAAGGCGGGGTCGTCTGGACAGTGAACCCACAGGCTTCCCCTGATGGGACACATTAGAGCATCGACGTCCATCCGGACTCGACCGACATGACCGCATGGTGCCAAGCGGCCGTCGCACCTTCGGGACGCGCAAATCCCCGCGCCACGTTGTCACCGCGACGAGCGGCTCGAATTGTCCATGTCAGAGAAGATGAGCCAGGGCCCACCGCGTCGGCGGCGGAGCGTGAGCGTGAACTTCCCTTCGTCGGCAGGCGTGTCGCCGTAGCCATATGCGCCGACGATGTACCCCACGGTGTCCGCGACCGAAGCCGCGAGCGCCCGGAGCCGGAGCGGCCCGCCGCCCTGCCCGGCGTAGGCCGCCGGAATCGCCGCCCGTCCGCGCGCCGGCACTCGTCCACTCTGCAGCACGAACCCGTCTTCCGCGAAGAGGGCAGCCAGCCCCGCGGCGTCGCCACGTCGCCACGCGGCCTCGTAGTCGCGGAGCACACGCTCCAGTGCCGCAGGCAGCGCCACCGAGGGGAGCTGCGATTCGGGGGGCGTCCGCGCCGGTGGAGTGCCCTGGGCCATTGCAGTTCCGGCGAGGACGGCGATTGAAACGGCGCAAAGGGAGACGATCTGGAGGCGACGCATCGGTGCAGGGAGAGAGGGAGTCCTGCGTGGAAACCTGACCGGCCGTCGATACGGCATGACCCGCTGTGGCAACGCCGGAGTCAGAAACAGGAACATCGGAAACTCCAGGAATCAGCTACATGTACTGCGAAAAGAGGCGGGCGCAACGCGTGGCCCAACGCGATGGACGCTGCGTGACCACTGCATACCGTCACCGACATCTCCCGCGCTCACCCCCCCGTGCCGAACTGCCGGGTGAACTTCAGGAACACCGTGCGCTGCTGCGGTCGCACCCAGTCGAAGAACCCGTTCGCCTCGCGCCCGTCATTCAGCACGACGAACAGACCGGTACCGGCGGTATTCAGCCACCCGAAACGGACATTGGCCGACCAGATCCGCTGCTGGTTGTTGAATTGCGTCAGCGTCTGCACGAAGACGCGCGGCGTGAAGAAGTAATTGAGCCGCAGCGCCTGCAGCGTGCGGGTGAAATTGCCCTGCGGCAGTCGCACGTCGTTGTACTCGCCGGTGAGCGAGCCGGAGAACGTTGCGCCGTGCCGCAGCGTCACTGTGGCACTGCCGCCCTTGCGGGTTCCGGTCCAGAACTCGCCGACGTCGAAGCGACCCGTGACCCAGAGATTCTCGCTCGGATCGGTCTGGTAGTCGAATCCGACCGTGCCCCAATCGTACGATCCCGGCGGCAGGATCACGCCCGGTGCGATCTCGAACGGCGCCTGCAATCCTTCATGCGAGATGTTGTACTCCGGCCCGAACCGTGCGCTGTTCGCAAACTCGACCTCGGTGAGATCGATGTGGTAAGCCCCCGACTGGTAGTAGCCGTCCATGCCCTCCGTGCCGCGATAGCTCACGTGCGGATTCCACTGGCGGAACCAGGCCCACTCCGGCTTGCGCACGAGCCGCAGCAGCGACAGATCCACTTGCCGGAAGCCGGCCGGTCGGCTCAGGAACCCGACTTCCGGATTGAACGCCTCGCCCACCTGCGCCACCCTCAGGCTGTGGTTCCACACGTTGGTCTGATACGCCATGCG
>JANMNM010000126.1:0-28712 GCA_031373905.1 Gemmatimonadaceae bacterium | reverse complement strand
GTCGTCGGCCGTCGTGCGTACCGCACCGAGCCGCGCCACCACACTCGCGACGCGATTCGAGTCGGAGCGAGCAACGGCGTCGGATCGCCCGTGCATTGAGGAAACAACCTGACCTCGGGTTGTGGAGCCGATGGCAAGCTGCCACCCTCGGATGCGCTGTCTGTCAGGCAAACACGTGGTACCCGCCGACGGACCATCTCGCAACGTCGAGGCTGGCTCATGCGTTCGCGGGCCGTTTCACGGTCGCGTTGCTGCTACCTTGGATTGCCTGACGATTTCCCCGATATCGCCTGACAATCGAGCAAGAGACATGCGGGCATCCTGACACGCACTGCACAACGAGGCACTCATGGACAAGATCTTTCTGGACCGACGCGACGCGGGACGGGAGCTGGCCGGGCAGTTGCTCGAGTATGCGGGCCGGCCAGGTGTGATCGTCCTCGGGCTGCCTCGCGGCGGCGTCCCCGTCGCGTATGAAGTCGCGCACGCGCTTGGAGTACCGCTGGATGTATTCGTGGTGCGCAAACTTGGAATCCCCGGTCACGACGAGCTGGCAATGGGCGCGATCGCGTCGGGCGACGTATGCGTCTTGAACGAGCCGCTGATCCGGCAGCTTGGGATCGGGGACGATGCGCTGGAGCGGGTAAAAGCCCACGAGCAGACCGCGCTCGCGCGACGCGAATTCGCCTACCGGGGCGACCGCCCCCCGGTGGACGCGCATGGGTCGATCGTGCTTCTCGTTGACGATGGCCTGGCGACGGGTGCCACGATGCTCGCAGCGGTCACCGCGCTGCGCGCGCAGCACGCAACACGCATCGTCGTCGCGGTACCGGTCGCACCGCGCGAAGCGTGTGCGGAGCTTGGGAAGGCGGCGGATCGTTGCGTGTGTCTTTCGACACCGGCGGACTTCTACGGCGTGGGTGCCTGGTACGAGGACTTCAGCCAGACCAGCGACGACGTCGTGCGAGATCTCCTCAGTCAGGCCGCGTTGCTGCTGCCGGAAGACTCACGGCGTCGCACGGGCATTGCGGACAGTGAACGATTCCCCGCATCGTGATTCGTGATCGCGCCTGACAGCACCAGACTCCGCCGCCGCAGTCGAGTGAGGCAGCAGGAGTGTCGTGTGCCGCGGGACGCTCCCGGATTCGTAGGGCTCGTGCGCGCAGCGCCTTGCTCGGTGCGTGCTCGAACTCCACGAGGTGTTGCTCCACGATCGGGCGCAGCCCTGCACGCGTTCCGGAGAGTGTCGCCAGACTGTCCACAGCTCAAGCGCGAACGAACAGCGATGGGGGTGCCTCATTTTCGAGCAGGATCGCTTCCGCGCGCTTCATCTGCGCGGGGCTCCATCGAACAAGCGGCAGCGCCCGCACGATCTGCAGGCGGATCTCCCATTTGTCACTCGTGGCGAGCGGACCGACGAAGATGCGTTCGTGCGGCGTGACCTACTCCGGTTGACATCCGCGGATGCCCGCCTCGTGCGAGGAGTCTCAGTGTGCCCTGTGTTCCGGCAATTGCGACGCGCACCGCTTCGGCCGCCAGCCACCACCAGGTTGCCGTTCACGGGCCTCCGGGCGGAGTTCGCTGTCCGCATCCGGTGTCAGAAGCGTCCGCGGGTCAAACCAGTGCCGTGTGCGCACACTCGCGAGAATCGGAGGAAGCGTCCCCTTGAACTCCGGGTTTTCCGGACAGCGATGGTGCCACAGTGCTTCCACCGTCGGCGGCTCGCCGAAACAGAGCACCTCCTTCACACCACCATTGCAGTTGGTGGCGACGACGAGCAATCGCCCGGGGAACGATGGCGGTGGAGCAGGAAGCTCGAGCACGAGATCGTGATGAAACTCGCCTTGCGTCGCGTGATCGAGCAATCGGTGGTGTCCGCATACGCGGTCCAGCGCGGCGAGAAAATCGCCGAGATTCAAATGCGTCGCAAGACTCTCGATGCTTTCCATGGTTACTACTACGCCAGTGGATCCGTTCTGTTTCTCCATGCCGCGCGCGAAGTGAGCGCGTCTGCCCGACACCATGTCACCGCGGCGTGCCGTGCGTCGGTCGAGTCTGGCAGATTGCTGCCGGGCCGCGTGGTGAATCCGTCTGCGCGCAGTGCCGCAGCAGCAGGGGGGCCTCGAACGACTCACGCCGTTGATCAACTGCTCAGAGGACTGCAGGCGGAGGGCGACGGAATCTGGCCAGAAGCAGTCCGATCCAGATCATCATGACGACACTGAACACGATCATGGCAACCGCAAAATCGTCACTGGCGAGTCTGGGCGTTTCCTGAGCGTTCGCGCGCACGATGCTCCGGTGCAGGCCAGCGGCAAAGAGCGCCATCGCAGTACCCAGCCACCGGTTGTGCGTGGCAAGGAATGCGATCGTGTCTGCAGCGCGTTTCGGCGCGAGCCAGTAGTCCTTGTTCGGCAGGTTCAGCAACTCCGGTGCCGACATCAAGGCCCGCGGCATGACGACGCCGACGAGGACGGGAAGCACGAGTGCGAAGCCGATGCTGAACCCGACGTAACCGCTCCGGCTCATGAACCCGTTGGCCCGTCCGGCGCCGTCGAAATGCGATGCAACCGTGGGCGGAAGCGCGCCCGACGTCGCGACGACGTACGAAACAGCGAAGAGCGTCGCCGCGAGAAAACCGATCACCGACGCGCGAGAGTTGGACATGACTGGAATCTAATCCTTCGGGCAACTGGCATCAGCGCGGAGACGGCGCACGGCGCCGGCCCTGCACTGCCCGCACGGACGCTCGTGGGCTGACAACGCACCACCTTGCACACTCCCATTCTGTACCTATGCTCATGCCGCCATCTCCCCTGCCCGCCTTCATGGCGCGGGGCGACGAGATTCAGCGTCGCGCCGACCTCACGCCCGGCGCGTTCGCCAGCGAGTCCTTGTTCCCCGGAACACCGGTCATTTTGACGGATACCTTGCGACGCTGGCCGGCGCTCGATAAGTGGACGCTCGAAGCACTTGCAGAGCGGTTCCACGACCGGAAGGTGCCGTTCAAGTAGGGGAGGTTGAAACTGACACTCGGTGAGTTCATCCCGCAGGTGCTGGCGTCAACTCCTGATGCACCCGCGCCAAACCTGACGAACCTGCCCATCGCGCAGCATCTCCCTGAGTTTCTCCCGGAGATCGGCCCGCTGCCGGACTTTGTCCGGCCAAATTGGGCGGAGCGCACGCTCCTCCATCCTCGCATACGGCGCGAGATGCAACGCGGCAGCATGCTTGAACTCTACCTCGGCGGCCCGGGCGGGAACTTCCCGGTACTGCACTCGGACGGGCTCTCGACGCACGCCTTCCTCATGCCGATCGCCGGCGTGAAACAATACTGGGTATGGCCACCGGAAGACTCGGCGCACCTCTATCCGGGTGCGGCGCTGAACACTTCGCCCATCAGGGACATCAAGCATCCGGACCCGGAACTCTACCCGAACTTTCCACAGGCGAGAGCCACGACGTTCACGTTGCATCCCGGCGAGCTGCTGTTCGTGCCAAGCCGCTGGTGGCACACGGCGCGCATCCTGTCGCCGAGCATCACCGTCTCCACGAATGTGCTGAACGAATCAAACTGGCACAATTTTACCGAGGACATGCAGCGCAACACCGGCGCTGGCGAGCGCGTCGTGAAGTCGGCTTACCTGGCAGCGGAGCACGCACGGCACTGCCTGAGCGATATGCTGGGCTGACGCGAGCCCCGACCTGCACGGGACGCCAACCGGACGGGCATGCGCGGATGTGTGAGACCTCTGCGTATGCCGTGCTGCAGGCTCCGCGACGTGCCGGTCGGCGCTATCTGCCGCGGGCGAGCTTGTGCCGCACCAAATAGTCGTAGCTCTCCTGGAGTGCGACGAAGACGTCGCCCGCGGTCCTGTCCATCTCTACGACCATCCATTCGGTCCGGCCCGCCGACGCACGTACAATGGCAGGGAAATCCTGCGCTCCCTTCCCGACGGCCGTCATCGGATCCGGATTGTCGATCGCGAGCCGGTCGTTGTAGAGCGCCGGGCCATCCTTGATGTGCAGCAGCGGCGCGCGCGCGCCGAAGCGACGGACGATGTCGGCAGGATTGTGTCCCGCCACTTTCACCCAGTACGTGTCAAGCTCGAAGAAGATGTCGGGATCGATCTCCTCGAGCAGCACTTCGAAGACGTACTTGCCACCGACGCTGTTGCGGAACTCCCACCAATGGTTGTGCAAGCCGAAGCGCAGGCCGTTGTCCTTCGCGAACCGGTTTGACTGGTTGTAGATCGCTGCCAGCGCCTTCGTGCCGGCGAGTGAGCTGTAGCGTGCATCTTCCGGCCAACCGTGCCAGATCATGAGCGATGCATCGAATGCCTTCGCCGTATCGAGCATGCGCTGGCGGTTGTCACCGATCGGCAGCTCGACGTGGCACGAGCTCACCGCAAGGCCAGCGGCTCGCACCGCGCGACTCGCCTGGGCGAGCGTCACACCGTCTGGCCAGAATGCTGTCTCGACGCCGGCGAAGCCGATCGCCGCCACACGTCGGAGTGTGCCGGCCATGTCGATCTTCATCGCGTCGCGGACTGTGTACAGCTGCATGCCCATCCGTGCAGGACCTTCTGCCCCGGCGACGGCCGTCGCCACCGTGTCTGGCATCATGGTCGCGCCGAGGACGCCAGCAGCGGCAGTCTGCAGAAAACCGCGCCTCGTCAGATTGGTGCTGACTTCCTCGGAAGCCTTCGAATCATGGTGTGCCATGGGTCTCCCCGGGGGCGGAGTCTCGTGCCGGACAACCGACAGCGCTCACCGCGGCCCGGCCCCGAGATAGCGGTCGAAATGCGCTGTCAGCTTCCCGAGCAGGTAGGTGGCGTAATATGGTCGTTGCGTCCATCCATGCGTCGCGGCAGGAGCAAAGGCGAAGTCGAAATCCTTGCCGAGCCGCATGAACTCCTCGGCGAGCGCCACCGCAGACGAGAACGGCACGACGTCGTCCTGCATGCCGTGAATGAGCAGCAGGTGATCGCGCAGGTTGCCCGCGTATTGCAGCGCGCCGCGCTTGAACGCCGCCGGATGGCTGTCTGGCCGTCGAACAATCGCGACATCGTCACTGCCGAACTGATTTGGGTCCGTGGCAGCCGCGGCGGCCACACCAGCCTGAAACAGCCCGGGCTTCCTGAGCAGCGAATACACCGTGAGCGTGCCGCCGTAGCTGCTTCCCCAGATGCCGAAGCGACCTGAATCGACGAAGGGAAGCGATTTCATGTACGCGACGACGCTTTCGAGATCGTCGAGATCACCTCCGCCCCAATCCATCAGAAACTGCTCGCGGAATCCACGCCCGTAGCCCGTGCTACCGCGCACATCCACCTGGACGACGATGTATCCCTTCTCCAGCACGAGATACTGCTGCAGCAGACCATTCAGTCCACCCCAGCGATTGCGAACGGTGTTGGAGTAGACAGGACCGAAGAGCACCGGATAGCGTTTCGTGGAGTCGAGACCTGTCGGAAAGAGGATTCTTGCACGAAGCGGCATCGTATCGGTTCGGCTCGGAACGCTCACATATCGCGGCGCGATCCACGGGACGGCAGCGAATGCCGCGGTGGTCGATGTCGTGATGCGACGCTCGGCACTTCCGGGCCGCGCGTCGAGCAGGTACAACTCCGTCGGACGCGTGTCGCTGGAAGAGAGCAGTGCGATCGTGCGCCCATCCGGCGACACGACTGGCGTGTGCGTGCCCGCACGGGTGGTGAGCTGGCGCGGCGCTCCACCCGTGGCGCTGACGCGGAACACATGTCGCTCCGAGGGACGCGGCGCGGAACTCACATAGTCAACGCTGCGGCTTGCGGCCCGTGGAATTCCTGGGCCAGTGACATCGCTCACGCCGGGGGTCAGCGGCACCGGCGTGCTGTCGCCGGGCGTGAGCCGGTACAGTCGATACCGATCGTCCAGGTCACCTGTCAGCAGAATCGATCGACCGTCCGCGCTCCAGCCAGATGCAATGTCGTTGTAGACGCGGGTCTCGCGTTGATCATGCCACACCTCCCGCGGCGTCAGTGCAGAAGGCCCGACGACGAGGATCCTGCGATCGATGGCATCATCGCTCTCCCGGTCGATCATCAGTGTGCCGGCAGACGACCACTCGAAGTGCACGATGCGAGTGCGGCTCGAGTCCGGCAACGCGACGAACGACAGTCTGCGCGACGCGACGTCCAGCAATGCGATCGAGCGTACCTCGTTGACCTGTCCCGGTGCTCCTCGGCGGACCGCGTTGAGTATCGGGGCTTCGCCGAGGTAATACGGCATGTTGAAGCGCGGAACCGAGCGACGGTCCACGTGGTGGAGCGCGATGGTGCGCGAGTCTGGCGACCATGCGTACGCGGGCGACGGCCCGCTCCACGTCGCACTCCCGATCTCCACGTCCCGGCGGAAGTATGTGCCAAGCGGCACCGCACCGATCGGGGCAACGGATACGTTCGTCACGCGCGTGACCGCGCCACCGGGATTCGGCAGCAGCCACAGATCCCCATCCCGAAGGAACGACACCGACCGGGCATCAGGAGAGACACCGAGCTGCGACTTGTCGCCGCCGTCAGTGGTCAGTGCGAACAGCGCGCCGGTCGAGAGCGAAAGACTCCACACGTCACCGCGCTGCAGGAACAGGATTGCCGAGCCGTCCACACTCCAGACAAACTCGCTGACGGCGGCCGAATTGTCCGCTGGGAGCAATCGCCGTGGCGTGTCGGTGGTACGATCCACGATCCACAGCGATCGTGCAGGCCCGGCACGATCATTCCAGAGAAATGCGACAGCGCGTGAATCAGGAGACCATGCCGGCGCTGCGGGCGATGTGCCCGTCAGCGAGGGACCGGCCGTGATTCGCTCGATGGTCAGCGGCGTGCGGGCTGGCTGGGCATTGACGGCGGCCCCGGTCCCGGCGCACGAGGTGAGCACGACGAGGAACGCGTTTCGAAGCGAAGGAGACATGCCCGGGAAAGTATCCATGGACGGCCGCAATGTGGGCGCCTGCAACGTCGCGCAGCGGGGAAACCCGCACGCCCTGACCGCTACCAGATGGACTGCCAAGGCCGCATACTAGGTCCGGGTTCACTCGCACCACACAACCGGAGCGTCTCTGATGAGCAAGGTCACGCCGTTCATGATGTTCAACGATCAGCTCGACGCGGCCATGCAGTTCTACACGGCCACCTTTCCTGACTGCGAGATCAGGTCCGTCGCCCGCGCCGGGAAGGACGGTCCGATCAGTTCGGCCGAGTTTGTCGTCGGTGGCCAGTTGATCAAGGCCTTCAACGGTGGCCCGTACTTCTCCTTCTCGGAAGCGTTTTCCTTGTACGTCGACTGTGCAGACCAGGCGGAGGTTGACTCGTACTGGGAGACGTTCGTTGCAGCGGGGTCACAGCCAGTCCAGTGCGGCTGGATCAAGGACCCGTTCGGTGTCTCGTGGCAGATCGTCCCGCGCCGGTTTGTGGAGCTGATCGCCGACAAGGACCCAACCAAGGTCAAGGCCGTGATGCAGGCCATGATGACCATGATCAAGCTCGACGTCGCCGGCCTCGAGCACGCGTACAACGCGGCGTGATTCCAACGAGTGGTGGCCGGCTTGCGCCAACATCAGGCGAGATCCGCCCGGTCGGACACTTTCGTAATGACCGACTGAATGAACGGAGCCTTGGCTGCCGTGTAGCCTGCCTTGTCATTCAGGAACTCCACGGCCAGCCGAAGCTTCAGCGCCTGGTATCGTGAGCGGAGCGCCGGGTCATTGCGGAGTGCGTCCCGGAATGACATGTGCTCGTTCCACAAACGTTTCCCTGCCTCGACGGCGTGCAGGTGCACGCGCGATGATGCCGCTGACGACTTCACGAAATAGCGCCGCATCGGGATCTCCCGCTCGTACTTTGCAACGTAGACGAAGCCGCGTTCACCGAGGGCAGTGATCTTCGCCTCGATGTCGGCCAACGATTGTGCGCCAAGCAGGACATCGATGACCGGCTTCGCGGCCAGCCCAGGCACGGCCGTGCTCCCGATGTGCTCGATGGCGACCACATCCGGGGCGAACACCTCGGCAAGTTCGTCGCGAATTGCCCGGTATTCGTTCGGCCACTCGGTGGCATACGCGACGACGGAGACAATCGACATGGTTCAGTGCCAACGCGGCAGGGTCAGACGGCGCACTCTAACGGCGGAAGTTCGCGATCCGTGCCGAGTGTGAGCTCACCCGCGGCCGCAGCGGGGCACGCGAGAGGTGTCACGAAATCTCACCAGAGCGGATGACTTGCTGATACCAGCGATAGCTGAGCTTTGGTGTCCGCTTCTGCGTGGCGAAGTCGACATGGACGATACCAAATCGCGTTTCGTAGCCGTCCGCCCATTCGAAATTGTCGAGCAGACTCCACGGGAAATAGCCCACCACCTTGTGCCCTTCGGCAACGGCGCGGTGCACCTGCCCCAGGTAGGCGCGGAGGTACATCACACGATCAATGTCCTGCACCTCGCGCGTGGGAGACGTCGGGCCGCTGTCAGCGCAGCCATTCTCGCTGATGAAGATCGGCAGGCTTCGCTGGCCGAGCGCATCCCGGATCATACGGATCCCCCAGTAGATGGACTCCGGCACGAACGTCAGCCACGGTGTGCCCATCTTCGGGTACTTGTCGAACATCGGGACTTCCTCGTATCCCGCCGGAGTCGCCGCGGCGCGCACGTACGTGCCGGTATAGCAGTTGAAGCCGAGGCCATCGAGCGGTTGGTGGATCGTCTCCATGTCGCCGCTCAGCACCGTCGGTGCGTTCGCGCCCCGCTGTTCGTGCCAGAACGGATCGTACTGACCCGTGAGGAGTGGGACGATGATGGCGCCATTCGCGCTGCTGCGCGTGAACGCGAGGCGCGTCGCCTCGATGTGCTCGGGCGTCTCGATCACCGGCACGAAGGGATTGAAGTTCTCGGCAATCCCGACCTTGCACGGGCGTGGCGATGACGCGCGAATCGCCTGGCACCCTTTCCCGTGCGCAAGGAGCGCGTGATGCCCGACCTGCCAGCGCTCCTTCTCCGTCGCAAGCGCGAGGCCTGGGGCATGCGGGGCAGTCGCCTTCACACCGTATCCAACCTGCGTGAACGTCAGGATCTCGTTCAGCGTCATCCACCGCGAGACCCGGTCGCCGAGCCGCTTCGCCATGAGACCGGCATATGTCGCGAAATCATCGGCGACCTCGCGGCTCTCCCACCCGCGGTAGCGATCCTGAAGCGCCTGCGGCAGGTCCCAGTGATAGAGCGTCAGATGCGGCGTGATGCCATGCGCGAGCAACTCGTCAACGAGCCGGCTGTAGAAGTCGATTCCCTTCTCGTTCACAGCGCCACGTCCGTCCGGGATGACGCGCGACCAGGAGCTGCTGAAGCGGTAGTGTTTCACACCAAGCTCCGCCATCAGCCGCACGTCGTCCTTGAACAGATGGTAGTGGTCACACGCCACGTCACCTGTATCTCCGTTTCGAACCTTGCCCGGCGTGTGGCTGAACGTGTCCCATATGCTTGGCTTTCGGCCGTCCAGCGCCGCGCCGCCCTCGAGCTGGTACGCGGCCGTCGCAGCACCCCACCAGAATCCTTTCGGAAACGACCTGCGCCCCGCAGCGGCCGTGCCGGCATCGGGCACGGTGGCCTCAGCGCCGAGCCGGCTCGTCATCAGGGCTTCGGCCGCAACGCCGAGTGCGGTGGCCTTGATGAAATTGCGGCGGTGCATGCTCATGGGGGTGTTGTCGAAGGTTCAGGGCCATCGTGGACCCGGGTGCAGCACGCGCCCGAGACGGCTGACTGCCACAGGTGCAGAATAGCGTGAGCCGACGCAGCGTGCCTCGCGACCGACGCAGCGCTGATCGTGGATTGCGTGGAGCGATCACCCCGTTCTCTCCCGGGATCGTCCCAGGGCCGGGCCGATCCGTGCGAGACGGGCGCTCAGTCCCGGCAGAGGGAAGGGCCGTGGCACAGCTGGTGCACAGCTGGTGCAGAGTTGCTGAATCGTTGTTGCACGGTTCAGATCGCCAGTTCCGCCTGTTGTGTCCCTGCCTCCCGGCGTACTAGCCTTTGATGCCAGCTGCTTCCGTGTTGTGCGCCACGTCGTCCCTCCTCAGGACAAGGATCAAGCATGCGCCCCACCTCTCGCCGCGTTGCCGGTGGCATCGCCGCACTCGCCGTCATTGCGGTTCTCGTGGTCAACGGCTGCACTGACTCCAGTTCACGCTCCGGAGTCACGACGCCCGAGCTGGTGACGATCGCACCGGGTGCTTCCGCCGTGCAGACCGTGACCGTGTCCCCCGCCTCCGCCACACGGGATCCCGGCCAGACCGTGCAACTCACGGCGACAGCGAAGAACCGCAAGGGAGCCGTCGTCACAGGTGTCGTCTTCACCTGGTCATCGAGTGCGCCGGCAGTCGCGACCGTCAGCAGCACGGGCCTCGTGACGGCCGTTGCGCCGGGCACGGCGACCATCTCCGCAACGGGCGGCGGCAAGACAGGGAAATCAACGATCACCGTCAACGCACCGCCGCCGCCGCCAGGATCCGTGACCATCGTGGCTGCCGGGGACATCGCGCAATGCAACAACGGCAACGACGAAGCCACCGCACTCCTCGTGGACAACATTCCCGGCACGGTTGCGGTGCTCGGCGACAATGCCTACGAAAACGGATCGGCCGCCGACTACACGGATTGCTACGGGCCATCGTGGGGCCGGCACAAGGCACGCACGATGCCGTCGGTAGGTAATCACGAGTACCAGACGGCGAACGCCACAGGATACTACGGGTACTTTGGCGCGGCGGCCGGTGATCCGGCCAAGGGTTACTACAGCTACGACCTTGGCGATTGGCACATCGTGGTGCTGAACAGCAACTGCACGATCGTCAGCTGTGCGGCCGGGTCAACACAGGAGCAGTGGCTGCGAGCCGATCTGGCAGCCAATACCAAGGCGTGCACGCTGGCCTACTTCCATCACCCGCGATTCAACTCCGGGGCGTCACACGGCAACAGCACGTCTGTCGCGCCGTTCTGGGACGCCCTGTATCAGTTCGGCGCCGAGGTGATCCTCAACGGCCACGAGCACCTGTACGAGCGCTTCGCTCCGCAGACGCCAGGCGCGGCAAGCGATCCCGCGAACGGCATTCGTCAATTCACTGTCGGCACCGGTGGTCGTTCGTTCTATTCGATCGGGACGATCAAGGCCAACAGCGAGGTGCGGAACAACGCGACGTATGGTGTGATTCGAATGACGCTGAGTGCCGGCACGTACTCGTGGCAGTTTGTCCCGATCGCCGGCCAGACGTTCACGGACACGGGCACGTCGAGCTGCCACTGAGTTCAGAGTTCGCTGCTGTGCTGAGCCTGTGTCGCGCCTGACGGCGCACTGCGCTCATGACTCGAACTCGCGCGCGGCATGTGCGCAGCCCTCGTGGGACGCTCCCCACATTGGCGCAGGCCGCGCGCGGCGACATTCGTGTTGCACCGCTACTCATCGAGCTCTCTGGTGCAAGCCCAGCGGACGTCGTCGCCCGCCTTGAATCGACGACACAGGGCCTGACGACACCCGAGGCAGCGCGGCGCCTGCTGCTGCACGGCGCGAACGAGATGGTCGCAACGCGCGCCGGGGGGTGGCTCGCGAGACTGTGGAGCGCCGTGCGGAATCCGCTCGTGCTCCTGCTGACGACGCTCGGCGTGGTGTCGGCGGCCACCGGTGATCTCCGCGCCGCGACCGTCATCGGGGCAATGATCGTCATCGGCGTGGGGCTGCGATTCGTGCAGGAATCCCGCGCCGACTCGGCGGCGTCGGCGCTGCGGGCCATGGTCCACGTCACCGCGCGGGTCACCCGTGGCGGTGTGCAAACTGCCCTCCCTGTGCGTGAACTGGTCCCGGGCGATCTCGTCACGCTATCGGCGGGCGACATGATGCCGGCGGATCTCCGCCTGCTGTCGACGAAGGACCTGTATGTCGGTCAGTCGAGCCTCACCGGGGAATCACTCCCGGTGGAAAAGTCCATTTTGCCTGCGTCCAGCGATGTTCCGCCGCTTGAATCATCGACGCTCTGCTTCCGCGGAACGAGCGTGCAGAGCGGCGCCGCAACGGCCATGGTCGTTGCCACGGGTGCCTCGACGTACTTCGGCCAGATGGTGGGGAGCCTCGAGGCGGAAGAACCGCCGAGTGAGTTCCAGAAAGGGATCGACGGTTTCACGTGGCTGATGATCCGGCTCATCGCAGTCATGGCACCGCTCGTGTTCTTCATCAACGGCTTCACCAAGCATGACTGGAACGAGGCGTTCTTCTTCTCGCTCGCCGTCGCCGTGGGGCTGACGCCTGAGATGCTGCCGATGATCTTCTCCGTCTGCCTGTCTCGAGGCGCGGTGGCGATGTCGAATCGCAAGGTGATCGTCAAGCACCTCGATGCGATCCAGAGCGTCGGTGCCATCGACGTTCTCTGCACCGACAAGACCGGCACCCTCACGATGGATGCCATCATCCTCGAGCGGCACTGCGACCTCCGTGGTGTGGAGAGCGAACACGTGGTGCGGCTCGCGTTTCTGGTGAGTCACTTCCAGACCGGGCTCACGAGCGTGCTCGACGATGCAATCCTTGCACACGAGAACGCGAAGACTGTGGTGCAGGAGGCGGCGTGGTCGAAGGTTGACGAGGTGCCGTTTGACTTTGGCCGGCGCATGATGTCCGTGGTGGTCGAGGCACCGGGGCAGTCACGACGCATCGTGACAAAAGGCGCTGCCGAGGAGACCTTCGCGCACTGCAGCGCCGTGGAACTCGACGGTCAGGTCGTGCCGATCGACGAGACCATCAGGCCAATGCTCCGCACGGAATACGAACGACTGAGCCGTGATGGCTTCCGGGTGCTGGCGGTCGCCAGTCGCGACGTACCGGTCCAGGCGAAGTATGGCGTGGCTGACGAGTCGGGGCTGGTGCTGGCAGGATTGCTCGGGTTTCTCGATCCGCCGAAGGACTCGGCGAAAGCCGCCATCGCGGCACTTGGTGCCAACGGCGTCCGCGTCGTCGTTCTCACCGGCGACAATGAACTCGTCACGCAGCGTATCTGTGCGCAGGTCGGCGTGCCATCCGAACTGATGCTTCTTGGCCCGGCCGTCGAGGCAATGGACGATGTTTCACTGGCTGCCGCGGTGGAGGCACCGAGCGTCTTCGCGCGACTGTCGCCGGGGCACAAGCAGCGAATCATCCGTGCGCTGCAGCGGCGTGGACACGTCGTGGGCTTCCTGGGCGATGGGATCAACGACGCGCCAGCGCTGCACACAGCGGATGTCGGTCTTTCCGTGGAGTCCGCGGTGGACATCGCCAAGGACTCTGCCGACGTCATCCTGCTCGAGAAGAACCTGCTGGTCATCACCGACGCGGTGCGCGAGGGACGCGCTGTCTTCGCCAACATCCTCAAGTACGTGCGCATGGGCGCCAGCTCGAACTTCGGCAACATGTTCAGCGTGATCGGAGCCTGCGCGTGGCTGCCGTTCGTGCCGATGGCACCGATCCAGATACTCACCAACAACCTGCTCTACGATTTCTCGCAACTGCCGATCCCGACAGACCGGGTCGACGAGGACCAGCTGACCAGACCGCGGCCCTGGTCGCTGGTCGCCTTGCGGCGTTACATCCTGATCGTCGGTCCGCTCAGCTCCGTCTTCGACTACATCACGTTCGCGCTGCTCTTCTTCGTGCTCGGCGCACGCGATCCGGCGCACGCCGGCTTGTTCCAGACCGGCTGGTTCGTGGAGTCGCTGATGACACAGACGCTGGTGATCTACGTGATCCGCACCAATCGGATCCCGTTTCTGCAGAGCATGCCGAGCTGGCCACTGGTCGCCGCCACCACCGCCGTGCTCAGCGTCGGCCTCTGGTTGCCGTTCTCACCGTTCGCCAGCGCGCTCGGGTTCGTCACATTGCCTGCAGCGTACTGGCCGATGCTGATCGGTATCGTCACGTCTTACCTGCTGCTGACGCAACTGGTGAAGACGCTGTTCGTACGGCGCGCCTGGTTGTGACGGAGACAGACGTCGCGTGCGGCTGGGTCACCGCATGGACTTCCGCGGCATGCGCTCGTCAGCCATTGCCGCGTGGTATGCAAACGACGCCACGATCACAGCGTTCTTCATCAGGTCCTCCGCCTGGATCGTATCGAAGAAATCCAGGTTGGTGTGCCCGACGGTGCCGGGAATATGGTCCTGCAGAAACTGAAAGCCAGGCAACCCGGCCTCGTCGAACGCAACGTGATCGGTGCTACCCAGACTCAGGTTCGAAACCGCCGTCATGCCCAGATCGCGGAACGGCGCCATCCAGGCGGTGAGCTGCGAGCGCGCGCGCTCGTTGCCCTGCAGATAGATGCCGCGATACTGGCCGGCACCGTAGTCCTGATTGAAGTACGCGGAGAACTTCTCCGCCGCCGGCCTGAGACCGACCGTCGTATCCGTTGCGCTGCCGAAATGCTGGCGGACGTACGCGCGCGACCCGAACAGACCTTGCTCCTCGCCGGACCAGAGCGCGATACGAATCGTGCGCCGCGGCCTGGCGCCAACGGCCTTCAGGATACGCATCGCCTCCATCATTACAGCCACGCCGGAGGTGTTGTCACTGGCATTCGGACTGGCGTGCCAAGTGTCGAGATGCGCCCCGATCATCACCACCTCATCGGCTCGATCCGAACCGGCAATCTCACCGACGAGGTTGGCGGCCTTCTCCACCCGATCACCGATCACGTTGCGCACTTCGAGCTCGACCTTGAGCGGGATGTTGCGCTTGAGGATCCGGTACATGCGGTTGTAGTGCTCGGGCGTGATTGCCACCATCGCCGGCGACGCCAGAACACCCGCGCGCGACCACTGATCGGTTCGCGCTCCCGGGCGTGAAAATCCGCGCACCGCACCAAGCCATCCACTCTCACTCTGCAGCACGGCCGTCACACCCTCCGCGGCGTAGAAGGCCACCTTCTCATCTGCGGTCAGGACATCCGGGTTCGGCACCGTGCGTGGTGTTTGCGCTCGTGCCGGCGCCACAACTGTCTGCTCGATGATCTGCAGGTCACGATCACTGAGCCGCGGCACACCCCTCGCGAGCGCCGCAACATCGATCGCGACGGGTGGAGTCACCAGCACCGCCTTCCCTTTCAGCGTGCCACGGTACCGCGCAAGATCCTGACGCGTGACCAGGTCGACGATGATCGCCTCCGCCACCTGCCGACCTTTCGTGCTCGCTGTGTGGGCGATCGGATATCCCACCATCGGCGAGTAGTCCGGTTCGAGCATGTGCACCGAGACGTACTCGTTGTCCCACGTGACGCCGTAGTCCATGTACGGCTCGGCAGCGACATTCACGAGGCCGAGTCGCGTCATTTCGCCCAGCACCCAGCGCTGCGCGCGTTGCATGTCGCGTGAGTTGGTGAGACGAGCGCCGAGTACATCGGCGATGTATCCCTCGAACTCCATGACCTGCGAGCGCTGCAACCCTTCCTCGCGGATCCTTGCGACCATCACGAGATCAGTTTCTTCAGCTGCCGGCTGAAAAGCGCCGCTGCTGAGGAGGAGGAACAGTGCGGCCGCAACTGGCTTGATTCCTGTCGACATGATCCGGGTGTTGGAAGGAGGCGCCGCGAACGGCCCGCTGGACGCGCTCCAAACTATGAATCGCGGTGGTGCGCTGGGCCAGCCCCGGCTCCGACGCGCAAGTGGACGACGCATGAGCGCGAGCTCGGGGCCCGGTCGCCAGATGACCGGGCCCAGCGTCAGTGCAACGCCATGCCGCGTCAGCGATTCAGCTGAATCTCCGACCGTATGTAGATGAAGCGCCCATTGTAGCCGAACGGTGACGCTGCCGGCCAGATGAAGGTGCCGTTGTTCGTGTTGTCGGCGATCTTGGTCTGATCCGGGTACACATTGAAGAGATTGCGCGCGCCGAGCGAGATGTTGATCGCGTCAAAGCGATATCCCACCTCGGTATCGAAGAGCAGCTTCGCGCCGAAGGTCTCGAGGCCATCAAGGCTGCCATCGATGAACTTGCCGTAATCAGACAGCCGTCCCATGGCGTGAAAGCGGCCGGCGGAGTAATTGGTCGTCAGCGATGACCGGCGATCCGGTCGGTTCTTCTCGATCGAGTTGATGGTCACGAGGTCAAGGGCACTCGTGTAGCTCGATCCCTTCCCGACCAGGATTGCCGGCAAGCCGTCGATCCGGGTGATCCTGTTCTTTGTGAAATTGAACGAGAGGCTGAAATCGAATGTGCCGCGAAGCGCCGGCCTCCGGTAATTGCCGACGACGTCGACGCCGTCCGTCTTCGTGTCGAGGGCGTTGGTCGGGAACTGCACGCCGGCGATCTGTGTCAGGCCGGAGTCCGCGAGGATCTTCGCGATGACAGGGTCCGACGAACCATCGAACGTCGCACCGAGCAGGATACGGTCGTTGATCTTGATGTGATAGAAGTCGACGTTGAAGTTCAGGTTGTTCGTCGGCGACCACGCAAGCCCGCCGCTCAAGTTGACCGAGGTCTCCTCCTGCAGCGGCTTTGCGCCGAAGATCCTCGACGCGCGGTTCGTGACCGGGAAGTTCCCGATCTCGACCAGCACCCCGCTCTGAATCGCGGTCGTGGTGTGGCTGTACCAGCTCTGCTGCAGCCCAGGGGCGCGGAAGCCGGTGCTGGCGGCGCCTCGCAGCACGAACTTCTTCGATGGCTCGTAGCGGATTGCAGCCTTGCCGGTCAGCGCCTGCCCGAAATCACTGTAGCTCTCGAATCGCGCCGCGGCGTTGACGAGCATGTTGTTCAAGATGTTGGTCTCGAGGTCGGCGTAGCCGCCGAAGTTCGTCCTGTTGTTTGAACTGGCATCGCTTGGCGCAAATCCCTGGAACACCGACGAGCCACCCTGCGCGATCGCCGAGCTGTCTCTCGTCTTGTGATACCCGTTGATGTACGATGCGCGCTCGCCGGCTTCCACATCGTATTGCTCACGCCGGAAGGCAGCGCCGACGGCGACGTTGACGGGATTCGGGAGGCCGAGCGACATGGACTTCGAGAGACTCAGCCCGAGGTTGAATTCACCACGACGCAACGCCCCGGCATTGAATGCCGTCTGGTTGGGAATCCCTGGGTCGTCGGCTGTACCAAGCCGGCCGTCCGGGCCTGGAGCGGTGGGCGTCGTGAGACTTGGTCCGAGTGACGAGTTGAGCGTGTTGCGGAGATTGAACTCGAAGCTGTTGTATCCATAGTTCGCATTGACGTCGGTCGCCCATCCGCCGAGCACGGTGCGGATGCCCCCTGCGGCCGAATAGTCGACGACGTTCGGGCGGAACTCAGGCAGGAATCCCAGCGGATAGATCTGCGGCCAGTTCCGTGAGTTCTGTGGCTTGCGGAAGAAGCCATTGCCGGTGCCATCGCGATCGGAGTAGCCGCCAAATGCGTAGAACTCGGTGGTTCCGTTTGCGTTGAGAGGCAGGCGCAGGTTCGCGAACGTATGGATATCGCGCTCGATGCCGTCGCCCCAGTGCACGTTCGGCTGCGGCACACCGTTGCGCTTCTCCACGACCCGGCAATCGGCCACGAGATCCCTCACACCATTGAGATCAGGGAAGCTGCCGTCGGGGCAGGCACGATTCGTCTGATCCCGATTCAGGAACTGTCCGAAGAGGCTCAATGAACCGCGGCCAAGCGCGAAGCCGACGCCGCCGTTCACATCCGTGGTGAGGCCGTCATTCTGATAACCCTTGCCGGGACGGTACTGTCCCACGCTCGTGTTGACGAAGGGTGCGAACTGGCCTTCCTTGATCACGAGGTTCACCACACCAGCAATGGCGTCGGAGCCGTATTGTGTGGAGGCGCCGTCGCGCAGTACTTCGAGACGATCGATCGCACTGGACGGAAATGCGTTCAGGTCCACGCCGCTCGAGCCGGGTGCAGACCCGTTGGAAAACACATTCAGCAGCGCCGTGGTATGCCGTCGCTGACCGTTGATGAGCACCAGCGAGTGATCCGGTGACAAACCACGCAGGGTGAACGGACGCACGATCTCGGTCGCGTCAGTGACGGCCTGTTTGGGAAAGTTCACCGACGGTGACAGGTTCGCGAGGATCTGTGTCGTCTCGGTGGACCCTGTCCGCCGCAGCTCTTCTGCCGTGTACACGTCAACCGGCACGGCGAGTTCCTCAGCCGCCGCGTGTCTGGCGCGCGATCCCACCAGTGTACGGACGGGTGCGAGTTGATAGGCGGAGCGCTTGAGTGTGAGATCGCGCTCCGTGATCTGTGCCGCCACGACGTTCACCGAGAGCGACTCCGGCGCGAAGCCAAGCGCCCGGACGCGAATCGTCCGACGTCCCACGGCAAGGCCAGGCAGCGAATATCGCCCCCGTCCCGTCGAGGTGGTGCGCACTCCGCTGCCGTCGACGGTGAACTGTGCGCCAACGATCACGGCCCCGGTACTGTCGGTCACTCGACCCTGTACCGTGCCGGTCTGCGCAGAAAGTGACGGCGCGCCGCCAATTGCGGCGAACACGAGTGCGACACACGGAACGAACCAACCACGAAACGTCGCGCGCATTCCTTCCCCCAAGCGATCAGGTGAACGGACCCACTCCCTTCGGCCGCCAGCATCGAACGGCCGGACACGGCAAGATGGCAACCCGGTACGTGGCGCTGGCTGTCCGACCGTGTGTGGCGCAACCACGGCGGATGAGCGCGTCAAGGGTTCACGGACCACGATGTGTGGATGCACGACGTCGCGCAACGTCGCGCACCGAACTCTCTCAGATGAGTCCGTTGTGTCGCGCAACGGTGCCATGCGGCCATCATCGCCGGGCGGGCGAAGGCGAACGACCGCCGTTGAACCCCGGGCGGGACCACGATGGCCGCGTTCACACGATGCCCATTCGACGGGTCTCGCCGCTGTTCACGGAACCGGGTTGCGCTCACAAGCAGGAACAGCAGGCCGAGCCCACCGAAGGGAACGAACACAACGATGTGCGTCATCACCATCCCCGCTCGAACGTGTGATTGGCCAGCGCAGGTTCGGGTTGGCGCATGCAGCGTCACCGGTACGGCGTGGCGCGTCGTATCACTGGTCTACGACAGGTTGCGGGCGCACAACAGAGGCGGCAAGTGCAGCAATGTCGTGCACAGCAGCAACGCTTTCTGTGACCGCGTTGGTTGAACCCCGACGCAGCAGGCCGATCGCCTCGATGATGGCGCTCCGGGGCTTGCGGATCCGGGCGCACGATGCTTCGTATGGCTTCCGGATCGTTGCGTCCTGCTGACTGAGCCGCGGCCAGTCGGTGCCGTCCACCCGCGTACCTCTGCCCGGAACCGATACTACTCATGCGAAGCCTGACCGGACTTCTCTGGGCGCTTGGTGGCGCGGTCGCGGGCTGCCTTGCGGGCGCACTCATCGCCGTCGCGATTTCTTCGATCACGAACGCATCCAATAGAGAGGGCGCGCAGGGCTATTTCATGGTCGCCCTCGCGCTGATCGGTGCGTTCGTCGGCGTGCTGGTGGCGCTGTTGCTCTACGGCCGGTCCGCTCCCTCCGGCCAAACCGGCACCTACATCGGATCGGGTGTGCTCGGCGTGGCGGGGGCGGTGGTCGCCGTCGCGCTCGCGCTGTGGGCCTTCGTGAACCTGCAGGAGCGGCCGCTCACGTACGACGGCGCGATGGCCAACCTTGAAATGGAACTGCGACTCCTGACCGCGGCGGTGCCTGCTGCTGATTCCTCGCAGTGGCTCAGCGTGGAGGTGCAGACGGCGAAGACGCGCCCGGAGGGAACTGTGCTCTGGTCGAGCCTGCGAACCGACGGGGCGTACACGATCATTCCGGTGATCCAGGGGCCGTTGTATCGCGCTGGAAGTCGGGTCATCGTCGTGCGCATCGCCATGACGCAGGACGAAGCCTTCATGCCGCCAATGAAGCGCACCCCGGACCCCAACGCTGACTGGAGTACATGGTATCGTCCGAACGCCGTCGATCCGCCCTACGGCGTCGTGCCCACCAAACCGCTGCGCCCGACGTTCGAGTTACGCTATCGCGTGCGACGCTACGGCGAATAGCCATCGCCCAGACGCTGTTCCACGGTGCGTGCACGGCGCACCTCGACGCGACGCCAGTCGCCAACTCGCCCACGAAAAGAGTCCACGTATGAACCGTCGCTTCCTTGGGATCGCGCTGATCTGGGCCTCGATTGCCGCACCGTTGACCGCACAGCAGAGACCCTTCGTCACGGCGACGGACCTCGGCCGGTGGGAATCGTTGGGCGCGACGCGCCTCTCGCCCGACGCCAACTGGTTGGCGTACGGCATCGCGCGCGGCAACGAAGAGAATGAACTGCGCGTGCGAAACGGTGCCCGCGACTCCACGATCGTCGTCCCATACGGCTCGAATGCAAGCTTCACCGCCGACTCTCGATGGCTGGCGTACCTCGTTGGGATAGGGCCAAGGGAAAGAGATCAACTGCTGAAGGACAAGAAGCCCGTGCACACAGGATTCACCGCTCGCAACTTCAGCAGCGGCGAAACGATCTCGATCGCGGATGTCAGCGCGTTCACCTTCAACAAGTCCGGCGGCTTCGTTGCCGTGAGCAAATACGCGGCCGAGGGAAAGAAGACATTCGATGTTCTCGTGCTGGAGCTCGCCACCGGCACGCGCTGGACATTCAGCAACGTGGTGGAGCATTCGTGGAGCGAGACGAGGCCGATGCTTGCGTTCACCGTGATGGTGGACGGCGGTACCGGCAACGGTGTGCAGCTCTTCGACGGAGCAACCGGCACGACCCGGGTACTCGAATCGTCTGCCAACGTGTATCGAGCCGTATCGTGGCGGCCGCGATCGGATGATCTGGCCGTGCTGCGCACGAGCGCACAAAAGGAGTTCACCGACACGGCGCATGTGATCCTCGCATGGGCCGCCGCAAGCATTGCGAGCAGCAAACCGCGCGTTCTGGATGCCGGCACTGCAGCCGGGTTCCCGGCAGGGATGCGAGTGGCTGACTATCGCAGACCGACCTGGTCACGCGATGGTCGCACACTCTATTTTGGCGCGCGCCGTCGCGAGCCGGTTGCCGACGCGCCGAAGAAGAGCGATGGCAAGGTTTCGGATGTTGAGATCTGGCATACCAACGACATCCGCCTGATTCCGGAACAGCGCTCATCCGAGCAGCGTGACCTGCGTTCGACGCTGCTCGCCGCGTGGCGCATGGCGGAAGGGCGTGTCGTTCCGCTGGGCAGCGACCCGGCGGAATCAATCTCGGTACTCGAAGGTGACCGGTATGTGACGGAGGTTGACCGCAAGCCGTACGCGTGGGGCCAGAAGTTCGGGCGCCCGGATGAGGACGTGTGGACGGTGAACACGACCAACGGTGAGCGCAATCGACTGCTTACCAAGGTCCGCCACGTCTTCCCCGCGGATCCGACCGGCGCGCGGATGCCATGGTTCGACGGCACAGACTACTGGGTGGTGGACGTGGCAACCGGTGCACGCACCAACCTCACGGCCTCGGCCCGCGCATCGAAGGCAGTCGATTTTGTGGATCGCGATGACGATCACCCCGTGGACGTGCTCCCGCCCATCGGAGCGCCGACATGGACGCGCGATGGTGCCATGCTGCTCGTGAACAGCGCGTACGATGTGTGGGCACTGCCGGTGAATGGCTCCCCGGCCCGGCGCCTGACTGATGGCGCACGCGCCGGTGTGGTGCATCGTATCCAGACACTCGTCCCGATCACCGCAACGCCCGCGGAGCGCGCCGTCGACCTCGCAAGACCAGTGCTCATGTCACTGTTCGGCAAGCACACCAAGCAGAGCGGCTATGCGCGGCTGCTTCCATCGAGGGGTGTGCAGAGCCTCATCCTGGCCAACGCGTCCATCGGCAGTCTCGCGAAGGCGGACAGCGTCGATCGCTATGCGTTCGTGAGGCAGAGCTTTGCGGAGTCGCCGAACGTGTTCGTGGCCGGAGCAGATCTCGGCAATGCGCAACGCTGGACGCAGACCAATCCGTTCCAGGGTGAGTTTGCATGGGGCAAGGCGGAACTGCTGAACTTCACCAGCAGCATCGGTGCGCCGCTGCAGGCCATCCTCTACTACCCAGCCAACTACGATCCGTCGAAGAAGTACCCGATGATCGTGTACACCTACGAAATGCTCTCCGATGAGCTGCATCGCTACGTGACGCCACGTGAGACCGACTACTACAACGCGAACGTCTTCACGCAGAACGGCTACTTCGTCCTCAAGCCTGACATCGTGTTCCGCCCCCGGGAGCCGGGTCTGGCGGTGCTGCAGGCGGTGGAGCCTGCCGTGAAAGCGGTCGTCGCGCGCGGCATCGTGGATCCGGCCAGCATCGGCCACTGCGGCCACTCACAGGGTGGGTACGAGGCCTACTTCCTCGCCACGCACAGCACGCTGTTCAAGACGGCCGTCGCCGGCGCGGGCATCAGCGACATGATCAGTTTCGCCGGACAGATGCACTGGTCGTCGGTTCCGGAGTTCAGCCACTGGGAGACGGGCCAGTTCCGCATGCAGGTGCCGCCATGGGAGGACACGACGGCAATGACCCGCAACTCGCCGCTCGACAAGGTCCACGTGATGCCGGCAAAGAGCATCCTGATGGAGATCGGCGGCGACGATCCGGTGGTGGACATGCGCCAGGGCGTGCTGTTCTACAACTATGCTCGGCGCGCCGGCAAGGACGCGGTACTGCTGCTCTATCCTGGTGAGGGGCACGGACTTGGCAGACGCGAGAATGCAGTCGACTACGAGCGGCGCATCCTGCAGTGGTTCGCGCACTACCTGAAGGGAGATCCAGCGCCGTCGTGGATCACGGACGGGCAGTCGTGGTTGCAACGGAAGGCGGTGCTTGACGCGAACAAATAGGGCAGCAGGACGGCAGGCGCTGGCATGAAGTGAATTCCGTCAACGGACCGCCCAGAGAGCGGCATGCTCAACGTGCCGCTCTCAGCCGACAGCGGCACCCGGCTGTCACTGCAATCAGGGAGACGGCGTGCCAACGGCGAGCGAGGACGCGCTCGGAGCAACGACTGCGGCGGGCCCAACCGGTGGAACGTGCCGATGCGGCGCATGCACCGTTCAAGCCATTCGCGCGAGGACCACAGGCTTGCAGCGCGTGAGCCCATCGGCACGGGACTCACGACCGTCCCACGCACTGCGGCGAGGATACATGAGGTAGCCTTAAGGATCGTATTCCGGGCACCGGAACTGGACGAGATGGCTTTGCGCGGTAAGATGCAACTTCGCGTACGAGTTGCACGTTCAACATCTCGGGATGCTCTCCATTCTTCGCAGTTCACCTCATCGCAGCCTGCATGCGCGATCCCGTCACCTGGCTCTTCGCAAGCCGTTCGCCTGACCCGATCGATCGGGCCATCGAGCCCTTGATTCGCGTTGCGATGGTGCTGGGTGTCGTTTCGTCGCTCATCGGCCTCTGGTTGAACTGGGCGGCAGCCGTCAATCAGACGCTCGTTTTGCAGTACAGTCTGCGGAGTGCGCCAATTCAGATTGCGGGGCTGCTCGCGTCGCTCGCCGTGCTGCAACGCCGTGGACCCGTGGCGGCTGCGCGCGTCTTCGGTGGTTTCGTTGTCGTCACGATGTGCCTGACATCGATCGCGCTGGGCGCAGAAACGGTGTCGAATTCGCTGCCGCGCCTCGTCCTGCCGATCATCGTGCTGGCGATGGCGCTCGCCGAGGTCGAGTCGGTCATCTGGCTGCTGCTACTGCTCGCCGGCGCGTGGCTGGGGCTGGCCGTCGATCCTTTCCAGGCACTGCCCGGCAACGTCCAGCGTGCAATCGTCGGACGGTTCGTGACGGCGACGCTCGTGCTCATGACAACCCAGGCAATCCTGATGGTCATGCGGCGGGCCCTTCGCCGGGAAGTCACTGCGGCCGCCGCCAGCGCACTGCAAATCGCGCGCACGCAGCGGATCGACAGCCTGGGGCGCCTGGCAGCCGGCACCGCACATGATTTCAACGGGTTGCTGGGCGCGATCCTCCTCACGGCCGAAGAGCTCGAGTTTGCACGCGACGCATCGGAGCGTTCTGTTGCCGTGGACTCGATCAAGGAGCTCGTGCGGCAGTCGAGCGACCTCACGAAGCGCCTGCTGCAGTTCGCCCGTGGCAATGATGGCGATGGCCGGGAGTACTTCAGTCTCCACCAATCGATCGACGAAGCGATCGAGGCGGTGCGCCCGACCTTTGCGCGAAGGATTCTCATCGAGCGCGAGGGTGCGGAGGTGCCTGCGCATGTACTCGGCAGTCGCGTCGAGATCCGTCAGGTTTTCACGAATCTGCTGATGAATGCAGGCGATGCAATCGAGCGTGACGGGACGATACGCGTCGCCGTGAACGCGGCGGAGAACGGTGCAAATCGTTCCGTGCGCGTGATCATTCGCGACAACGGGACGGGTGTCGACGCCAGCGTCCGGCCGCACCTGTTCGAACCGTTCGTCTCCACCAAGCGCGCGGACAAGGGCACCGGCCTGGGTCTCTCGACAGCGCAGGCCATCGTCGAACGACACGGCGGTACGATCAGCTACGATTCCGCTGCACCACCACCGGGTGCCACGTTCGTCATCACGCTGCCGGTGACACCTGCGCCAGACTGAAGGCGCTCGTGTGCGTATCGGGACGCGAGGGACCGTGCGTGTGGCACACCGGTCGGCCGGGTCACATGCGATGCGATACGTCTGATTCCCGGTCGGGTCGCCAGCTCGCTTTCAACCATGGTCGTTCAGCAATTACTCGTTACAACGCCACGCGCTCCGCCGAACGCCATTCGCGGGATGCGTTGCGCGCGGGGCAGGTCGAACCGCGCGACACGTGCAATTTGAGTGCGCTGTGGATCGCCGCGACTCGCGCCCGATACTGCGCCGCCTCCGCGAGTCCGCCGAGTGCCGCTGCAGCCTGCGCGCGGCGCGTACTGTCGATAGATCTGTGGCCAGGGTGACTCGAAGACCGTTGCCACATCGATCGCATCCTGCCATGCTCTGCGTGCCATCAGCAACTACACCAGTACCAGTCGCTCCACCGCTTTCGAAGCGGCCTCGTCCCACTCGACGCTCGCTTGTGCGCTTCCTGTGGCGATGAATGAGGCGAGACTGCGCTCAGCAGCCGCGCTGTCACCGGCAGCAAGCATGACAAACGCGTCGAGAGACTGCGACAGCGCTTTCACGCGAGTGGAGTCCGAGGTGTGGGCGCGGCGCCGCAGCTCGGCGGCAATGGCCGTGGCAAGCGGCACTCGCCCATGTTGTGCGTGCAGGACACCCAACTCCCAGAGCCGCAAGTTGTACGGCAGGCTTGCAAATCGCGGCCCGTGCGTCGCTTGGTCATCTCGCGCGACCGTCAGACCGCGCCCGCGGAGCGGCGGGAAGAACACCGCATCAAGCAGGTAGAGCGACGCGCCCTGGATCCAGCGCGTCACGAAGCGGTCAATCGCAGCAACCGCGTCGCCCGGCTGGCCAGCGGCGAGATAGACACCCTGCAATCCGACGAGCGACGCGAACCGCCGTGCGTCAGCGTCATCCGTCGCTGCGGTATCGAGCGCCAGAATCGCGCTGTAGGCGGCCCGTGCGCACGGCAGCTGCAGTGCGCCGCCGGAGATGGAATTGGCGGCAGCGACGAGCGCGAGCGGCTCGGAGAGCGCATATCGGTTCCGTTCGACCCCCGTCGCGCCGCGTCGTACGCAATCCACGGCGATATCCCGTGGCTTGAGCAGGTGTGGATCCGGCAGCGCGGCGCGAAACCGTTCGAGGAGCATCGTCGCGGTGGCGATGTCGCCACGGCGCAGCCGGATTTCGATCGGATGGAACATCGCGGTCGTCGCCGATGAGTCGAGCGCGCGAGCGCGTGCAAAGGCGAGATCTGCAAGCGAATCCGGATTGCCCTCGAGCGGCAGCAGGTGCGTATACACCTCGCCAAGCTGCATCCAGGCGACCGTGAACTCGGGATCCGCGACCGTTGCAGCCGTCAGGTGCGCCGCGGCCGAATCGGCATCCCCTGCGCGATATGCAAGGAAACCCTCGGCGAAGTGGCGGTACCGGGGGCTGACGGCTGTGAGAGCGCCAGGCGCACCATGGCGTCGGTCTCGTCACCCGTGTGTATCCATGCCGCCGCCTGCGCGCCCCGCAGCGCCGCAATCGCAAACGTCGAATCGATCGCCACCGCCTTGCGATACGATGCCAGCGCATCCCGCGCCTGCGCACGCCGGAACGCACCCTCGCCAATGAGGAAGTTGGCCACGGCGCCCGGATTCCGGTCCTTTCACTCGTCCGAAGTATTGCGGGGCTTGCCTGGGATCAACGCGGTGAGCACACCGTTGAATGCCTTCAGCCCTTGCCGCCACGGCTCTGCGGCGATGCCTGTGGCCGATCCGCTCAGGCGTTCGGTGCCGGACTGTGCGTCGTAGAGCGTCAGTGACACGCGTGTCGAGTCAACCGCCGGTACGAGTCGGCCCATGACGAACGTAGCGCAGCGTCTGCTGCGCGCGATGTTCCGGGCATCTGCGCGGGAAAGGCGCGAGATGTCATCGCGTGTGGCCGGATCGAGGTGCGCCCAGCCGTCAACCCACCGCAGCGGCTCCGCGGTCTCGAGCGCATTGCCGATGCTCGTCGCAACATCCTCGCCGAGCTTCTGCCCAGCGACCGCAGGCGCCGACGTGACGAACGGGCAGACCATCACGCGGTTCTGATCGAGTGACCCGGCGTCGCGACCCGATCGCCGCCACACGATTGCAGCGGCGGCGGCGGCGGCCACGGCCAGGATGGCAGAGGCGGCGGCCACCCTGCCCCACCACCTCCATCGCGCGGCCGCGCCGTGCGCGATTGCGGCTGACCGGCGCTGCGAGATCGCGCCCGTCACCTGCATCGCCGGATCCTTCAGCGCATCGCGGAATGCTTCGGCGGTGGGAAAGCGATCGACCGGTGACTTGGCCAACGCGGTGAACACCACCTCCTCGAGCGCCTCCGGGACGGTCTCGCGCACGGTGCGGATCGATGGCACCGGATCCACGAAATGCCGGGCCATGACGGCGCGCGAGTTCGGTGCCGTGAAGGGTGGCGCACCAACCAGCATCTCGTAGAGAACGCACGCCACGCTATAGATGTCGCTGCGGCCACCAAGATGCGCTTCACCCGCCGCCTGTTCGGGACTCATGTACTCGGCGGTGCCGAGCACGAAGCCCGATTCCGTGAGCTTGTGGCCCTCCGTGCTCTCGGAGGCGCGCGCGACGCCAAAATCGGCGAGCATCGCATGCCCGTGCAGCAACATGATGTTCGACGGCTTCACATCCCGGTGCACGAACCCGAGTCGGTGTGCGTATGCCAGCGCCTCGAGTACTTCGATGGCAAAGGTGATCGCCTCGCCGACGGGGAGTGGCTCGCCGCCGCGCCGCATGCGCTGTTCAAGCGTCTCGCAGTCGATGAACGGCATGATGAAGAACGGCACACCGTCCGCCATGCCCGAATCGAGGACCGGGACGATGTACGGATGCTGCAACTGGGTAGTGATCTGGACCTCACGGGCGAATCGCTCGGGGCCCAGTTGCGCGACCAATTCCTGCTTGGGCGCCTTGACCGCCACGTTCACATCGCGGTTCAGATCGCGCGCCAGATATACCGTGGCCATGCCGCCTTCACCGATCTGTCGATCGATGCGGTATCGGTCGGCGACGATGCCGGACAGGAGCGGCACACCCTTGGGGCGCGGAACACCGGGAAGCTCGGGCGAGGTCACAACCTGCAGCATAGGGAATCGCTCCTGCCGCTGCCCGATATCAACGACACCGGCCTGGGGCCGTGATCATCGCTGCGTTGGGCGCGGTCGCCGGCCGATGTGCGCCTGGCGTCCGCGCACACCACCGCGTCACGGTCAGCTCGGGGAGAGGTCAGGAAACTCGAGCTTGTAGATGTCCTCGATCTGCGTGCCCGGTGTCAGCATGAGGATATCCTTGATGAGGCCAGTATGCAGATCGTACACCCACCCGTGCAGATGAATCGAGTGATCGGTCTGCCACGCGTGCTGCACGAACGAGGTCTCAGCGAGTTTCCACACTTGCTCCTGCACGTTCAGTTCCACCAGGCGGGCCAGCTTTCGCTCCACCCCCGGAAGCCCGTCCAACTCGTGCTGGTGCATCCGGTACACGTCCTTGATGTTGCGCAGCCACTTGTTGATCAGGCCGAGGTGCTTGTGCGAGAGCGCGTTCCGGACGCCTCCACACCCGTAATGCCCGCACACGATGATGTGCTTCACCTTGAGCACTTCCACCGCGTACTGCAACACGCTGAGCATGTTGAAGTCGGTATGCAGCACCTGATTCGCGATGTTGCGGTGCACGAACAGTTCGCCTGGTTCAGTCCCGGTGACGTCTTCGGCCGGCACACGGCTGTCCGAGCAGCCGATCCAGAGAAACTCCGGCGTCTGGTCGTCCGCGATCCGCGTGAAGTAGTCCTCGCTGACGTTGAGCTTGTCCTCGACCCACGCCTTGTTAGCGAGCAGCAGCTTCTTGTACGATTCCATTCGACCGTCTCCGAGTGCGGTAACTTTGGGACTTGTTCCGAAACTGCTTGAACTCGATGGCGATCTGCTTGTGACGCGCCGCCTCCTCGAAGTCGGTCATGACGTCGTAGAGATCCGCATCAATGAAGATCGCTTTCGATCCGTCGATGATCAGGCTCGAGTTATCGGGGACCAGCATGAGCTTGCGCT
>JANMNM010000125.1:0-38958 GCA_031373905.1 Gemmatimonadaceae bacterium | reverse complement strand
CGTCGATGAGGTGAAGACGTACCGGCCCACGTTGGGCGCGAGGAGCGCGGTGGACTGTCGCACCCAGTCGGGGTTCGTGGCCGAGTCGTCGATCACGGCATCCCATCTCCGGCCCTCGAGCGCTTCGAGCTTGCCGTTGCGGTCGCCCACGAGACGCTCGACGCCTGGCGGCAGATCGGCTTCGCGCCGGAAGTGCGGACACCGCGGCCAGCGCCAGCAATTCGCCGAGAAACCGGCGACGGTCACGAACGAAACCGGACATGGGATCAGGCTCGGGGATGAAGGGAATGCACGTGTCGTGCTGAGCGCCATCCACGCGGTACGCCATCGAACATGCGGCGAGGCGACGACGAAATGGACCGCTGCGCGCAGCCTCCCGATTGAACGATCTTGCGCCGAGTACCAATCTGCCATGCCCGCAAGTCCGTTCAAGAGTACACCGCCCCAGCCGCGGTAGACTTCCTCCCAGCAGCAACAGGGTGGCACAGCGTGCTCACGTCTCTCGGAAGGCCATCCCACCGGGCCGGAACACCATCTCACCGCGGCGCACACCTCCGCACCGAGTGATCACGTGATGCCATCGCGACACGCCGTCTCTGCGATGCTTCAGGTCGCACTCGTGCTCGCACCGACGTCGCTGGCCGCGCAGATGGCAGGACTCCGCACGGAACGCCTCGCGACGAACGTGTACGCCATGGTCCGAACCACGCGGGTCGGAGATCCGTCCGACGCCAACACGCTGGTCATCATCAACGACGCTGACGTCGTCGTGGTCGACGGCAACATCACGCCGCGTTCCACACGCGCCGTGATCGCCGAGATTCGCAAGTTGACGCGGAAGCCGGTGCGGTACGTGATCATCACGCACTGGCACAGCGACCACTACACCGGCAACATCGAGTACCGGCGCGCGTGGCCCACGGTGGAGTTCGTGGCACCTCGTAACACGCGCGACGACATCCTGACGAACGATGTGCCGGGTTTCCGGCGCCTCGTCACCGAGGAGTATCCAGACGAGATCAAGCGCCTGCAGTCTGTGCTGGCCCGCGGTGTCACGGCAAGCGGCGCGGCGCTCACCGCCGAGGAACGCACCCGCACGACATCCGGAATCGCGGCGATGCGCTACTTCATCGAGGAGGCATCGACGTTCGATCTCATTCCGCCCCCGCTGACCTTCGACGACAGCCTCGTGCTGCATCGCGGGGAGCGCGTGATCGTCGTCCGCTTCCTCGGCGCTGGAAACACGCGAGGCGACGTGGTGGTGCATCTGCCGCGCGAGCGCGTGCTGGCCACCGGCGATCTGGTCGTCTCACCGGTCCCCTTTGCCTTTGGTTCGTTCCCGTTCGCCTGGGTCGCGACGCTGGACCGGCTGCGGCAGATCCCCGCCGACGTGATCCTGCCCGGTCATGGCGAGCCAATGAGGGCATGGAACTACGTGGACCAGCTGCATGACCTGCTCTGCGCCACGACACAGCGTGTGGTGGCTGCCGGGGGACGCTCGGTGCCGCTCGACACGCTCTTCGCGCGCGTGTCGCTCGAAGACCTCTCGCTGCGATTCGCGGGCGGTGTCGCGTGGATCCCACGGGTCATGCGCGGCACGTACATCCGCCCCGCGATCGAGGGCGCATATGGTGAGTTGGACGCGACACCAGTGCCGACGGTGCCAGCCACGTGCCAGACATCGTCGCGATGACCGCGAGAACCTGACCGCAGCGCGTCAGTGCGCTCCATGCGCGGAGATCTGGCGCCACGCGCGGCGGAATTCGCCAGGTGTGACGCCGACCACCGAGATGAACCGACGGGTCAGGTGACTCTGGTCTGCGAACCCGACGTGATGCGCGGCCCGCGACACCAGCTCGCCCGCCATCAGCAGGTCGCGAACCGCCGTGACCCTGCGCTGCAGCGCGTAGGCATGTGGAGAAACCCCGTACGCGCGCGAGAAGGCATGCGCAAAGGTGAAGCGGTTCAGGCCCGCGATCGCCGCCAGCGACGACAGGGAACGCTTGGGCAACGGATCGTCGTCCAGCAGACGACGCACGCGCGCAATGCCAACCGACACGCGCTGCACGTCGAAGGGATCCCGCAAACCCTCCACGACGTGCGCATCGAGCGCTTGCAGCAGCGCGCGCATATCGTCCAGCACTGGCACGGAGGAGTGTTCGGAGGCGCGACTGAGCGATTCGTGCACGGCGAGCACGCGATTCGTCACGTCCTCCGTCTGCAGGACGATCGGGCGGGTGCCCAGCACACCTTGCCCGACACGGGCAGTTGGCGTGAGCTCAGCGATCTGCGAGTGGTTGAGGTAGAGTGCGCGGTAGTGCCACTGCCCGTCGCCAAGACTGTACGCATCGTGCAGCACGTGCGGCGGAATGACCAGCACGCTTCCCTTCTCCAGGGTCAACGTCTCGCCGCCGCCAAACACGACGGCCCGCCCCTGTTCCACCACACCGATGACTGCGGCGTCCTGGGAGTGCGGAGCAAACCGGTGATTGCGGTACACGGCGGACAGGAGCTCGACTCCACCGAGGATTGGCGCAACGGCATAGTTGCGGTGCGTATCGACTGCTGCGGTGTCGTCTGGTGCCGGGGTGTTCCGCGCCGGCAACTCGTTCTCAGGGCTGATGCGAATCGGCATGGCGGTGGCCTGATCGGGGGATCCAGAGAGGCGGCGGTTCTGCCTCTGTTTCCCTACGCAGCTCCGCTCCTGATGATTCACGCTCGTGGGTCAAGTTGGCTGGAGTGCGGCGACGATGCCGGCGCGCCCGGTGCGCACCGGCATGGTACATACTGCCGTCCCTCGACGGTTCTAGGGTACCGTGACCGTGAACGTCACATCGATGTCCGTCTCGGCGGAACAGGACGTGGCCACCGCGGGTTTGTTGACGCCATCGTAGTGGCACAGCACGACTCGCACGCTGCGTGTGCCGGCGGTCGTGCCGGTCGGCGCCGTTGCGGTGAATGCCAGGCCCAGCGGTTTGCCGGCGCCATCGAGGTCGGTGGTGTTCACGGTCACACCGGTGCCGGTGACCGTGTAGAAGACGCGGTGCTGATTGGCTTCCGTGCGGACTTCATCCGTGATGTTCTCGATCGGCGTCACGAGGCGATTCTCGAACCGGACGGCACCGGTGAACGTCGCCCCGACTGGCATGGTCAGCGTGCCGACCTGTGCGGATGGCGCATTCGGGCCGTTTCCGTCGGCATCTTCGATGTAGGCTGACACTGCGGCGGCGCTGGCAGGCGTGAGCGTCAGCGTGACGCGACTGATCACCTCCGATTCACCGCCCGGTGCCGTGACGGAGTCGCCCTTGCACGAGGCAAGCACGAGAGCGAGCGCCGTGAACGCCGGCAGTGTCCGTGATGTGCGTGAGATCAGATGCATGATGTGACTCCGGATCAGGGTGATGAGGGACTACGGACATCGGAAGCGCGGGCGCCCTCATGCCGCGCGCCAGCGGTGGTCAGATGGGCACGAGGAGACGCAGGATGAGATCGCGTCCCGCATCATTCACGAACAACCGATATCGACTCAGGTAGTCCCGATATCGCGCGTTGAGCATATTGGTGGCGGACAGCCCGAGATCGACCTGGTGGCCGCCGATCGAGATGTTCGCGGACCCGAGGTACAGCGACGCGAGCGCGTAGCCTGCCGTCGGCAACTGGTACACGGTGCCCGCCGGCACACCGTCCTGCTTCCGCACGAGCACTGACCCGAGTGCCACGTACCAGTCACCGAGGCGTGGCCGAGTCCCGAGCACACGCAGCTGAAGCGTCGCGCGATCGGCTGGCATGTCGAACAGCGGCCCGCCATTCGCCCGATCCGTGCCACGGACGGCATTAGCTGTCCCCTGAATGCGAAGCCAGTCACGCGGGGCCACCATGCCGGACAGTTCGACGCCGTTCAGGCGCGCGTTCGTCTGATCGTAGTTGTACGCCGGGAATGCCCCGCGAATCGTCAACACCGGCGCACGAGGCTGCAGGTAGACGAATCCGTTGATGTGGTTGCTATAGCCAGCCACTTCGAGCGTCGTGAGGGCGCCGGTGTATCGCAGGACACCTTCGATGCCGGAGGATCGCTCCGCCGCCAGGCTCGCTCGGCCAAGTTCATACTGTGCCGTGCCGTGGTGCACACCCTGCGCGTACCGCTCGTTGACCGTCGGGGGACGCCAGGCGCGCGCAACGCGCAGGGCCGCGGACAGTGCCTGGGTCAGGCGGACTTCGCTCCCCAGCGATCCCGAGAAACCCGTCCAGCGCGTCGTGCCCGCTTCACTGCGAATGCCGGCATCGTTGTACGGCAGCGTCGTCTGCGAGAAGACATCCGAGCGGGCCCCCGCATTCAGCGTCACCCGTCCGATCGTGTACGCCTCCTGCGCGTAGACGGCCGCCTGCGACAGATCGAAGCCGGGAATCAGGAACGCCTTCCCAAGCGTCTGATTGCCCTGCAGCATCGCGCTCGTCCCGATGGTGCCAACGAAACCATGCTGCAGCCCATGGTTCCACCGGACATCGAGTGAGTTGGTGAAGAGCTTGAGGTTGAAGGCCGCGATGCCCTGCGCTCGGAGTGGGCCATGATTGTCGTACTCACGCCGATGATTGGCCTGCGACCCGAAGACCACTTCGAGTTCACCGGCGCGCGGGAGCACGAATGCCGACCCCACCCTGAGCGTCGTGTGCTGCACGCGCTGATTCGGGCGATCGATCCCGTAGCTGAACGATGAATCCGGCGGAGGCGCAGTCAGTGCACGCTGGAGATCGTCGAAGTTGCCGACATGCGCCTGACGGAGCACGCCAAGCTCCGTGCTGAAGTGGCTCAGCATGACCTCACTTCTGCCCCACGCCCGGTGCACACCGAGTGTTGCGCTGCCGTTCAACTCGCGAAATCCGGTGTTCGACAGGAAGTAGTCGGGCGACGCCGCGTTGCCTGCCACACGCGAGGACAGGCGCAGTCGATAGCCCGTCTGCCCAAGCATCGGCATCCGAAGGCCGCCCCCCTGGACGCCGAGCGACACCGCGCCCTGCCGACTGTTGTAGAAGCCATTCAGTGACAGTTCACCCTTCGCGCTTCCACCGTCCGGTACCGGATCGTGCTCGACGCGAACCACACCACCGATTGCATCCGGACCATAGAGCACCGTTGCTGCGCCACGCACCACGGTCACCTTGTCCGCGTCAAAGCTGTCGATGTTCGGCGCGTGCTCCGTGCCCCACTGCTGGTCCTCCTGACGCAAGCCGGCGTTCATCACCAGCACGCGCTGTGAATTCAGGCCACGAATCACCGGCTTGGCGATGCTGGGGCCAAACTGCACCACCGACACACCGGGAAGCAGCTTGATCGTTTCACCCAGGGTCTGGCCACGCGTGGCTGAGAGCTCCGCAGCATCGACGGTGCTCGTGGCGGCGACACGCGACAGCGGATCGGGCAGGGCGTCGGTCAGGACGACGACGGAATCGAGCGAGATGGATGCGCTGCGAAGGGTGAGTCGCACGGTGGCGTCACCATTCGTGATGTTCACCACCTGCTCGAGTGGGGCGAAGCCGATCAGCCTGACGCGCAGGGCGTACGGTGCCGCCGGCAGCTGTGCGAACTCGAAATGCCCGGCGGCGTCCGTCCTGGTGCGTCGCGAAACCGTCCCCGCGATCAGGATCTCCGCGCCTCGCAACGCCGCACCGGACGCCGAGTCGCGCAACTCGCCGTGCAGGCGGCGCATCGGCGAGGCAGTGACACGCTCCTGCGCCGAAAGAACGCTCACACCGCCGAGTGGCGCGATCAGGCACGCAGCGGCTGCGAACAGCCACCCGGTGCTCCGCGCTCGACAAGGCGATCTCAACCGCAAGGACATGTACCCATCTGACCCGGCCCGTCACATGGACGCGCCAAGACGGCGCACAATGCGCATATCGATACTGCTCTATGATACTCGACTCTCATGTAAGAATGATACACGCAACCCGGCGCAAGTCACACCCTCGGCTGGAGAGGGGCTGCCTCGGCCGACGGCGTGCCACGCCCCTGTGACCGCGGCCCGTGGCCCCCGACTATCATTGCGATCTTCCGCTCACACAAACCCGGGGATAGCCATGACTGACACCACTGCCGCGCTCAATGCGACGACCATGGGCGCATCGATCACCTGCAAGGATCTCGACGCCTCTGTCCGTTTCTACCGCGATGCCATCGGTTTCAATGTCGCGCAGACGTACGAGAATGATGGGAAGGTCGTCACCGCGGTCATCGCCGCAGGCGATATCCGTCTCGTACTCAATCAGGATGATGGGAAGCTTGGCTGGGACCGGATCAAGGGACAGGGCTTCTTCGTGCAATTCAACGTGACAGCCGCTGCCGACGTCGATGCTGCCGCCGCACGCATCAAGGCGGCCGGCGGTGCACTCATCGATGAACCATCGGATCGCCCGTGGGGCGTACGGATGTTCCAGTTCAAGGACCTGGACGGGTTCAAGCTCGGCGTCTCGACTCCGCTCAGGGGGTGACCTCGCCCACCGTCAGACCAGCCTCGCGGTGGGTCTGACGGTACTGCGGGAGAAGTCGCCGTGGACCGGTACGCGATCTCGGCGAAAATGCGATGGCCGCACACTGCCCTCGGCGAGCTGGTGCCGAGGGCACACGGTCACGATCGAACCTTCCGGCGCGAGCGACACTCCACGCCGTCGAACACCATCGACACGCAAATGCGCCAGTTCGCAGATCCGGATTGCCCTGAGACTCCGATCCTGCGGATCCACCGGTCGAACGATGCCAACTGCGGCACCTTCCCGGTCCATGCCGACGAGTAAGCACACCAACGCCGGACGATCGTTACGCTCGCCGCTGGCGCCAAGACACACCTGACACCACAGATACCGATGCGCCGACTTCACTTCGCTCTCGCCTGTCTCGTGCCACTTGTCGCGCACGCACAACCGTCGATCCGCGAGATCGACGGCGCACCGTTCGCCGCCACGATCGTTGCCGCACCGGCTGCAGATGCCGTGGCGTTCGTACTCAACGCACGCGGCGTGCGAAACATCTGGGTCACCGACTCCACGCGCAGTGGCGCACGCACGGTGACGGCGTTCACGCAGGACGACGGACAGGACATCACGTCCCTCGTCTTCAGCACGGATGGCCGCACCTTGTACTTCGCGCGCGGAGGAGGTCCGAATCGCGCCGGCGAGATTCCCAATCCCACCAGTGACCCGGCGGGCGCGGAGCAGAGCATCTGGCGCGTGCGGCTGGATGGTTCACCGGCAGTGCGCGTCACCGAAGGCTCCGCGCCAACACCCGTGCCACGCGGCGACGGGTTTGCCTTCACGCGGCGCGGCGCAATCTGGATGGCGACCGTGAGCGGAGACTCCACGCGCACCGCGCAGCTCTTCAAGATGCGCGGCGCAGGCAGTTCGCTGCGCTGGTCGCCAGGCGGCACGCAGCTCGCATTCGTGTCCAGCAGGGGTACGCACAGTTTCATCGGCGTGTACGACACGGCCGCTCGCGCCGTGAAATGGATCGCCCCCAGCACCGACAGCGACAACGCACCCGTCTGGTCTCGCGACGGCACCCGACTCGCCTTCCTGCGCGTGCCGTACGAGGGGCAGGATCTCGGCTTCCGCGCCACGCGCAGCGCGCAGCCGTGGAGCATCATGGTGGCTGATGCGGCCAGCGGCACCGCGAAGGCGATCTTCCGCGCCGATGCCGGTCGCGGCAGTGCCTACTGGCCCGTGGTGGCCGACAACCAGCTCCAGTGGTGCGCCGGTGACCGTATCGTGTTTCCCTGGGAGAAGACTGGCTGGGTGCATCTCTGGAGCATCGCGGCGGCGGGCGGCACACCCAGCGAACTCACTCCAGGCAACGGCGAAGTGGAGTTCGTCTCGGCAAGTAACGATGGAACGCGCATCGTCTACAACACGAACATCGGTGACATCGACCGGCGTCACGTGATGACCGTGGCCGCCGACGGCCGGTCCGCGCCCATCGCGACAGTCACCGGCGAGCACATCGCCTGGAACGCCGTCGAATCGAGCAAGGGGACAATCGCCGCACTGGTCAGCGACGCACGGATGCCCGCGCACGCGGCCGTGATGGACGCCGCTGGCGGACCGCGCAGCTGGAAGGCGCTTGCGCCCGAGACAATGCCGGCGGATTTCCCCGCCACGGCGCTCGTCACGCCGACGCCCGTGAGCTTCCGCGCCGCTGATGGCATCACCTCGTACGGTCAGCTCTTCATGCCGCCGAACGCAAAGCCGGGCGAGAAGCACCCGGCCGTGATCTTCATGCATGGTGGTTCACGCCGCCAGATGCTGCTTGGCTGGAACTACGGCGCGTACTACCATCACGCGTACGCACTGAATCAGGCGCTCGCGTTGCGTGGGTACATCGTCGTCTCGCTCAATTACCGCAGCGGCATTGGCTACGGCATGGAGTTCCGTGAGGCACTGCGTCAGGGCGCCACCGGAGGCAGTGAGTATGGCGATGTGGTCGCGGCTGCACGGTGGCTCGGCGCGCGCACGGATGTGGATCGCACGCGCATCGGATTGTGGGGCGGATCGTACGGCGGCTATCTCACGGCGATGGGATTGACACGCAATCCGGAACTGTTCAGGGCCGGCGTCGACGTGCACGGCGTGCATGACTGGAATGTCGGTATCCGAACCTTCGTCCCCGACTACGATGTGTACGCCGATTCCGCCGCGACGAAGCTGGCGTTCATGTCGTCTCCGATGGCGCAGGTGAAGCGTTGGCGTGCGCCCGTGCTGCTCATTCATGGTGACGACGACCGCAATGTGCGCTTCATCGAGACGCTGACGCTGATTCGGCACCTGCGCGATCAGGGCGTGCCGGTGGAGCAACTGGTCTTTCCTGATGAAGTTCACGGCTTCCTTCGCCACGACTCGTGGATGCGCGCATATGAAGCCGCGCTCGACTTCTTCAGGCGCAGGATGTGACGGCACGGCTTGCCGGTCGATCGTCGCGTCGAGTGCGCACCTGTTCCAGCCGTCGCACACCGTGAATGTGCTGCAGACGAGCGACAATGGGACGCCGCTGCAGAAGGACGAGCCGCAGGCGCCGAACCCGGAGCATGGTGTGCCGATCGACTACTACCTGCGCAGCGGTTCCTCAGCCGTCACGGTTGAGATTCTCGATGCCGGTGGCACTGTGTTGCGCACGTTCTCCGTCACGGCAACGGCGCCTGCCGCTGGGCGTGGTGCGACAGCACAAGGGCGCCTGCCGAATACCACCGCACTCTGGCGCGTGCCACCGGCGCTGTTTGCGACGTCGCTGGGCATGCACCGCGTCGTCTGGAATCCTGTCTCGGGAGGCGGTCGGCGCGGCGGCGACGGCGCGGGTGTTGCTGCGCCGACGGAGCACGTCGGACAGTTCACAGCGCGGCTGACGGTGGATGGGCAGGTGTAGACGCGAAGCTTCCGGGTGCTGCCGGACCCGCGCGGGGCACGACTGGCGCCGTAGGCTCTCGTTCAGTCTGAAGTGCTGACGGCGGTGGTGCGGAGATCGAGCGTTCCGCAACATCGCGCTGCGGTTCGTCACGCACGTTCAGCACCGGCCGAGTGTGATGAAGTAGAAGTTCGCATCAGAATTGGCGGCCCTTCTTTTGCTCCGAACTTCCGCTTCAACACGCTAGTTGGAAATGATCGTCGCTTCGTAGTACTCGAGCTGAACTTCCGTGGTAAGGGACTCCAGCACGGCAACTGTCGAACTCCGCTGACTGGAGAATGTCGGAACCTCGACCAGCACACATCGCGTCACAGGTGGGAGTGCCGCAGGCTGAGGTTGTCTCATGCTCGCAAAGGACAGCGCGCTCTCGAGCGGCGAGAGCGATGGGTTGTAGGCTGCATCTTCGGCATTCCGTCCGGTGACCGTCACTCCGTGTGCAAAGACGACCGCCACTCCGGCATAGCCGAAATTCACCGGTGTTGCCGGTGGCGTGACCGGTGGCGTTTCATACGGCGCATAGCTGGCGTGTGCCGCCTCCAGTGCCGCGGCAATGACCGGGTCCGACAGATCGCCGGATTTCAACCTGAGCACATTTTTGCCGAGCGTCGCTGACATCATCCCGCCCGCGACGCCAAGATCGCCGGGACCGAATGCCTGGGGGAGCAACGTGGTCAACGGGGTTACCGAGAATGGGAGCAGGAAGTTGTTGTTGAACGGAAGGAGAATGTTCAACTGGCTCGCGGTGACCAACTCATTGAGAAACTGGCGACAATACCCGCAGGGCGCGGCGCTGATTGCAAGCAGCTGGATGCCCGATTCGCCGTTGAGCCACGCGTTGTTGGTCGCCGACTGCTCGGCGTGAACCGTGAATGAGAGAGCCGCGTTCTCCAACTCGAAGTTCGCTCCCAGATAGAGCGAGGCCCATCCGTTGTCCGGCATCCCCGCGGCCACGGCTCCGACAGGATAGTGCGAGACCGGAACGACGGCATAGTTCGATGCGACGGCGAGAAGTTTCATCATCAGGGTGCCAATGTCGACACCTGTCAGTGCACACACCTTCTCCACAGAACTTGCCGGCAGCACGCCGTGATTGTCCCGGATGCTGTCAATGAACGGGCGGGCCGCTTCAGGAAAGGCGTTGACTGCTGCCTGCCATTGGGCACTGCGAGGTGGCAACTCGGACATCACGCGCTCCATTGGATCATGTGGATTCATAAGCTACGCGACGCGCGCCGTACCTGAAGGAACACCTGGCCACGATCCTGCCCGCAGCGCCTACGGTACGACCACGCCGCCTGGCGCCGGCATCGTCATGATCGCCGCCAGCAGTTCCACTCCCTCGAACAGGTTGCGCAGCCGGACGTTCTCGTTGGGGCCGTGCTGGTTGTTGTCGTGATTCACCAGGGACACTCCCACCGTCGGCAGTTTCAGTGTGTGACTGAACTCCGCGAACGGCATGCTGCCCCCGAGCGTTGGCAGTTGCACGGGGGCGACGCCGTTCACGGTGAGCGCGCCGACCACGCCGCGCGCAATCGGCAGCTCCATCGACACGCGGGCGGCGGGCGACCCGCGTGCGCGGTCGACGCGGGCGAGCAGCGGATGCGCCAACCGCTCTGCATCCGTCGGATCACGATTCTCCACGACGGTGTACCCCTGCTTCTTCACGTGCGCGACGACCAACTCCAACTGCGCCGCCGGATCGATACCCGCCACCAGTCGCATCGCAAGCCGCGCTGAGGCAAATGCCGGGATGGCCGTGCGTGCTGGTGCCCTCGTCCCGCCGCCCGCATCCATCGCCAGCACGTTGAGCGTCGGTTCATTCAGCTTCTCCTCGAGCCGCGTGCCCCGACGCTCGGGCTGTGCAATACCGAAGTCGCGCGCCAGCTGTTCTTCCACATTCGGCATCGCCGCCAGCGCCTTCCGTTCCACCGCCGTCAGCGGCATGACGCGGTCATAGAAACCGGCGATGAGCACGCGCCCGTCGTCATCTTTCATGCTGGTGAGCAGGCGACTGAGGCGCATGGTGGGATCGGGGGCCCAGTTGCCGTAGTTGCCGCTGTGCAAGTCCGTGCGCGCGGTGAACACGGTGAGCGTCAGCGACGCCCCACCGCGTACACCGTAGTACATGGTGGGGCGAGTGCTCGGATGCCGCGGACCATCAAGCGTGATCGCCAGATCGGCGGTCAGTGCACTCCCGTGCTCGGCCACATAACGGATGAAATTTGCCGAACCCGCCTCCTCCTGACCGTCGAGCACCACCTTGATGTTCCACGCCGGTCCGCTGCCCGTCGCCTTGAGTGCATCGATCGCGTTGAGCATGTCCACGATGGGCGCCTTGTCATCCGACGCAGAGCGGCCGACGATTCGCCACTCCGGATCGAACTTCGTATCGGCACCGAGTGTGATCTGCCCCTGCTCGCCCATCACACACGGCGCGAACGGGCCGCACGACGTCCACTCCTTCGCATCCACCGGCTGCCCGTCGTAGTGGATGTAGAACGTCAGGGTGCCGCGCGACCTGGGTACGGTCATCGTGGCCAGCAGCACCGGGGCGCTGGAGTCGCTGCTTGCGGTCACGGTAAATCCGCGTTGCTCGAAGCGCTGCGTGAGCATCCGCGCATTCGCGCGCATATCGGCCGCGTTGCGTGCCACGTTGGGCAGCGCCACGAGCGTCATCAACTCATCGACGATCTGTCGCTCGTGCGCCGAACGCCATGCGCGCACGGCGGCCGGTGTGGCCGATTGGGCCGCCAGTATCGGCGCACACACGGTGAGTGCAAGCGCGATCGGAAGCGCGCAACGCGAAGGGAACGAGAACATTGGCATCGTGGTCAGTCGTTGAAGAGATCGTACCCTACGCGCAGCGAAGCGAGCGCACAATGGCCTGCTCGCTGCCGGCCGCCCCGAGCCAGCGAAGCTGTCGCGATCGGCCATCGTTCTGGCGCATGCGGTCACTGTCTCCAAAACCGCAAGCCGGCATTCTCCGGCTGTTACTGAGTCTCTCACACAGCCAGACGCTCCGGATCGCTGCGTACACGCAAACTCTTCAGAAATGCCCGTCTCTCGAGCCCTCCCCGGTCGGCGCACGCGCGGTCCCCGGAGTCGCAGCCTGTCTCGAGCAGAGTCCACGACACCTGCGTGTCGCCGTCTTCGCCAGGACCACCACCAGTCTCCGTCACGTTCCGAACCATCTCCCGACTTGAGGATCTCAAGATGAATAGCATGTCTCTTGCAAGCCGCTGCATCGCAGTTCACATCGCATTTGGTCTCGTGGCCGTTCCACGTGCCGAGGGACAGTCCGCACCTGCACCGCGGATGTCGGTGGCAGTCGAAGCCGACATCCTGTCGTATGCCATCGCCGGGTACTCCGGCATACTGAACCTTTCGTTTCGGAACGGGCTGCAGGTCGCGCTTGGGGCGGGACGCTATGACGTCCCGGAGTTCCTGGTGAAGGGCGACCCGAACTTCAGTGCCGCGCAGTGGAACGCGACGTCAACGTCCATACAGGTTCTGCGGATGACCTACCGCTTCAATGGGCCGATGAGAAACGGTCCGGCGCTCGGCGCGATAGTGCTCAACCAGAACTGGCGGCTGCGATCCACGCCATTGGGTGGCGAAACGAAGTTCCGCCCCCTCAGCGCCGGCATCACCGGCGGCTATTACCAGCACTTCGGCAAGCACTTCTACCTGTATCCGACGATGGCTTTCACGTACAACTCGGTGCAGTCGGGCTCCACGTCGGTAAACGGCGTCAACTACAAAGTCGCGAAGTTCAGCCCCAACGGGTCACTCCACGTCGGCTGGGAATTCGCGAGGTAGTGTCCGTGAGTGGAGTCTGCACCCGGGTCACGGCGTGCGGATCTGCCGGGCAATTCGGCTCGCGCGGCTGCGCGTCACCGTGCGCTCGCCAAACTTGCATCAGGCTGCACTCTGGCGTGACTCAGATCCTCCGGACATCCAGCAAGGTCATCATGCTGAGCGCAGCATCGACGCGAGCATCGATGACGTCGATGTCGTCCGTCTCGCCGTCAGCAAGAACCAGTTCGCCGGCCTGCCGGAAGTCAGCTTGCATGCGTCGCTCGCTCGATGAGAATGCAAGGCGCGGACCCGACGCCAGCGCCGTCGGGGCGGAGGCCCATTGCGTGACGAGCAGTCGCTGGTGTGGCGCGCCCAGGATGATCTGCTACGCAGCGTCCCCGGCGTCGGACCGATGCTGTCACGGACCCTGCTCGTCGATCTGCCCGAACTCGGACGGCTGTCGCGTCGCGAAATCGCGAAGCTCGCGGGCGTGGCACCACTGAGCCGCGATTCCGGTACGCTGCGAGGGCGACGCCTCGTGCAAGGCGGGCGTGCGCCGGTCCGCGCCGTGCTATTGGCGGAGCACCTCGCGACCGCGTCACGTGGAAGACAGTTGCTTGCATCGTGCAACAAGGGTCGTGCTGCTCCGTCAGTGAGGCCCACGCCCCTTCCGGCACTGAAGCGGACCGCGGATCGAGGTGTTCTCTCAAAACCGCCTCGACCAGCTCACACCCGCCGACGGCAGGATGGAAAACCACGTCTCCGCATTCCGCACCACTCGCAGCACCCCACTCGCGTCCCGCTCCCGGAACACATCGTAGCCAAGCACATTCTCGTGATTCAGCAGATTGATCACCTCCACGAAGAACCGCAGTTCCCCGCTCGCCGTGCGCCGGCGGCGCGTCAGGCGCATGTCCACGCGGTGATACATCGGCAGCCGCGCGGCGTAGAAACTGTCCGGCCGTACCACCAGATCCACGCTCCCGTTGCGGCGCTTCACGGACACGCCAGATTCGCTGGTGTACGGCCACCCGCTGTGCAGCGTCAGCGCACCGTTCAGCGTCCAGCTGCCTGACAACCTGACGTTTGCATCGAGATTCACCGCGTGACGCTGATCCTGCGGATTCGGATGCACCGGCGCGAATGGCGGCTTCAGCGGGTCGTTGATCTGATCGATACGCCTCACCCGCTCGTCGGCAATCGCAAACGCGTACCCGCCGCGCAGTCGCACGCGTGAGCCGAACGGCTGCTCCATGTGCAGCTCCAGCCCCTTCGCACGCATCGCCTCCGGAAAGACCAGAATGCGATCCTCGGCGGATTCGGGAAACACATTCAGTCCGCTCTTCCAGTTGCGCTGAATCGGGCGCAGACGCGATCCACGCCGCAGGTACGCCTCGAGCCTGAGGGTGCCATCATTCCGGAGACGGCGATCGATGCTCGCGCTCCATTGCCGCGACAGTTCGGAACGGAAGTACTGATTGGAGCCAGTGAATGCGTTTTCATCGGCGATGCCCTGGCGCTGCGTGTAGATGCCCCAGCCAGCGCGCAGGGTGCTGCGATCGGACAGCGCGATCAGCGCATGCACCCGCGGGCTCCAGTCGTGGTCGCCGCTGTAGGTGGCGGCATCGTAGCGCACGCCCAGTTCCAGCGTGAGCGGGGCCGCCAGCCGCAGACGGCTGCTGGCGTACGCGGCCAGCGTGGTTCCATTCGACGCGCGGCTGCGTCGGGTCAAACGCGGATAGAATCCGGTGGTGTCCGGGATGGGGTTGTCCGGATTCTGTGTGACTCGATTCAGCCAGTCATAGTTCGCATGCAGCTTCCGCGCGTCGAAGCCCCAGTCCAGGAGCGCCCGCTGAGACGCTTCGAGCGTATAGTCCTGTTTCAGCCCGGCCTCCGTGAACTTCCGTCGGCCGGTGACGTCGTACAGTGACAGATCTGTGTCCACCCGGCGTTCGTCACCGGCGCGGTCCGCCGTCACCCGACCAAGAGATGCAATCGTTCGCACACGCAGGTACGGCCCCATGATCGACTGCAGCGTCGTCCAGACGTACGAATTGCCATATCCGTTGTTGGCACGTTCGGTCGTCTGAATGGTATCGTTGAATCCGGTCGTGCCGCGGATGTCGAAACGGTATCCGTCGTTCGCGTGCAGCACACTGACGGACAGCGCGTGATTCGGGTGCACCGTGTACCTGGCGCTCGCAAACAGATCCTGATACGTTGGCGCGCGCGTTTCGGCCTTGTTGATGACCTTCAGCACCATCCCGGCGAACCCGGTTCTGCCGGACACGATCCACGAGCCGCGCCCGCCAGCGATCTGGCCTTCACCAAGCACACTGGCCGCCGTGAGGCTGGCGCCGGCAGTGACGCCTGTGCCCGCCTGTCGCGCCACGCGCGACGCGATGCGCATCACGCCACTCCGTCGATCGCCGTACTGCGCGGAGAAGCCGCCCGTAAGCAGCTCGACGCGATCGATCGCGTCGACGTTGAAGATGCTCAGCGCACCGTCGTTGAAGTCCTTGAGATGGAACGGCTCCCGGATCTCCATGCCATCGAGCAGGATCAGTGTCTCATCGGCACGCCCGCCACGGATGGAGAACTGCGCACCGTAATCGCCAGACGACAAGCCAGGCAAACGGCTCATCGCGCGGAAGAGATCTTCCCCGAACGGTGCGGTCTCGATGTCCGCGCGGGTGCGCGTCTGCGGCACGCTGCCGGGCACCTCCGCAAACGCAAAGCTTCCCGGCTGCACCGTCTGCGCCGCGAGCTGCACGGCTGCCGGTGAGAGCAGTACGCGCACGACCACGGCATCGTGTGCCACGGCAATCGCCTCACGCCGCGCGGGCAGATACCCCAGCCGGCGCACCTCGAGCTGGTATGTGCCTGGCATCACACGGCGAAACGCGAAGCGACCCTGAAGCGACGTCAACGCGCGCCTGGCTGTCCCCGCCAGCGTGACCTGCGCCGCAGCGACAGGCAGCCCCGTGGCCGCATCAACCACCTCGCCCCGCATTTCCACGCCAGCCTCCTGCTGCGCACCAAGCTGGCGCGGCACGAGGAGTCCTGCGATCGCCAGCGCGGTCGACACAGCGACGTTCCGAATCGTCTGCAGCACGATGTTCCTCTCAGTTGGCACCGCAAGAGGAACACGCTGACCCGCACCATTGTGACACGACTGCCTTGACGGCGGTCAGCGGCGCGGCGCCGCCCCGAACGCAACAGTGCCGCCGGTGGCGCTCTGCGCTGTGCAAACACACTCCACACGGGCGCCCGCTTTGAGATACACTCGCCGGTCGCCGATCCAGATCTCGATGCGCGGCGAATCGGCAGGGATCTCGATGCTGTAGTCCGCCGTCTGGCTGGTGTTCTTGACCTGCACCCGATCGGTCGACGACGTGAATGTTGCTGCGCCAGCTGGTGTCGTGATGGCCACGTCCAGTCGCTCGGAGCGGTGGATGGACAACGTTCCCGATCGCGGTGCATTCACGAAGTCGACGCGAAACGACTTGCCCGGCACGACCGCAATGCCTGCAGTGGCAGCCTCGGTGCGCGACGGCGACACGGGGCGTTCGAGGGGAGGGGCGATTGCAGGCCCACGCGGCGGCTGGCTCGCATTCGTGCCGATGCCAGAACGCGAGACCATCCGGCCGACCCACTCGCGCACCGCCCGTGGAGACGCCACGGCCACGCCCGTCAGGCCAATGAACAACGTCGCCGCCACCAGCCACCGGCGACGCACGCTCCGCCGCGCGCGGGCGCGTTGGAAAATCGCGCTGAGTCTCACCTGCGGCGCAGGCGCGTCCAGCAGCTGCAGCGCACCATGCAATGACGCCTTTGCGGCCTGCGCATCGGTCACCTGCGCCTGACATGACACGCACTCGCGCACATGCGCGGTAATCGCCTCATGGACCGGCTTCGGCAGCTCGTCGTCCAGCCACCGGTGCAATTGCCCGATATCAGAATGCATCGCCTGGCACCTCGTGTTGTTCCCGGAAGGCGACGCGTGCGCGCAGCAGCAGCGACCCCACGCTGGATTCGCGAAGGCCGAGCGCCGCGCCGATCTCGCGATAGCTGAACCCCTCGACGGAGAGGAGCAGCAGTTGCGCCTGTTGCTCTGACAACCGGGCGAGCGTGCGTCGCACCTGTTGAATTGACTCATCGGCGACGATCGCTGCGTCAGCCCGTGGCGCCGGGTCGGCCGCGTCAGGCGCGGCGGGCGATCGCTTCAGCAGCAGCGCGCGGCGACGCACCTCGTTCGAGTGCTGGTTTCGCCACAGGTTGAGCGCCACTGTCACGAGCCACGCTACCGGCGCGTCAGGCATGCTGCCGCGACCACAGAGGCGCACGAATGCTTCCTGCGCCATGTCAGACGCGGCATCCGCATCGCCAGAGAGCCGGTGGATGACGCGAAAGATCCGCTGGAACTCGTGAGTGAAGAGCGTGCTGACGAGCTGCTCGAACGAGTCGACGTGCGCGGCTGGCTTCACCGGCAGTTGCACTCGTGGGACCGCCCGCACGCGCGCCGTGGACAGCCGGTGACCCGGCACAACGTGCAACGATGCACTGCGGTCCATGCCATTCCCCTGCCGTCGGTCAGTCGATCCGTCCCGGAAGTGACGCGGTGTACAGAGAAGGAACCGGCAAACGCCCCACCTTGTGACACGCCGGGCACACGGCTCAGAACTTCCAGTCAAGGCCGAGCACGAGCGGCGCCACCGGCCGCAGCTCAAGCGCTCTGCGCTCCCCGGCCACCTCGGCAAAATTCAGAACATTCTGCCGGTTGAACACGTTCGTGAGCGTTCCGAACAGCGCCAGCTCGGCGCGGCGCGCGGCAAGCCGGACACTCCAGCTGCGTCGGAGGGAGATGTCAGTTCGGATGTAGCCAGGCAAGGCGAGTGACCCGACCTGCGCCGGATCGGAGCGCGGCACGCCACTGAACTCACAACCCCGGTCGAGCAGGTTGCACGCCTCCCACTCCACCGCTCCCACGACCGGCGTCGCCCGGCGGCCGAACGCTGCAACACCACCTATGCGCAGCTGCGTGGCGGGCGTGAGCCATGCTGACAGACCGCCGAGGACCTGATGCCGCACCGCATGTTCCGGTGTGTACTCCAGGCCGGGACGTTGATACGCGACCGACGTGGCACCATAGCGGACGTCGATCACAGTACGCGGGGTGCGCCAGGAGGCATGCGCCGACACGCCACTTGCACGCCCGCTCACTTCAGGCACGCGACCGGGGCGCAGGTTTGAGACAAAGGGATCACCGGTGAGCGTTGACGCCGCCACCAGCCCGCCCATCACCCGCGCGAAAGCCTGCAGCGAGAGCGACACGGCCTCCGACGGCCGCAACGCCGCCTCCACCGAAATCATGGTGCTCGTCGCGACCGGCACGCGGCCATCACCCGCACCGACGAACAGCTCGGCCGGCGCTACGTGGCTCACCACTGACTCGGCGTTCCGCAGCGACTGAACGAACTGGTGCGCGCGTGAACCCGTGATGCTCAGCGAGAATGCGCTGCGCGGCATCCACCTGAGTGTGGCGCGCGGCTCGAACGCGGTCCGCCGCCGCGACGACACCAGCGCGCCGCCCAGTCCAAGGGACCACTGCGGCGTGAGGATTCGGGACTGCTCGACGAACACCGTCGCAATTGGCGTTCGCGCGTCGAGACCGAGCGTGGGGACGGCAGCCGCCTGCGCGGTGGAGTCAGTGCTGCTATAGCGGGTCTGGATGTCTTCCAAGCGGACTCCCGTCAGCGTCGATGTTGCCCGGCTGTCGAGCCGCAGCGTGGCTTGGGCGCCCAGGTCGCGTCGTGTCGACTCGAGCCCGCGAAGCGTTGCGTCGCCGCGCCAGCTGTACTCGGCCTCACTGCCCGCGCGCCAGACGGAGACGGCGGCAGACCGCGTCGCGACGGATCTGCCCCAGCGCGCCCCGAATGAGGAGTTGCTCCAGGACAGCGCATTTCTTTCCACTGATGCGCCAGGCAGCGCGTCGGCCGTCGCCCCCCGCGACACGCTCGCGTCGTCTGCGCTGCCGGTGCCGAGGAGCTTCAGCGTGCCGCCGAAGAGCGAGGTTGTGATCGTGCCGAGCCAGTCGCGGCTCGCGCCGCGCAGATAGGTCTCGTCGTTCGGCGCGAGCGCCGTCGGTGCACCCGCTCGCACGCTGAGCAGAAACGACGAACCCGGCGTGGCGATGGGACCATCCATCGCGACGCGCAGTTGCGACGAGCTCACGCCGCCGCGCGCGCTGAGCGCATCGCCCGCTGCACGTGTCGTCGCATCAAGTGCACCAGAGAGCCCCGCGGGAACAGCCAGCGACGGCGCCGACTCCGACAACGCCGCCGCCGCGATCACATCCGGATTCCACGGACCGATGAGCGCGCCGACGTGATGCGGATTCAGGACTGGAATACCGTCGATCGCATAGCGCACCTGATCGCTCGAGCCTCCGCGCACGGAGATCCCGCCGGGTGTTTCAGGTCGCACCGCCACATCACCGCCGGCCACGGACAGCAGCACATCGCGCTCGATGGTCAGCGGATGATCGCTCAGTCCCTGCGCATCCACGCGTCGGTCTGCCCGCCAGACGGATTTGCCAGAATCGTCGCTCGACTGCGTTCGGCTCGATCGCACCGCCACCAGCGGCAGCCGTTGCGGTAGCGGCTCGAGGGTCAGGTCGAGGCGGAGCGTGCCACTGGGTGGCAGCAGCACCCGCATCCGGCGTTCGAGATATCCTGTGCGGCGTGCCGACAATCGCTGCGTACCTGAGGCAGTCGCCCGCACGTAGTACGTGCCACTGCTGTCCGTGAGGGCAACTGGCGCATTGCCGACGATCACGGTGACGCCGGAGACCGGGCGCCCGGTCTCGCCATCGCGCACGGACCCTCGCACCACGGCTGGGCCGCTGTCGACTCCGGCGAGCAGTTGCGCAGCGAGGAGCATCAGCACAGGTCGGTCTCCGGCCAGCGGTGCGCAAAGACGATAGCATGCGGATCGTCGATCGCGCCAGCGCCGGCACTGCATCCGGGTGGATCCACCATCGACGCATGCGGCACCGTACGCCGCTGGAACCGAAGGCCGTGCGAGACTGGACCGCAGACACGAGTCACATCCCGTGCAGCATGGCCAACGTGGTCGTAGGCATCATCGGGTCGAGCCTTGGCCGCTTCATTGGTGCGCGGATGGGCAAGGACGCCAACACCGACTCCGTGGGCTGGGCGATCTCTGCTGAGGGCGCCGCGCTCCTGATATTCATTCTCGAGATGCCGGGCATTTACAGCTGATGACGTGAGGTGGAATGGCGTACCTGGATGAATCTGGACCGCTGCGTTGACTCATTCCCTTGTAACTCCAGCACTGCTCATCAATCGTGCGAGCCTCCCCTGGCCTTCAGCCGCAGTCTGGCGTCCAGCTGAGTGGAGCCGCCCAGCAACTCGCCCGTCGCACCATCGAGGTTCGGTACCGTCGCGGACATCGAAACACGGTGTGTGCCAGAACGCAGCGGCGCGAGCATCAACCAGTAGCCGCCTTGCACTGCGGGCAGGATGCCGCCGTAGCCGTCCGGTCCAATCGGTCCGGCGTCCACTGTGAACGGGGGATTGCCGTCGTCAACTCGCACCAGGTGTGCCTGCATGTTCTCCACGCGCTCGCCGTCAACTGTCACGCTGACGGCGGTGATCCCATCGATGAAGTTGTGATTCACGATCCGACGTGCGCACGCGAGGTCCGCGCATGGATCGAAGAACGTCCAGATAAACGTCGCCACGGGCAGCAGGATGTATTGCCCTCCCGGCACGGTGACATTTGCGCGTACCGGATCACCGACAGAGCCCTGCGCGAAAAACACCGGCCCGCCGACATCGCCAAGCGCACTGAAGGTCCCGTCAACATCGCCGAGCACCTGTGGATTGTCGAACGCCCATTTCCACCAGAGCGCACCCCATTCTGCAATCGTCTTTCCGGTGCGGCGACGCACCTGCAGATTGCTGAGTACGTCGACCTCGCCTTCGTCGTCCCGGTCGCTGTATGAGTCCTGCTGCCCCACGGCGCGCGCGTCGATCGCCGTCGTGATCGGGTCGATCGGCGTTGGAGCGGTTGTGCCATCGGTGCACGCGGCGAGACCAGCCAGCACGATGGCGTAACTCGTGCGCAGAGCCTTCGAGGTGCGAGACATGTGCACTCCTCCGGTTGAGGTCACGCGGGAGGCCGAAAGTGTTGAGTGGACCACAAAAGCGCAAACTGCCTCCAGTGACGACCTTAACGACACGTGTCGGTTCAGTTCGATGACATCGCGCCGAAACTCGGTGCCTGCAGAAAAATCTTCTGGCCGCTGAGTACGTGAGAGGCCTGCTGGGCCGACAGCGTCGTGCGCCCGATCGACATCGATCAGCCGGGTATGGAATGCTCGCAGTGCACGTCGCTCGACGCGGGTTCGACGTGTCGCCCTCTGACACCATCTCTGGCTCCACATCCGTCGCGATCGGTGTCTCCGATGCGAAATCAGCGACCGCCGAATGTGCAGTGAACTCCGGCTTCACATTCAGAGAGACGAACAGTTGCCGGATCACTGCCATTCGCTTGCCCTCACTCACACGCGCCAGCTCGGCGGAGGGCGCATTCAGTGTGGCCTTCGCCGCGGCCGGGGCCACGTGGACCGCCACCGGCGCCACCACCAACAATCCCGCCGCCCAGGACGTACCTCCGGTGTCTCCCACACCAGAGGTCGTCCCATCATGCTCCTGCCCACCCGCGCGAGGGCGCTCGTATCCCTCGCGCTGCTCACCGCACAACCGCTCGTTGCCCAGCGTTCGATCCCCGGCGCCTACGCTATCACGAACGCCCGCATCGTCCCCGTCACCGGGCCGACCATCGACAAGGGCACCATCGTCATTCGTGACGGCCTGATCGCCGCCGTTGGTGCCACCGTGACCGTCCCTGCCGACGCGCGCGTCGTCGACGGCGCCGGTCACACCGTGTATCCCGGCCTGATCGACGCCTACTCGACGCTCGGCATGCGCGCTGCACCGGCGGGTCCCGGTGGCGGCGGTGGTGGTGGCGGTGGCGGCTTCGGTGCCCCCGCGCCAACGCGTCCCGCCGGTGCGCCGAATTCGGGCATGCCCATCGGCATGCAGCCCGAAGTGCGCGCCATCGACCAACTCGTCGACGGCTCCGACTACTCGGCTGCGTGGAACGCTGGCATCACGACGGCACTCACGGCGCCACAGGGGCGCGTGTATGAAGGGCAGAGCGCGCTGATCTCGCTCTCGGGCGGCGACTTCGGCACGTCGACGCTGCGGCCTGCGGTGGGCCTGCACGTGGGCTTCCAGGGCATTGGCGGAGGACAGTTCCCCTCCTCGCTGATGGGTGTGTTCGCAGCGCTGCGTCAGTCGCTGCTCGACGCGCAGCATTACGCCCTCGAGAAGGCGGCGTACGATCGCAACCCGCGCGCATCACGCCGCCCTGACTACGATCCGTCGCTCGAAGCGCTGCTGCCGGTCGTCGCAGGGACGATGCCGGTGGTCTTCCGCGCCAACTCGCAGCGCGAGATCGAGCGTGCGCTGGATCTGGCCAAGGAGTTCAGGCTCAAGGCGTACATCGGCGGTGGTTCGGAAGCATATCTGGTGACCGAGCGCCTGAAGGCGGAGAACGTGCCCGTGCTGCTCTCGGTCAACTTCCCCCGGAAGGCGGCGGTAACGACGCCTGCAACCACACCGGCAACCGACGCTGAGCCGGAGCCCCTGCGTGTGCTGCGCGAGCGGGTGCAGGCTCCGAAGACACCCGGCCAGCTCAAGGCGGCGGGCGTGCGCTTCGCCGTGCAGGCTGGCGGCAACTACACCGATTTCGTCGCGAACCTGCGGCGCATGGTCGCAGGCGGTCTCTCGGCTGATGACGCGATTCGCGCCACCACGCTGACGAGCGCCGAAATTCTTGGGGCCGCCGATCGGCTCGGCTCCATCGAAGTCGGCAAGATCGCTGACCTCACGGTGGTGCGCGGCACCGATCTCTTCGCCGCCGATTCGCGCGTGACGCAGGTGTGGGTGGACGGTCGCCCGCACGCCGCCGTTGCGCCCGTCGTGGCACGCGGACCAGGTGCAGGCGCGGGCCCCGGCGGACAGCGGCCCGGGCTCGAAGGCGCGTGGCAGATGCAGGTGATACTCGAAGGGTTGGAGCACCTCGTGACGCTCGTGATTCACGATCAGGACGGACAGTTGCGTGGCCAACTCGAGGGAGACCTCGGCGCGCAGGACGTGGTCAACCTGCAAGTTGACGCAGCGGGTGAGATCGCGTTCTCCGCGATCGTCACCACCAGGGAAGGCACCGAAGAAGGCTGGTTCCGCGGGCGCCTGAACGACGGCGTCTTTGCAGGCAGCCTCGCAATCACTGGCCACGCAGCCGGCAGGTTCGCTGCGCTTCGCCAATCCACTGACCGGGCGCGCGAGCGCCAGGAGCGCGAATGAGTCCCAAGCGATTGACACGCGCCGGCGCGCTCGGCCTTGCACTCGCGTCGTGCGTGACGACCGCGATCACGGTCGCCGCACGCCCGCTTGCCGCTCAGGGCAGCACCACCGCCGCACCACGCCGAGTGGCGCCGATGCTGATCAGGAACGGGACAGTCATCACCGTCACCAACGGCACGCAGGCCAACACCGACGTGCTGGTGGAGAACGGTCGCATCACGCGCATCGGTCGCGGACTCACCGCGCCGACCGGCGCCGAGGTGTACGATGCGACGGGCAAGTTCGTGATGCCTGGCATCATCGACCCGCACTCGCACGGCATGAGCGATGCCACCAACGAGAGCTCGCTCTCGGTGACGTCGATGGTACGCATGCAGGACGTCATCAACTCGACACAGGTGAACGGCTATCGCTCACTCGCGGGCGGCGTGACGATGATCAACCTGCTGCACGGCTCGGCGAACACCATCGGCGGCCAGAGCATCACGCTCAAGCTCAAGCTGAACCGGCCGGTGTCGGAGATGATCCCGCCCACGGCCAAACCGGGCATCAAGTTCGCGCTCGGCGAGAACGTGACGCGCAAGTCGGGAAACCTGCCGGCGGGCCAGCAGCGTCGGTATCCGTTCACGCGCATGGGACAGGAAGAGATCATTCGCGATGCGCTCGTGCGCGCACGCGCCTACAAGCAGTCGTGGGATGACTATCGCACCGCATCGGCGCGGAAGCCGGCACCGGCCGGCCTGCTCGCGCCGCGTCGCGACCTGGAGCTCGAGCCGCTGGTGGAGGTGCTCGAAGGGAAGCGCGTCGTGCATGCGCACGGCTATCGCTCCGATGAGCATCAGATGCTGCTGGAACTGGCCAGGGAATTCGGCTTCACCGTCGGCACGCTGCAGCACGCGCTCGAGGCGTACAAGATTGCGCCGGAAATTGCCGAGTCGAAGGCGGGAGTGAGCATCTTCGCCGATTCGTGGTCGTACAAGCTCGAGGCGTATGACGCGATTCCGTACAACGGCATCATCACCATGCGTGCCGGAGTGCTCACCAGCATCAACTCCGACTCGGACGAGCGTATCCGTCGGCTGAACGTCGACGCGGCGAAGCTGGTGCGCTACGGACTCACCGAGGACGAGGCCCTGCGCACGATCACGATCAACGGAGCGACGCAACTCGGACTGGGTGATCGCACCGGATCGCTGGAGGTTGGGAAGGACGCCGACATCAGCATCTGGAACGCACATCCGTTCAGCGTCTTCGCGCGCGTGGAGCGCACGATCGTCGATGGCGAGACGTTTTTCGATCGCCAGCAGGACATGACTCGCCGACAGGTACTCGCCGCCGAACGTGCGGATCTCGAGAAAGCGGAACCGAACGTCGCGCCGGCAGGTCGGGGTCAGGGTGGTCCCGTACGTCCGGCCGCTCCAGGCAGGGAGAATCACTGATGCGCCGCTCGAATCTGTTCACGGCGACGGCACTGGCGGCCGTCAGCTTCATGATGCCGACGCGCGTGCATGCGCAGCTCGGATCGCCCAACCCGAACTGGGGCGCGCAAGGCACGTACGCCATCACCAACGCGCGCATCGTGCCGGTGAGCGGTCCCGCGATCGAGAAGGGCACGCTGGTGATCAGCGGCGGGAAGATCGCTGCGGTGGGAGCAGGCGTCACAGTGCCGCAGGGCGCACAGGTCATCGATGGCAACGGACTTTCGGTGTACCCGGGCATGATGGACGCGGGGACGTCGATGGGGCTCAGCGAGATCCCGCAAGGCGCCTCGCCGACGGTGGATGACGCCGAGGTCGGGAGCTTCAACCCCAACAGCATCGCGTACTACGCGATCAACCCGCACTCGGCGCACATCGGCGTGACGCGTGTGCTGGGCGTCACACACGTACTGTCGAGTCCGACAGGCGGCATCGTGTCGGGACAGGCGACGATGGTGTACCTCGGCGGTTGGACCCATCCGCAGATGACCATCAGGAAGTCAGCCGGTCTGGTGATCACGCTGCCGCGGGCTGGCGGCGGCGGATTCGGGTTCGGTGGTGGTGGCTTCGGCGGGTTCGGCGGTGGTGGGAACACGCCCGAGGCACAGCGCACGCGGGAGAAGCAGCTCGACTCGCTCAAGGCACTCATCGCCGATGCCCGCGCGTACGACGTGGCGATGCGCGCCACCGCAGCGGATCGTACACTGCCGCGCGTGCAACCTGACGTGAAGCTTGCCGCGATGGTGCCGTATGTGCGTGGTGAGTTGCCGGTGCTGATGTCGGCCGATCGTGCGGTGGACATCCGTGCTGCGCTGGACTTCGCGCAGGAGCAGAAGCTGACGCCGATCATCATCGGCGCGCGCGAGGCACTGGCCGTGGCTGATCGGTTGAAGCAGATGAACGTGCCGGTGGTGTTCACGCACGTGCGCAGTCTGCCTGGGCGCGAGGACGATCCCTTCGACGTGAACTTCGCCGCACCGGGCCAGCTCGCGGCAGCGGGCGTGAAGTTCGCGATCAGCACAGGTGACAATGGCGCCGAGGTGCGCGACCTGCCGTACATCGCTGGCATGGCGGCAGCGTACGGACTCAGTCAGGACGATGCGTTGCGCGCGGTGACGTTGTGGCCGGCGCAGATCTTCGGGATGGCCGACCGATTCGGGTCGCTCGAGGTGGGCAGGGTGGCAAACGTCGTGGTGACCACGGGCGATCTGCTCGAGGCGCGGACTGACACCAAATACCTGTTCATCGACGGTCGGCCAGTGCCGTTGGAGACGCGGCACACGACGCTCAACACGACGCACAAGGATCGCAAGTAGACGTCGTGACCCGTTCGATGGGTCGTTCGGGGGACAGGCGGGTGGACGGTTGCGCGAGCAACACGGACACCCGCCTGTGCCGTGCGGCTCACCGCGGTGTGCGCGATGGAAAATTCACCTGCTCGGTGCAACGCGGGTCCTGCCACGACAGGTGACCTGCGGTAGGCTTGGCTTCCCTTTCGGGCAGAAGGACCGAACCTACGCCGATGTCGGCTCGCTGCACGAATTCGGGCTGCGCGAGGGGATCAGTCGTTTCTCCTCAATGTGCGCGACGAGGGGTATCGCGTGTCATGCCGGGATCGTTTCCGATGGGCGGCATGACGCCACGTTCCTGCATGCGAGGATTGGCCACATGCTCGGCGCCGTGATCCGCACCCAGGGAGTCGGCGTCCGGCGGCGGAAGCCACAAGACTTCAGGAACCGACCGCGACGTGGTCTTGATCGTGACCCAAGTGGAATGCACGTCGCGCGGCACTGCACGACTGATGAGTGCGCTCGCTTGCCTTCTGCCGTGACTCTGTGGAGCTTCCAACCACGATCAAACCAAAGGACCGAATGTCCGACCAGTGTGCCCGTTGCGGCCAGGCGCTTGCGAGCAACGCCAAGTACTGTCATTCGTGCGGGGTGAGCCTCGTTCTCGCAGCGACGGGTTCGCATGCGATTGTCGACTTCGAGCGGTTCTTCAACTATGGTGTCGACCTCATGTGCCTCGCGGATACCGAGGCACGGTTCATCGTCGTCAACCCGGCGTTCGAACGAGCGCTTGGCTACACCGCCAAGGAACTCGTGTCGGTGAGTTTTCTGACATTCATCCACCCGGACGATCGAGACGCGACGGTTGCGGAAGTTGGTTCGCTGTCGGATGGAACGCCCACCCTCCGCTTCACCAATCGCTACATCCGCAAGGATGGCACGCCGGTGCAGCTTCATTGGCGCGCGTTTCCGGAATCGGGCACGGGGCTCATCTATGCAACTGCTCGCATTGGATCGGATGAGGAGCATCGCGAGCCGTAGGCCAGGTTGAGCGCCGGTCGCGGGCGGTGAGTCACGAAGCGCAGCGTGTTGCGAGCGGCTCGAACGAGATCGGGCGACAGTTCGTCTATCCCGGCACATACGCGGTGCGACCGTCCACGCTTCGCGCGATCTACATGGACCTGGCGACCGAGCTCGGCGAGCAGGGGTTCAAGTGGATCATGGTCGTGCACGTCCACGGCTCACCGCTGCACATCGGCGCGCTGGACGCCGCGGGCGACTTCTTCCACGACACGTACGGTGGACAGCTGGTGAACCTGAGGGGACTGTTGCCGGTACTGGGCGGCTGGGGCAGTGCGATGAGTGTGATGACGGCCGAGCAGAAGCGAGAGGATGGGTTGTCGCTACATGGCGGTGCCGACGAGCACAGCCTGATGCCGCACCTCCAGCCGGACCTTGTAGCGACGGATTTTCGTTCCGCTGCGACCGTGAGTGGTGCGACGTACGAAGAGAGCTTTGCAGTCGCGCGGCAGCAGGGCTGGACGGGCTACATCGGGGTGGCGAGGAGCCGGGATTCGAGTCAGGCGGGGCGGCAACGGGCGTGGGGAGAACGCCGGGGGGTGCCGTAGCCGCTCGTAGCGACATCACTCACGCTCACTGGGTCTTCCTGACCGCAAACGCACGGGCTGCCGCCCTGCTGCCACCCATTCAGGGGCACGTGAGTTTTGCGTTGTCGCTCGCGTCGTCATGACGTCACCCCACACCGCGAGCGACAGTTTCCTGGCGGATGGGTCAGATGGACCACAGCACGTCGCATCGACACCGACTTTTCGGTTGAGTCGTGCAAAGCGGTGTCCGCGCCAGGCCGTTCGCCCGCATCCACCAGCAGGTGCAGACTCGAGCCTGGCACGGACGGCAGCATCAGATCACGGCACGTTCTCCGCCGTAGTCACCGCGAAGTACAACCCATACGCCGTCGCGCCTTCATACACCGGCTCGAAGTCTGCGAGGACGCTGGCATCGAACGTCGTGGTGTAGCGCCTGCGGATCATCAGCGGCATGCCATTCAGCGTCGCCCGAATGGTGTAGCGACCCATGGGCACATCACGTAGCCTGATGAAGCCCACGCGTTCCGACACCGTGTGGGTGATCACCTTGCCAGTGCTGCCATCGAGCAGTGCGCCGACTGGTGTGAGGGTGAGTGTCACCCCATCAAGGAGGAACATGCCGGGCCCGGCGTCCATCTGCACGTCGCCGCCGTAGAACCCGCCGCCGCCGTAGTCGTTGGGGACCTCGCCGGTCATGACCCACTGCAGGTTGACCACATGACCCTCAGTGCCAGAGAACGAGGCTGAGTAATCAGGGCGCAGCTCGATCGTGTACGTGCGTCCGTCGTACACCACATCGGTCGTCCCTCGAACGTACCACGCGTCGGTCGGAGGCAGTACGGAACGATAACTCCCATCGGCACCCGACCTGAGTACGATGGTGCGAGCGAACCAGAGCGCGTTGTTGATCACGATCTTTGCGCCGGCGATCGGCCGGCCGCGTGTGTCTGTGACTCGTCCGCTCACGACGCCCGCAGTGGCCGCAGCGGACACCGACACGACCGTGACGGCGCTCTTCCCTTCACTGACTGCGGTGACGGTGGCTTCGCCCGGGGCCATGGCAGTCACGCGACCATCCGGAGTGACTGCGACGATCGCAACGGATGACGTCGACCACGCGATGGTGCGCACCAGCGCGGCGCCGGAGGCATCCCGCGCCGTCGCGGTAAGCGGTTGCGTTTCGCCGACCGTCAGTGAGAGTCGCGCCGGTGTGACATCGACGGATGCGACCGACGGGGCGCCGGGCGGCACCGGTGTTGGTACTGGTGTTGGTACTGGTGTTGGTGCTGGTGTCGGCGCCGGGGTCGGCGCTGGTGACGGCGCTGGTGACGGCGCTGGTGCCGGGGCCGGCGTCGGACTCGGCGTTGGCGAGGGCGCGGTACTCGCGTCGGCACCGCAGCCGACGTTGGTGAGAACGAGCGTGGCGACAGTAAGAAGGCGGAAATATCGGACGTAGCACATGGATGGCTCCGGTCTGTGGTTGAGGCGTTGAAACACGCCACCACGATGGAGCCGGTCGATTACGGGGCGTCGTACGGCCGGGGCTCACCACTTACTCATGCTTACCGCCAGCCGATCGGCTCCGGTCGCTCAGGCAGCACGCGGTGTTTCGTCGCTGCTGCTTTCTCATCCGCCACGCGATTCTTCTCTCCTGCGTGCACGGTGGTTCGTGTCACTGACATCAGGGCTACACGGCAGCGTGACCACAAAATGATTCATCGCGCACCCGACGGTGTGGCACTCTGCCAGCGTCATCGCCTCGTTCGTCTCCCCTCATCTGGCCGGGCGATGCAACGCCCATCCGGCTCAAGCCCGACGATCTATCCGCCTCGCCTCTCTGCCGGGATCACACCGTCAATGCGATCAGCGACAGAATCCGACTTCACTTTACCGCACGCTGCTCGGCGAGTACACCGATGACTTTCAGCCACGCCTCAGCAAGCTGAGGCCACCCCGACGCTGACAACCCCGTGCGACGCAGGCCAAACGCATGTCCCCCCTTCGCGTACAAATGGATCTCGGCGGGGACGCCCGCCCTGCGCAGCGCAGCAGCATAGAGAAGCGAGTTCTCGACCGGGTTCATCTCGTCGTCATATGCGTGAACGAGGAAAGTTGGCGGCGTGCGTCCAGTGACCCGGATGGCCGGATTTGGCGCGAAGTTCGTGTGCCGGTACGCCATCCGCCCAGGGTAGAGCACCAGGGCGAAAGCCGGTCGTGAACTCACGCTGTCCGCGCCGTCGACCGCACGGTAGAGACGATCGAATCGCGTGCTGCTCATGATCGCCATGTGCGCACCGGCAGAAAAGCCGAGTACACCGATCCTGCGCGGATCGATCTTCCACTCGGCCGCGCGTGAGCGCACGACGCTCATCGCCCGCTGCGCGTCCTGGTGCGCCTGCGGGCACTCGCGGTACGCTCCCACATGCTCGCACGGAACGCGGTACTTCAGCAGCACACATGAAATGCCCTGCGACGTCAGCCAGTCGCACACCTCCGTTCCCTCGATGTCCATCGCGAGGACATTGAAGCCGCCCCCCGGATAGACGATGACGGCAGCGCCTGTATTGCGCTCCACCGGAGAATAGACCGTGATCGTCGGCTGTGTCACGTTTTCGACGTACGAGTAGGGCTTGCCGCCAATCAGCTTCGGTGCACCTGTGCCGCCATCCACCGCGATGTGCACCGCCTCTGCCCCGAGACCCGAGCGCAGGTTGGGCGGATTGCCTGGCCAAAGCGGGATCTGCGTCTGACCCGAGGCCGCTCGCCACCCGGATTGCGCTGCAGTGTCCTGAGGCGTGACAGCGATCAGGACGACCGCCAACAGCGCCGCGCCAGCGTGCGAGGAACCAGATGCCAACTCTCCTCCGATCATGGCAAAGGTTGAAATGCGGGTAACGAGGATCACGAGGATCCCACAATTCTGATGGATCCACGCCGATTCCGCAGACTCGGCGCGCGGGACGGCTATGCGCCCCGACGCGCGCCACCTCGCCGATCCGTCGTTACGCTCTCGTGCGAACGCCGGCCATGAGCGGAGGATGTCGCCGCTGAACCCGAGGCCCACACACCGAGGATGCTCGCGATCCCACGTGTGACTATCGTGGGCAACACGCGGCCCTGCTCCGCGAGGCGCGCCATCCGCTCCCCGGCACCGAAGAAACGATACCAGGCCGGACCGCCGACGATGATCACCAGATGCAGGGCACCGGTCGCGCCTGTGAACCACGCGGCCCAGCCGAGCCGTTGTTGTGCAGGCACTGACGTCCCGCCCTTTTGCGAACAGGTCGCGACTGAAATCCTAACGTTCTGTTGCCGTCACATGATCCTGAGGGCGGTCTGCCAACGCGCACGGCATTCGTGCAGCGTGTTCACAAGTAGCTTAGCCACGCATCGCTTCGCCGCCGCTTGAGTGCTGCGAACCACCGGCACAGCGGATACATGGCGGCCACGACGAACGCCCAGATGCAGTAGACAACGGGCAACGTGTATCCCCAACCGGGGGGCGGACTGACGGGATAGTGCGCGAGGTCCGGCGATTCGAACATCCAGTGAAACGAGCCGTACCGCGCGTAGCACGTGGCGACGGCGAGCAGGTGGATGAAGGAAAAGTGAAGGATGTAGTAGAAGAGCGGGACCTTGCCGATGACGAGCGCGGGGCGAAGGGCTCGGGGCGTTCGACGATCGACCGCCCGGAGAAGCAGCACCGCCGGACCGAGCGTCATCAGGAGGAACAGAAGTGACGGCGGGTACTTCGTGGTATTCAGGAATGACAGCGCTGTGTAGAGCCGTGTGGGCTGCGGCGCCCATGGCGCGGCGTCGCCGTACACGTTGAGCGCACGAAGCACCACGAACGCTGCGCACAGGAGAACGCCAAGTCGCAGGAGAAACGCGCGCCGTCGATCGCTCTCCCAATCGAAAACCCGCCCCAGGCCGAACCCGACGGCGGTGACGCCAATCCACGGGATGAGAGGATAGGCCGCAAAGACGACGTGGTCAGGGCCATTCAGGACGAAGCCGGGAACGTGCAGCACCGTCCAGAGCGGGTTCGTGAAGGGCGCACCGTCGAGGAGGTTGTGAAGGAGGATCATCGTGAGACCGATCGCCACGACCGCGCGCACCGGGACGCGCACCATCGCCGCGAGCGAGATCATCGCCCAGCCGAGCGCCCACAGCACGAGCAGCATGGTCACGCGGTAGTCCACGTTGAACTGGTACGCCAGACAACGCACCACGACAATCTCGAGGAAGATCAACCAGAGACCGCGCGTGAAGAGGTACCTGGAGACTTCGGCCGCCGACTTGCGCCGGAGCGAGAGATATGCGCCGGTCCCTGTGAGCAGGAAGAAGACTGGGGCGCAGATGTACGTCACCCAGCGCGTGGCAAACAGCGCGAGCGAGGTCGTGGCGAGGTTCGTCGGGCTCACGCCCGGCATTCCGAAGAAGTCGCGCGTGTGATCGAGCGCCATGATGATCATGACAACGCCGCGCACCACGTCCACGGATTCCAGACGGTGAGCCCCACGAGACGTGTCAGTCATGGCTGATGCGGACTCCTCACGCGCGCGGAAAACCGTGTCTGGCATCCTTGTACCTACCGCAGGGATGGACGTGCGTCAAAGGCGTCAGCCGGATGTTCTCCTGGTGGCGAAGAGCGCAGGTTCGCCGAAGAAGCGTCCGGATCAGTGTACGTGAGAGTCCGAACAGTTGCTTGGGGGGCGGCACGTGGAACGGGCCCGGGTTCTCGCAAGGATGCGCCTCGGCGACGAGGCGCTTCAGGCGGCGATTCTCCTCCTCGAGCTGATTGAGCCGCGGGGGCTCCGGGATGTGCAGGTCCGAGATCTTCTGCTTCCGCCGAGAGAACGTCTGCTCAGAGAAGCCGTGGCGTCGGCAGACCATCTGCACGTTCGCGCCACCCGCGCGTGCGCGCGGCTCGCCGATCATCTGTTCGTCAGTAGGTCGCGACTTCCGCATGAGATCTCCCGCCGCAGTACGGCGGGAGATCTCGCATTAACAGGACCTTTGGACGGGGAGAACGTCGCAAGGTCGGCGATCGTGCCGCATACCCGACCGATCCCGATCGAATTCCCGACCGCGACCATCGCTTTCGGCGGAGTTAAAAGGGAGTCATGGAAGAGCGCGGGCGAAGCCAGCGCAACTCCACAGTTCCCTCGTCCGCTACAGCGTTCGTGAGACTACATGCTCATTGATGACGAGTTCTCTCGGGGCGACGATCATACACGACGACAGTCGTTCCAGAAGCGCCGGTGACTGGGTGGACCGACAAGATCATGAGCGAGCGGCCATCGTCGGATTGAAGCGCGCGGTAGCCGAACGCAGGCTTGCCGCGCGACAGGAATGTAGCATCGATGAGCGAGCTGCCTGATCCCCGCAGTTGCACTTCATCTACGTCGGGAATCCCCGTCACTGGAGCAGCGGTTCCATCCAGCGGCGCCGTGAATTGGCCGGTGATTCCGTGCCCGTCCGCGCGCACGCTTCTGATGACGCATCGCACCTGGTCCTTTTCGTCCAGGCACGTCATTTCTTCGCTGCGACGCCGATCCACGCCGGGGCCATAGTGCGTGCGGCCAACGTTGAGTTGCCAGCTACCGACGAGGGGTACTGCAGCGCTGGCAGCACGCTCCGGCTCGCGTTGTTGCCGATTGGCCACCACCGCCAGTAGAACCAGAGCAGTCACGGTCAGTAGAACCATCGCGGTCACGGTGCGCCACATGGTCGCCTTTGATGTCGTCTCGTATCTACAGAACGGATGATGGTGCGGTAAATCTGATCAGGGCGCCAGCTCGATGTCGTCCGTGTGGTCAACGCCATTCGTTCGCCAGAGCGGCGTCCTGTTCGGTGGTCGTGAGCGCCCGAACAATTGCGGGAGCCGACGAGGCTCGTACGGCCTGTAGCGACCCATCGTTGGAAAGGTCGCCGACAGGTTCCTTGCGTGCGGGGTGCCGGGCACGGCTTCGCGCGCATCCGCTCCGACGCCTGCGCACGAGTAGCTGCGGGTGTTCTCCGGCGAGTGTCGCTACGTCTGCCCGAGTTGCCACGCCAGGCAGTTGGCGATCCGGACGCAGGCCTGGACGCCACGCTGCTCGCGCCGGTGCCGCACCGACGGTTCGTTCTCACCATCCCGAGGCGGCTGCGCAAGTACCACCTGTTTCGCCGCCGTCTCCGGGGCGAGATCGCCAGCGGCGCCTACGGCGCCACGCATGCCTCATAAATCCGCACCAACCCTGCGCCACACGCCGGAAACGCGTAGTCCATCTTCTCGCCCCACGTCAGCACCACGACCTTGGTGCGGACCAGCGCATCGTTCTGCAATTGCAGCCCCTGCGTGTAGCGGAAACGATTGCTCTTCAGATGTGACATCGACTCGAAGTGCCCCGGAATCATCACATTCGGCCGCAACTTGTCGATGGAACGCTTCATGCCCACGACATTGGTGGTCGAACCTGATTCATTCACCCAGCCGTTGAGCAGCAGCACGTCCACACCCTGCAGCGCAGGCAGCGAGGTACTGGTCTGGTTGTCACCGGTGTGCACGATGCGGTAGCCGTCTGCCGTGAGCACCTCGTAGATATTGACCGGAGCGTTGTGCAGCCCCGCATGGGCGGTGATCCGCAGTCCGTTGGTCTGAAGAACCTCGCGGTCAGCCATCAGTTTCGTCAGAAACGGTCGATCCAACCCTGCGGCAGGGTACACCACCGAACCACCGCGCAACTTGATCGCGGCAGGGATGCGAGTGCTCAGGTCCCAGTGGTCGATGTGTTCGTGCGAGACCATCAGCACGTCGATTCTGTTGAGGATTGCATCGGGGATCCGGGCGTCCCATGCCGCACTGCCGACGGCCTCGGGCTTCCCCTCGATGAGGTCGAACGCAACCGTCGCCGTCGGTGTCTTGACGATGAAACCGTGGTTGTACATCGCCCAGACGCGAAGGCCCGTGGTGACGGGCTGTTCCATCTCGGTCGCGACGCGGGCCAGCCTGGCGGTGTAGTAATTCGAGATGTTGAACGGCGTCGGTTGATTGGCGTCAATCTCCCACAGCAGCGAATCAAAGACGGTGACCGGTGCCGTCCGCGCGCTGTTGCCGCCGCTGGCCGACGGCGGGTTGGCATCGAGGGCCTGCACGAATGGCCGATATGGCTCTGGAATGCCAGGCATCGGGTCGACGACCGGCGGCAATTCAGGCTTACCTTGCGTGGACGCATCCTTGCCACACGCAGCCAGCAGAATACTCAGGCCGGCCACTACACTCCCGCACCGAACCAGCGATCTCCGCGTTCGCGCCACCCGCCGCCACCGCATCACCGGATTTGTCATACGGAGAATCTTCACAGTGTGTCTGACTCAGGCACAAGTGACAATCCTGCGTATGTCCGACGCAATACGGTGCGTACTGCCGTCAACGCCTCGGAGGGCCAGTCGTGGGGGCCGGGTTTCACGTGTCCAGTCGCGGCCTTTGCGTGTCCCCGAACCGGAGCAAGTTCAGACACCGGCGCGTTCGCACGCTCAGCCCACCCGATCATGTGACCGATCAACTGCAGTGAAAGCACTCATCCCATGGCAGCAGCCCGGTCATGCCAACACGACGGGGTTCTGCTACCAAGCCGCAGGCACACGGCTCAAACGAACACCAATGCCGCACGCGGCGCGCCGATGGCCCAGCGCCCGGGGACACTCGGAGGTGCTGAACAACGTGGGTTTTGGTCAATCCAGACGCGTGGGATTGCGGCGGGGCTTCGGCCGGTGCATCGCATGCGGCCCGGCGTGCACGACGACGTGAGTCGCAAGAACGCCGAGACGCGCCTTGCGGCGATGCAGGCACGGCAGGCGACTCGATGATCCAGACCTCGCGCACATGACCGCCATCACGACGGCCTGCAGCGAGTGTCGCTTTCCGGCACCCAGGCGGCGTTGCTTCCCCAGCTGGCAGTGGCCCGCACGGTCGGGATGAAGCGGTTGAGCAAGCCAGCGCGACGAGCCGGAGTACGTTCGGGGGCGCAGGGCTTGTCCGAAAAGAGGTTGCACGCGGCCGACCTGTGGCCAAGTTAGTCTCATGCCGCAGACTCTCTCGACCGCCGCCACTGTTGCGATCATCGGTGCAGGCCCCTCCGGAATCGCTGCTGCGCGATACCTGGCGCATGTTGGCCTCACTCCGGTGCTCTTCGAACAGTCTGACGGCGTGGGGGGGCAGTGGCGCGTGGGGTCGCCGCATAGCGCCGTGTGGCCTGGCATGCACACCAACACCAGTCGAGTGATGACGGCGTTCAGTGACATGCCGCATTCCCCGGACTGGCCAGCCTTCCCCTCGGCCGTGGCGATCGGGGCGTACCTCGAGCGATACGCGGCGCATTATGGTCTCCTGGGGCACGCACGCTTTGGAACATGCGTGGAGCAGGTCGAGCGCGATCCATCGGGGAACGGGTACGTGCTGCGATGGCGTGGCCCCGCCGGGGAGGCACTCACCGAACACTTTTCCCATGTTGTCGTCGCGTCGGGACGTCATCACCGTCCCGTGGTCCCGAAGGTCGAGGGACTCGACCGCTTCACTGGTTCGGGCGGAGTGATCCACGCGCGAAGCTATGGTGGTGCGTCGCGACACCGCGGCGAGCGCGTAGTCGTGCTCGGCTGCAGCATCAGCGCGTTGGAGATCGCGAGCGAATTGGCGCTCGAGGGCGCAGCACGTGTGGTGCTCGCGGCACGGCGTCATCGGTATGTGCTTCAGCGCACGCTGGCGGGTATCCCCCTCGACCATCGCGTGTACACGCGATATGGGGGGATGGCGTGGGAAGCCTTGCCGAAAGACCAGACGGCGGCTGCACTCAAGGCACTCGCGCTCAGCACCAGCGGCCACCCCTCGCAGTTCGGAGCGCCGGTCCACTCGGACGACATTCTCGAGGCCGGGTTCTCGCATTCGCCGTACTATCTGCAACTCGTCGCCGAGGGGCGAATCACACCGCGACCCTTCATCGCCAACGTCGATGGCACGACCGTGCGCTTCACCGACGGGAGCGCAGAGGAGGCAGACACGATCATCGCCTGCACGGGGTACGCGCTCGATCTTCCCTTCCTGGGCGCGTCGCTGCGCGAGACGCTGCGGGTGGATGCACTCCATCTCGACCTGCACCACCACACGTTTCACCCCGAGCTGCCGGGACTCGCCTTTCTCGGGTTGTACGAACACTCGGGGCCGTACTTCCCGACTCTCGAGCAGCAGGCGAGATGGCTGGCCTATGCGTGGGGAGGGATTCGAGCGATGCCCACCACCAACGAGATGTCCAAAGGTGTGGCCGACCATCGCGCGCGCCGCGGCGGACCGCACACGGTGCGCATGCACATCGTGGCACGCCTCTTCGCGCGCGAGGCTGGCGTGGAGCCAGACCCGACGCGCTGGCCCGAACTGGCGCGGGCGCTCTATTTTGGCCCACTCTCTCCGGCCTCGTTCCGGCTTGAAGGGCCGGATGCCCTTCCCGACGCCGCGGAGCGGGTGGTGGCAGATGGGCTGGCGTTCGGGGCGCTGGCGGGTGACGTGTTGACGGACTCGGAGAAGGAGCAGCTGCGTGCACTCGGCGTCGCTCGGGGCGACGCAGCGCTGGAGGCATTCGCCCGAATGCGTGGTCGCGCGAGCGTATAGGCCAGGCCTCGCGCATCCACGATTCCGCAGCGACAGCGGTGTCGACGCGTGCTTCGACGAACCTGATGTTTCGGCTCCGCGCAACGATGAACGCCGTCAGGCCCGTCACCTCTCCCAGGCTCAATCCCTCATTCCCGGCCAACGATCGCGAGCGCGGCACCAACGCGTTCATGCAGGGAGACTGGCTCCACTCCCCGACGCCGAACACGACCGAGTTCTCCAACCGCGCGCACGACGCGCTCGGCGGCCTTCGCCCGCAGGTTTGAGCAGCGCGGACACTTCCTCGTGAAGCGCATCACCACGGGCGGCACGTTCCGCTTCGGCAAGCGCTTGGTTTATCTCGTCAACGCGTTCCAATCAGCAGGTCGGTGTGGAGGAAACCGACGATGGCTTCTGGGCGAGCTATTTCCATGCGGTCCTGCTGGCCACGTTCGACGAACGTGATTACATCATTCAGAGCTAACCGCGTGTAAAGCATGTTGCCGGACCAAAGTGTTAATCATGTTCCCGGCTGGACAGGCGCGGGGAGACCGCGTGTGCGCGCCACAAACCAGACGCGCGACGCGCGTTTCGTCGGTATGTGCTCCTCTGACACAGGATTGTCTGCGGCCGCCATCGTTGCCGCAGGCTGAGCGTGACGTTCGCGGCGGGACAACCACATCCCCAGCGCAACACCCACCACGGCGGTAGCCATCTCCGCGAATTTCGCCGACCGCCCATTCACGAGGAATCCACTCCAACTGAACAGCGTGTCAACCAGCACCGCGAGCCCAAGGCCGGCGGTCAGCAGCTGTCCAAGCCGTGAGCGAAGCCGTTTTGCCAGAAGGAAGCCAGCGCCAAGTCCGAGCAGAATGCTGGCAACAGCGACGGCGTCTGCCAGCGGATCGCCCGCAAGGCGGCGAAGGATGGACCCGAATGAGCCGAGCACAGCCATCGCAGCTCCGGCACTCCCAATGACCGCTGAGAGACGCCACGCGCCGCTAAATGCGTGGCGCCACCACGGCCCTTGCGGTGCAGTTAGACGCGGCAACTCCTCGGCCAGCTCTGCGAGGGCCACTCGCAGCGATGCGTCCGTAAGGCCAGCATCGCGCACTACGACACGCAGCTGCGCCACGGTCAAGGTGCGACCGAGCGTGGCATCGAGTGTCGCGGTCCGCTCAAGGACGCGGCGCACCGCAGCCTCGCTCAGGTGATCTCCGTCGTGCACGGTCACCTCCACTACGTCGAAGAGTGTTGCGCTC
>JANMNM010000096.1:0-7303 GCA_031373905.1 Gemmatimonadaceae bacterium | reverse complement strand
GCGATCGCGAATGCCGATGCGGCGGCCTACTCGTATACCGATGCCGCGATCGATCAGGCGCGGCGGGCCGTGGATGAGGTGACTGGGTAGCTGGGAGGTGCGAGGCGGTGAACCGTCTCGCGCGCACCGCATTTTCCCATTGGGGCGCCTGCACGTTCGAAGTGCTCCCCGGATCGCCTCAGCGGCCGCCAGCATCCGATCGCGGGTGCACTCATAGCGCCCTCGGAACGCGGTTGGGTTTGTGCCGGGTCAACGACGCTGTCTGACCTGCACACGCTCCCCGCTGGACAATCCCCACCCACCCACGAGATTCTCGCCTACCTCCCAGCCCGAGACCTCCGTGCTCAGTTCCACTCGACTCGTCTTCGCCGCGGTGCTCGCCGCCGCCACCCTGCCGGTCATCGGCCCCATGGGCAGCGCCAGTGCCCAGGCGTCGTTCCCCACTGGCACGATCCAGGGCCCGCGCTGGCGCCACATCGGCCCATTCCGCGCCGGCCGCACCAAGAGCGCCGTCGGCGTGCCGACGCAGCCAAACGTGTTCTACATGGCGGCCACGAACGGCGGCGTCTGGAAGACGAATGACGCAGGGCGCACGTGGAATCCGATCACCGATGCGCTCGCGACCGGATCGATCGGTGCGGTGGAAGTGGCGCCGTCGGATCCGAACATCATCTACATCGGCAGCGGCGAAGGACTGCAACGTCCCGATCTGTCAACGGGCGACGGCATGTATCGCTCGAACGACGCCGGCAGAACGTGGACGCATCTGGGCCTGCGCGATGGGCAGCAGATCCCGCGCATCGCGAGCGATCCACGGAATCCAGAGCGGCTATTCGTCGCCGTGCTCGGACATCCGTATGGGCCCAACACGGAGCGCGGCATCTATCGCAGCGTGAATGGCGGGCAGACGTGGGAGAAGGTGCTCTACAAGGACGAGAACACCGGCGGTGCTGATGTGGTCCTCTCACCCGACGATCCGAACACGGTGTATGCGGTGCTCTGGGAAGCACGACAGGGACCGTGGGAAAACGCGGCGTGGAGCGGCCCCAACTCGGGGCTCTTCAAGAGCACCGATGGCGGGAACACCTGGACACAGCTCGCTGGCGGATTGCCGACGACCGCCGACGGCCTCGGTCGCATCGGCATCGGAATCAGCCCGAGTGATCCAAAGCGCATCTACGTCACAGCCACTGCGGGAGAGAAGAGCGGCATCTACATGAGCGCCGATGCGGGTGCCACCTGGACGCGCACCACGACGGATCAACGGTACTTCGGACGCGGTGACGACTTCGCGGCGATCACCGTGCATCCCACCGATCCGAACACGATCTTCTCGAGCAATGTCGTCGCCTGGAAGAGCACGGATGCGGGGCGATCGTGGAAGTCGTTGCGCGGAGCACCGGGTGGTGACGACTATCAGCGCCTCTGGATCAACCCGCTGCATCCGGACGTGATGCTGCTGGTGGCTGATCAGGGCGCGGTGGTCACGGTGAACGGCGGCGAGACGTGGAGCTCATGGTACAATCAGGGAACGGCACAGTTCTATCACGTGACCGCCGACAACGCCTTCCCGTACCGCGTGTGTGGTGGCCAGCAGGAGTCAGGCTCGGCATGCGTCGCGAGCCGCGGCGACGATGGAAGCATCACGTACCGCGACTGGCGACCGGTCGGCGCGAGCGAGTACAGCTACGTTGCGCCGGATCCGTTGAACCCAGACATCGTCTACGGCGGAACGGTCACACGCTTTGACCGGCGGACGGGTCAGACGCAGAACGTGAGCCCGAACGCGGGACGTGTGCGAAGCTTCGGTCCAGCGGCCGCATCGGCTGGACCGGAATACTTCCGTGGCATTCGCACGATGCCGATCCTGTTCTCGCCGATCAATCCGCGCAAGCTGTATTACGGCACGAACGTGGTGTGGCAGACGGCGAACGGCGGCAAGTCATGGACGCGCGTGAGTGAGGACCTCTCGCGCGAGACGTGGGACGTGCCGCCGAGCGTCGGCAAGTACGTGGGCACGCCTGCGGCGCGGCCCACGCGGCGCGGTGTGGTGTACACGATCGCGCCGAGCTACGTGGATTCGAACACCGTCTGGGCGGGGACGGACGATGGCCTGATCCACGTGACGCGGAATGGCGGCAGAACGTGGACGAATGTGACACCGCCGCAGATCGGGCCGTGGTGGAAGGTGTCGCTGATGGATGCATCGCACACGGATGCGGGCACGGCGTACGCTGCAGTCAACACCTTCCGTCTCGACGATCTGCGTCCACACATCTATCGCACACGCGATGGTGGGAAGACCTGGACCGAAATCGTCAACGGCATCGCAGCCAACGCGCCGGTCAATGTGGTACGCGAAGACCCGAAGCGTCGCGGGCTGCTGTATGCCGGAACGGAGCACCAGGTGTGGTTCTCGCTCGATGACGGCGATCACTGGCACTCGCTGCGAGCGAACATGCCGGCCATTTCGATCCGGGACCTGATCATCAAGGACGACGACATCGCGGTGGCCACGCACGGACGGGGATTCTGGATCCTCGATGGCGTGTCTTCGCTGCGCCAATGGGCCGCAGCGACCGCGTCAGCCCCAGTCACGTTGTTCAAGCCGGCCATGGCAACACGAGTGACGTATTCCATGTACACCGACACTCCGGTGCCACCCGACGAGCCGCGCGCAGAGAACCCGCCTGACGGCGCCATCATCGACTATCATCTTGGCCGCGATGCACGCGTGGTGACGCTCGAGCTTCTCAACACAGCCGGTCGCGTGCTGCGGACGTACTCGAGCGCGGACCCCGCGCCGCCGCCCACCGATCAGGGCAACTGGCCGTGGTACTGGTTCAGGCCTCCCGTGAATCCGTCGACGAAGGCGGGCCTGCAGCGGTTCGTATGGGACCTGCACTACGCACGACCCACAACCCAGTGTTCCTTGCCGATCTCGGCCACCCCATTCAACACCAAGTGTGAGCCCGAGGGGCCGTGGGTGATGCCGGGGACGTACACTGCACGGCTGACGGTGGATGGTGTGACGCAGTCGCAGTCGTTTACGGTGCGTATGGATCCACGTGTCCGGACGCCGCTTGCAGCACTGAAGCAGCAGCACGATCTCTCGGTCGCGCTCCATGACGCGATGATCGAAGGTCAGAAGCTTGCTGCGGAGGCTCGCACGGTCGGGCTGACGGAATTCGCTGGCCAGAGTGGATTTGGCGGCGTGGCGGCGAGTCATGCAGCGCTGATCGACGTGTTGCAGGGCAGCGATGCGCCGGCGACTGATGTGGTGGTGCGGAACGCGACTGAGCGCCTGGCCGCATATGCCGCCCTCAAGCAGCGTTGGACCGCAAGACGTTGAGCGTGCGTCGCAGTGTATTGACCGGCGCGGTCGTCATTCTCTGGATGGCGTCCGCGGCACGCATTGACGCACAGACATCACTCTCTGGTGGCGGGCTGCACGTCGGCCTGAGCCAACGCGCGGTCGTCACCGGGTTGCGCAACATTGCGTCCGGCACCGACTACATCCACACCGAACACCCGGCCGCACTGCTGACGCTCGTGAGCGGAGCAACACGATACGCGCCGACCGCAATGTCCGTGTCGCAGACAGGGGCAGGGAAGCAGATCACGTTGCAATACCAGCCGGTTGGCGTGCGCATCGTGGTGCGCGTACGGGAATTGCCCACGCATCTGGCACTCGACATCATCAGCGCAACTCCCGCGCGCAGGATCGACGCGGTCGTCTGGGGCCCGTATGCGACCACCATCACGAGGACCGTCGGTGAGGTGATCGGCGTGGTGCGGGACGCCTCGGTGGCGGTGGGAATGCAGGTGCTGAACATGAAGACGCTGGGCGGCGATCTCCCGAACGATGAAGGGAGCACCTGGGCGCGCGGCATCGCCGCCACGCCACATCCGTGGGGCAGCACGATGCAGGCGTACTCGATCAATCGCGATCGCGAGCGGCGTGTCGCGGCGTGGGGCGGCAATCACAAGAACATGGATGTGCCGCCGATTCCCGGTGAGACAGTTGTCGGCAGCAGCATCGCGCTCTTCTCGTGCCCCGAACCAGAGACCCTCGACCGGCTCGAGCGCATCGAGATCACGGAGGGCCTGCCGCATCCGACGATCGATGGCGTCTGGTTCCGGAAATCGGCGCTCTTCGCGAGGTCGTACATGATCTCGTCCTACGGCGAGGCCGATGTCGACGAGATGATCGGCTACGTGAAGCGTGCGGGCCTGTTCTCGCTCTACCACGAGGGTCCGTTCACCACCTGGGGGCACTTCTCGCTTTCACCGGAACAGTTTCCCAGCGGCCGCGCGGGGATGAAGGCGGCAGTCGAACGCGCGCGCGCTGCGGGGCTGCACTTCGGTGTGCACACGCTGACGAACTTCATCACGACGAACGATGCATACGTCTCGCCGGTGCCTGACCCCCGACTGAGTGTCACCGGGTCATCGGTGCTGGTGTCCGCAATCAGCGGCACGCAGCGTGAGATCGAGGTGGCGTCGCCGGAGTTCTTTGCGGAAGAGAAGGAGAATCACCTGCATACGGTCCGAATCGGTACGGAGCTGATTCAGTACCGGGCCGTGTCGGCGGAGCCGCCGTACCGGTTGCTCGACTGCCAGCGTGGCGCATTCGGCACCACCGCTGCGCAGCACAAAGCCGGCGAGGTGGCAGGGAAGCTGTTCGACCATCCGTACAAGGTGTTCTTCCCGAATTTCGCGATGCAACGCGAAGTGGCGCGCAATCTCGCCGACTTCCTCAATGAGACTGGCGTCGATCACATCGACTTCGATGGCCACGAAGGCGCGCTGGCGTCAGGGCAGGGTGACTACGCCGTCGCCGTGTTCGCGAAGGATGTGCTTGACGGCGTGCGCCATGACCTGATCAACGGCACGAGCATCAGCAAGACGTTCTACTGGCATATCGGCTCGTACTACAACTGGGGCGAACCCTGGAACGGCGGATTCAGGGAGAGCATGCAGCAGTATCGGATCGACAACCAGGGGCTGTTCGACCGCAACTACATGCCGCACATGCTCGGCTGGTATTTGCTGACCGAGACGACGACGCTGGCTGAGATGGAATGGATGCTTGCGCGAGCAGCTGGCTATCAGGCAGGGTTTGCGATGGTCGCGCGTCCCAAGTCGCTGCGCGCGAACGCACTCACACCGGTGCTGCTGGACGCCATCCGCGAGTGGGAGCGCGCGCGAACGAGTGGCGCATTTGACACTGCGCAGCAAACAAGGCTCAAGGACCCCCGGAACGAGTTCCACCTCGAGCCGACGGGTGACGACGGATGGACCCTGCGCCAGTACGTTCTCTCGCCCGTCTTCGTGCGGGAACGGGTCGAACGGCAGCCCGGCGAGCCAACGCATACCACCTGGGCATTTCAGCAATCATGGACTTCGCAGCCGTTGCAGTTTCGACTGAGCCTGTCCGGAGGCACGGGAGGCGCGCGAAGTTTCAGCCTGCGGGTCGACCGCTATGCCGAGCTCTCGTTGCCGATAACCTTGGGCGCCGGTGAGAGCCTGGTGTGCGACGGGACCACGACGATCCGCGTGTATGATGCAGACGGAAAACTCCGAGCGAAACACCAGTTGCCAGCGGCTCCGCCCACGGTCTCCACCATGATGCATTCAATTGAGCTCAACTCGGAATTCAGCGGCGATGAAGCGCCGCGGATCGAGGTGCAGTTCAAGGGGCTCGGTCAGCCCGAATCGGTTCGAGTCCCGCCGCGCTGAAACGAGCGGCGGGCCAGGGTTGATCAATCCTCCCTGGCGATGCCCGAATCAGGGCCGCAGTCGATGTTGATGTACAGAAACTGCATCCCGTGTGCTGATTCAGCGCCGCTCGGGCGCGCTGGGCGGGTGCTTGTTCACCGTGTGCAAGGCCGGCGCACTGCGCATGAGCGGAGACACAACCGCCATCGCCATGCGGCCGGTGAACGCCATGGCCGGCCCGGCGGCACCAACGCCAAGCAGCGCGAGATTGACGGCGAGCACGCGACCGGTCCATCGGTTCACGAGCGTGCGATCGCGCGTCCTCGCCACGGCCGCGAGCGCGGAGAGATCGATGACGACGAGAGCCACGATCGACCAGGCAAAGACGGTCCAGCCGGCGCTGCTGAGCCAAGCCACGAAGGTGTCCAAGGGCGACCTCCCGGAGGGGTACGGCGGACCACGTGTATCGAGCGGCGCGATTCGATTCCGGACTCGCATCCGTACTCTGCAGCAGGGACCGTACCGCCGCAAGTCTACGAGCGATGCAACCCCCCGCATGGCGATGGTGGACGGGAATGACGCGCGCCTTCCAGGTCGCCGCAACGCCACCCGTCACACCTGCCGTTCACCGCTCAACAGCACTCACGCAATCTCGAACCGATCCGCGTTCATGACCTTGTTCCATGCCTTCACGAACGCCCCCACGAAGGCCGCCTTCGAATCATCCTGCGCATAGACCTCCGCCAGCGCCCGCAGCTGCGAGTGCGAACCGAAGATCAGGTCCACGCGCGTCGCGGTCCACTTCACGTCACCCGTGACGCGATCGCGTCCCTCGAACACGTCCTTCGCGCCGGACATTGCCGTCCACGTGGTTCCTATGTCGAGCAGGTTCACGAAGAAGTCGTTCGTCAGCGTTTCGGGCCGGGTGGTGAAGACGCCGTGCCGCGACTGCCCGTAGTTGGCATTGAGGACGCGCAGTCCACCCACCAGCGCCGTCATCTCCGGTGCCGTCAGGCCGAGCAGCTGCGCCTTGTCGACGAGCAGCTCTTCGGACGTGAGCGTATATGCTGCCTTCTGGTAGTTGCGGAAACCGTCCGCAATCGGTTCCAGCACCGCGAAGGAATGCACGTCAGTCTGTTCCTGACTGGCATCCATCCGCCCGGGCGTGAACGGCACCTGCACCGGATGCCCGCCGTTCTTCGCTGCAGCCTCGATCGCTGCGCAGCCGCCGAGCACGATCAGGTCCGCGATCGACACGCGCTTGCCACCTGTCTGCGCGCTGTTGAATTCCGTCTGGATCGTTTCGAGGATGTCGAGCGCACGCGTCAGCTTCGCCGGCTGATTCACATCCCAGCCCTTCTGCGGCGCAAGACGCAGCCGTGCGCCGTTTGCACCACCGCGCTTGTCGGAACCTCTGAACGTGGATGCCGACGCCCACGCCGTCGACACGAGCTGGCCGATCGACAGACCTGACGCGAGGATCCTGCCCTTGAGCGCCGCAACGTCATGCGCATCGATCAACACATGATTCGCCGCCGGAATCGGATCCTGCCAGATCAACTCTTCCTCCGGCACCAGCGCG
>JANMNM010000075.1:0-20846 GCA_031373905.1 Gemmatimonadaceae bacterium | reverse complement strand
GCTCCCTGAAGGGCCGGAGGAGACGACTCCGTCGATAGGCCGCCCGTGGACGTGGAGCAATCCATTCCGAGCGCAGCGGTCCTAATCGCCCGTGCGGCTTGACTCCCATTACTGTGACCGCGGACGCAAAAGCCCGGTCACTTACGCGACTCGGTTGCGTCGCCAATCGCGAAATCTGCGACGTGGTTTCATTACCCACGATTATCTGCCTTCATCACTTGACTTTGTACGCTGGCGACTAGAGCGTCGGGGCCACACCCGTTCCCATTCCGAACACGGTCGTTAAGCCCGACAGCGCCGATGGTACTCCGGCCGCGAGGTCGCGGGAGAGTAGGCCGTCGCCGGCACCTTGTTCGAAGCCCTCGGTTGCAACACGCAATCGGGGGCTTCGTGCGTGTATTCTCCAGCGGTCGCCCCTGCGACATCGCCGCCGGACCGCGAATCACTCCCACGACTGCGACCACGAATGGACAGCCCGAATTCGCCGATCACGACACGAGCCGGACACGTCGCACTCGTGGGTAAGCCAAACGCGGGAAAGTCGACGCTCCTCAATCGGCTCCTCGGACTGAAGCTCGCGATCACGAGCCCAAAACCGCAGTCCACCCGCGTCTCCGCGGTCGGAATCGTGACAACCGAGTCCGTGCAGATGGTCCTGCTCGATACGCCGGGACTCCTCGACCCGAGCTACGCATTGCAGCGGAGCATGCTCGCGAGCGCGGTCGCGGCACTGCGTGACGCCGATGTCGCCGTGTACGTCCACGATGCGACCAATGGCCCACCGCCCTCCCTCGCGTCACTTCTCCCGGCGGGCACGCCGCTTCCGCGGTGTCAGCTCATCTGGGCCAACAAAGCGGATCTGTTGAACGAGGGAAATCGAGCCGCACTGCAAGCGCTCGATTCCGTGGTTGTTGGCAGCGCGGAAACCGGAGCCGGCATCGACGGACTCCTCGAGCGCGTGGCAAGCCATTTGCCGGTGTCACCGTTCCTGTATCCAAGTGACGACCTCAGCACACAGCCCGTCCGGTTCTTCGCGGCTGAGGCCATTCGTGAGAGCGCACTCGCGATTCTCCACGAAGAGGTTCCGTACGGCATTTTCGTTGAAATCGAGGAATTCCGTGAACAGAAGTCTCCCGTCTACATCCGCGCCGTCGTGTATGTGGAGCGGGACAGCCAGAAGGGGATCGTGCTTGGGGCCAAGGGGCGGACAATCCGCGAGATTGGTACGGCGGCGCGCGTGTTGATCGAACAACTGGTCGATGGGCCGGTCTTTCTTGATCTCTGGGTGAAGGTCATGCCAGACTGGCGAAAGGACACCGTCGCGCTGCGACGATTCGGCTTCCACGTCCCTCAGGACTAGCACCGATGTCTTCCGCTGCGAATCAACCGCCGCTGCCCGCGGAACTGCTCGAGATCCTTCGCTGCCCGAAGTGCAAGGGACTGCTCGACCTCGTCGCCCAGGTAGATCCGCCAACCCTCAACTGCAACGCGTGCCGGCTGAGGTACCCGATCCGCGAGGGCATCCCGATCATGCTTGTCGACCAGGCGTTACCGGAGTGATCCCACTGCGCATTTGCGTCATCGCGGCTGAATCGTCATCAGCCGATGAGCTCCTCGACCTCACTCCCCGGTCCTTCGCCGTTGGCGGCACGAGTCGTCACAGCTGGACGATTCGCTGAGGCGTCGGATCGCGTCATTGAGCGGTGGGCACAGGCCGGCGGTTTCGAGCTCTCACCTGTCGAACTCGACTGTATCGTTTCCAATCTGCGGGCGGGCCCTCTGCCGGCTCTCGTGCTGATCGGAGTCGACGGCACGGAATCGTGCACGTGTGCGATGATCCGGAAGATCAGGTCGGACGGGCGGCTGCAGGTCGTGCCGACTGTCGTGGTAGCGACGGACGGGGCAGCGTCGCAATGGTTCCGCGCCGGAGCCGATGACGTCATCGGTTTGGCCATGGGCGCGGACGAGATGGACGCGAGGCTTTCGAGCGCGGTGACTCGATCCCGGCGAGATGTGCAGGCCAACCCGTCCACGCGTCTCGCTGGGACGGACGCGTTGCGAGACGCAATCGCCAGCCGGATCACAGCCGGCGCCGAGTTCGCCGCCTGTTATGCCGACCTCGACCATTTTAAGGAGTTCAACGATCGATATGGGTACGCCAACGGGGATGACGTCATTCGAACCCTGGCGAACCTCCTCGTCGACGTCGTCGCGCAGGTCGCCGGCGACCGCGGATTCGTCGGACACATCGGGGGTGATGACTTCCTCTTTCTTGTCCCATTTGCTGCGGTAACCGAGACTTGCGACAGAGTGATTCGGCGGGCTGACGAGATTCTCCCGTCTCGGTACTCTGCACATGACCGCCAAGCTGGCTACTTTTTCGGGAAGGATCGGCGTGGTCGGCTGGATCGTGTGCCGCTCATGACGCTCTCCATTGGTGTCGTGACGAACCAGCGCCGCCGTTTCACTAGTGCAGAGCAGGTGAGTGTTCTGGCAACTGAAATGAAGTCCTATGCCAAGACGTTGTCCGGTTCGGTGTGGGCAATGGATCGGCGATCAGACGTTGAGCCGATCAATCATTCCGAGGAGAAGCTTCCGTGAACGTGACGTGTCAGGACTGTCGGTCTGTCTTCCGGGTCGACCCCGCCAAGGTGCCACCAAATGGCGTGAGGGCGCGGTGCAGTGTGTGTGGAGCGATCATCCGGATTTCCGTCGGAGCGAGTACGCCGCTGACGAATCCGTTGTTCACGCCTCGCGTCGTTGCGCCGGTGCGTCCTGAGTCAGTGAGTGCGACGACGCCGTCCGGAATCCCCGGAATTCGGCGCCCTACTCCGTCCATGCCTGCACCGTTGCCGACCAGCAACCCGGCGCCGCCGCCGCGGAGCGATTCCTTCGTACCACCGGCGCCAAGAGTACCGTTGGTTGCGTCATCATTCGGACCGAGTGACGAGCCGACTGCTGCGCGCAGCCTCAACACGTCGAGTGCGGTCACGCCGACATCGTCGCTCCCGATGATGTCGATGCCGACACCGGTCGAGCCAGTGTCGAGGGTGGTTACACCGGTTGAGCCATCGCCGAGCGTCGTCACCTCGCCGGTCGAGCTGCCTGGCATCCCGACCGCGGCAGCTGTGACGGAACTCGTACCTCCTGTGGCATCGGTTCCGGCCCCACCGATGCCGGCTCCGCCGATGCCGGCTCCGCCGATTGACCTTCCCGAGCGCGTGAACCCCTCGGCGCCGCATGCCGCAGTTCCGTCGTCGACGCACGCTGAGCCGACGGCCACGATTCCGGTGGCGACGTCCATGGCGTCGGAGGCGCCGTTGCCGACGGTGACAACGAGTGGAGCTCGTCCGCTTGTTCCGCCGCCACCGCCGTCGCCAGGCCAGATGATTTCGGCTGCGCCTGAGTTGCCCTACGCGGCGCCGGTGAGTGCAACGGCCGTTCCGCCGGCGACCGGCCGCGATACGCGTCGGGTCATCAATCCGTTCCTTCGCAGTGATCCACTCACGCGTGCGAAGCGACTCGCGCGTGCGCTCGTGTCCGATATGGTCGCATACCAACCGGCAAAGCGTTCTGAAGGATTGACGAATGGAACATTGAAGCAGCTGTTCCGTGATGAGATTCGGAAGAGTTACGATGAGTATGTCGAACAGGTTGGCCGTGAAGTCGCGGAATCGACGGCCTTCTTTCAGGACGCGCTGAACGAGGTTCTTGCAGAGGGACAGCGCGTGTTCTGAGCACCGGGGGCATGGAGAACCCACGGTCCTTCGGCTAACTTCCGGTCTCGCGCACAAGCGCGCCGAGCCGTCCTCCCGACCTCGGGAGGGCGGCTCCCGTCTTTCTCATGGCATCTCCGGCACCATATGGCTGACCTCGCGCAGTTGACGACCCAACTCACGACAAATGCTGAGCGTCTCGACGAGCTGCGGAGGTATCTTTGACATCGAGACACAGCGGGAGCGCCTGACGGCGCTTGAAGCGCAGATGGCTGAGCCGACGTTCTGGAACGATCAGGAGCGAGCGCAGGTCGTTGTACAGCAGGTCAAGACATACAAGCAATGGGTCGAGCCATTCGACACACTGGCTCGAACGATCACCGATCTGCGAGAGCTCGGCGAGCTGCTGACGATCGAGCCGGATGCGGCGATGACCGCTGATCTGGCACGCGATGCGGAGCAGGCGAGCGAGGAAATTGCGGCGTACGAACTTCGCTCGCTGCTTCGGGGCCGCGATGACCATCGCTCCGCTCAACTGGAAATCTCGGCGGGGGCTGGTGGCACGGAAGCGCAGGACTGGGCGCAGATGCTGATGCGCATGTACACGCGGTGGGCGGAGCGGAAGGGCTACGACATCGAAGTGCTTGACCTCAGTGAGGGCGAGGAAGCGGGGATCAAGGGGGCCGTGCTCGAAATCACCGGCGAGTATGCGTTTGGATTTCTTCGTCCAGAGGCCGGCGTGCACCGTCTGGTCCGGATCTCCCCCTTCGACTCGCAGGCGCGTCGACACACGAGCTTCGCGTCAGTGTTCGTGTATCCCGTCGTGAACGAAGAGATCAATATCGAAATCAGGGACGATGATCTGCGCATCGATGTCTTTCGTGCATCCGGCGCCGGTGGCCAGCATGTGAACAAGACATCATCTGCCGTCCGGATCACGCACCTCCCAAGCGGCGTGGTCACATCGAGTCAGGCTGAGCGTTCGCAGTTCAAGAACAAGGCAACAGCGATGAAGCAGCTGAAGAATCGCCTCTACCAGATCGAAGCGGACAAGCAGGCCGCGGCGAAGGCCGCGCTTGATGCGGGCAAGATGGACGTGTCATTCGGCAGCCAGATCCGCAGCTATGTGTTCCAGCCGTACACGATGGTGAACGATCATCGGACGGAGCTCAAGATCGCTGACGTTGCGAAGGTGATGGATGGGGGACTGGACCCCTTTATCGAAGCGTACCTCAAGCAGGCCGGCGAACCGGCGCTTCAGAAGTGACTCCCACGATCACACAGCCTCTCCCTACGTGAATAACGACGAACTCAGTCAGGTGCTTCTTGATCGTCGCGCCTCGCTCGACCGGTTGTTGGCGAGCGGGGTTTCGCCGTTCGCATACGCATACGAGCGCACGCACGTCACTGACGAGGTGCGGGCGCTGCTGCCGGACGGCGTTGACACCGGTCCAGACGTCTGCGTGGCGGGGCGTTTGGTTTCGTTGCGGTCGAAGGGGAAGACGGCCTTCGCACACCTGAGCGACTCCGCCGGGCGCGTGCAGATCTACTTCCGGCGGGATGACATGCCGCCGGCGGAGTGGGCAGTCTTCGAGGAACTACACCTCGGAGACATCGTCGGCATTGCCGGCTCCGTGATGCGAACGCGCACTGGAGAGGTCACCGTGCAGTGCACAACGTTGACGCTGCTGGCGAAGACATTGCGCCCGCTGCCGTTTGCGAAAGAACAGCTCGTGGACGGTGAACTCAAGCGGTATTCCGGGTTCGCCGACCCCGAACAGCGCTACCGTCAGCGCTATGCTGACCTCGCGGTGCACCCGGAGGTGCGCGCGAATTTCTACGCTCGCGCTCGCATGACGACGGCGATCCGTGCATTTCTCGACGGACTCGGATACCTCGAGGTCGAGACGCCAGTTCTCCAGCCGCTCTATGGCGGCGCCGCCGCACGCCCGTTCACCACGCATCACAACGCCCTCGACATGCCGCTGTACCTGCGGATCGCGGACGAGTTGTACCTGAAGCGGCTGATCGTCGGCGGATTTGACCGGGTGTACGAGATCGGGCACGATTTCCGCAACGAGGGCATCGACCGGACGCACAATCCGGAGTTCACGATGCTCGAGTTCTACGAGGCGTATGCCGACTACAGCGTGATCATGGGGCGCGTTGAGTCGCTGATCATCGCCGCGGCTGCCGCGGTGCGCAGCACCCCTGGGATCGACCCGGCATCCGTGCCCTCGTTCACGACGCCGTTTCGTCGGATCGAGTGGGTGCCGACCCTCAGCGCTGCGTTGGGGCGCGACGTGCTCGCCATGTCGGACGCGGAGCTCGTGAGGGCGGCCATGGAAAACGGCGTCGAGAAGCCGGCCGCGCTGAGCCGCCCGAAGCTCATGGATGAACTCTTTCAGGCACTCGTCGAGCGCACGATCACCACGCCGACGTTTGTGCTCGACTATCCGGTTGAGTTGTCGCCGCTCGCGAAGCCGAAACGCGGCAACCCTGCCTTGACCGAGCGCTTCGAGCTGTTCGCAGACGGGCGTGAAATGGCTAACGCGTTCTCCGAGCTGAACGATCCCATCGATCAGCGTCAGCGCTTCGAGGCACAGGCCCGGCTGAAGGCGGCCGGTGACGATGAAGCCAGCGGCGTTGACGAGGATTACCTTCGCGCAATGGAGTACGGCATGCCTCCCACCGGCGGGTGTGGCATCGGCATTGATCGCCTCCTCATGTACCTCACCGGCACCCAGCACATCCGCGACGTGATCCTGTTTCCCGCCATGCGACCGGAATGAGTCGCCTCGAGCTCCGCATCGCGTGGCGCTATCTGCGCAGTCGCCGCGGATCGCAGCTGCTGAGTCTCATCAGCGTCATTGCGATGGGCGGGGTTGTGGTCGGCGTCAGTGCATTGATTCTGGTGCTTGGCGTCATGAACGGGTTGCAGAAGGATCTCCGCGAGAAGATCCTGATCGGCAGCCCCGATCTGCGCGTCCTGACCGTGGGTGAGGACCTCACGATGACGGATTGGGAAGCGACCCTGGCCAAGGTGCGCGCTCACGCTGGCGTCGTGTCAGCCGCGCCGTTCGTCATCAAGGACGCGCTGGTCACCAAGGGCAACGATTATGCGGAACCGGTCAAGGTGGTCGGCATGCCGCCGGCAATCGCTGGTTCGCCTGACGTGACGCAGATCCGGAAGTTTGCGAGGATGGGCAATTTCTCGTTCGATGCACCCGGTGATTCGCTGCAAGGCATCGTGATAGGGCAGAAGATGGCGGAGCGACTCAATGCGTGGCCCGGCCAGGTCCTGGTGCTTATCACGGTTCCGGGGCGTTTGCAGCTGTCCAACGCGATGAGTGGTTTTGTGCCGGTCATCCGTCGCTACATGATCACCGGCATCTTCGAGACCGGGATGTACGAGTACGACAGCGGGTACGCGTATACGTCACTTGCGGCGGCGCAGGATCTGGCTGGATTGGGAGCGCGCGTCACCGGAATTGACGTGCTCACACCGAATCGCTGGCAGGCACCCCTGGTCGCGAAGTCGCTGGCGGAAGTGCTTGGTTTTCCCTACCGAACAATGGATTGGCAGGAACAGAACCGATCCCTTTTCCAGGCGCTGAAGCTCGAGAAGCTGGCGATGGGTGTGATCCTGTTGCTGATCGTTCTCGTGGCCGCGTTCAACATCGTGAGCACGCTCACGATGGTCGTCACGGACAAGACGCGCGAGATTGGCATTCTGAAGGCGATGGGGATGCCGGCAGCGACCATCAGGAGGATCTTCCTCTGGCAAGGGGCGGCGATTGGTGTCGTTGGCACGGGATGTGGCGTTGGCCTGGGACTCCTCGGCGCCTGGGCGCTGTCGCGGTTCCGGCTGATCGAACTGGACCCGTCGGTGTATTTCATCGATCGACTGCCGATCCAGATCGAGATCGCTGATGTGGTGCTCATTGTCCTGGCGAGCCTCGGCATTGCAATGCTGGCAACACTCTGGCCCGCCCGGCAGGCGTCACGGTTGTTCCCGGTGGAGGCGATCCGTCATGAGTGAAGACGCCGGTGGAGCGGTGCTCGTCGCGTGCGACGTGGTCAAGGAGTACACCGGTGGTGACGGGTCGACCTTGCGGATTCTCGACGGTGCGTCCCTGACGATCGCGCGAGGAGAGATGGTCGCGATCATCGGCGAAAGCGGCGCAGGAAAGAGCACGCTGCTGCATATTCTTGGTGCGCTCGATTCGCCGTCGTCCGGAACTGTCACCGTCGATGGCCATTCCGTGCATCGTGCGAGCGAGGCGGTCCTGGCCGATGTCCGGAATCGCTCGATCGGTTTCGTGTTCCAGTTCCACCATCTGCTGCGAGAGTTCAGCGCAGTGGAGAACGTCATGATGCCGATGCTGATCGCCGGGAGGTCGCCGCGCGACGTTCGGGCCCGCGCGATGGCCCTGCTGGACTCGATGGGCCTGTCGGCGCGTGCCGACCATCTGCCGTCTGCGCTCTCAGGCGGTGAGCAACAGCGCGTTGCGGTTGCGCGCGCGCTGGCACCGGAACCGGCGCTGCTCCTGGCTGACGAACCCTCCGGGAATCTCGATCGCGGGAACGCGGAGCGGCTGCATGGGCTTTTTGCTACACTGGCGAAAGAACACGGCGTCGGTGTTGTCGTGGTGACGCACAACCGTGCGCTGGCATCCCGGGCGGACCGGGTATTGCTGATGGATGGGGGGCGTGTCCTGGAGTCGTCAGCGATGGCTGAGGAGGTGGGCTGATGGTCTGTGATACCTGTCGCGAGCGGGATGCGGTCGTCCACCTGACGCAGGTGGTCGACGGCGCTGTCACACAGGTGCATCTGTGTGAGAAATGCGCGGCTGACAAGGGTGTTGAGACCACCGTTGCAGCGCCGAAAACGCCGCTGACCTCGCTCCTCCAGTCGGTGCAGCACCAGATGACGGCGGGTCAGTCCGATCAGACGCGCTGCAGCTTCTGCCAGGCCACATACAAGGATTTCCGGGCATCTGGCCGTCTGGGCTGTGCGCGGTGCTACGCGGCTTTCGAGCCACAGCTCAGGGACCTGCTTCAACGGGTGCACGGGGCAACGCGGCACTCGGGGCGGATCTACGGCCCGCCGGCACCAGAGCAGCTCCAGCGGGCCTCGACCGTGATCGAGCTCCGAGAACAGCTGCGCCGCGCGATCGAGCTGGAGCAGTTCGAGCAGGCCGCCAAGCTTCGCGACCAGCTGAAAGAGGTGGCCGAGTGATCGACTTCACACTCCTGCCCGATGGCGGAACACGCTGGCTTGATGGAAGCGGAGAGCACCCGGAGGTGGTACTCTCGACCCGCGTGCGACTGGCGCGGAACGTGGATGGGTTTGCCTTCACGAGTCGAGCCCGCGATGGTGAGAGGCTTAGGGTGCTCGGCCAGCTTCGCGACGCGATGCCCAAGGTTGCGCCCCTCGAGGGCGGCGTACTGCTCCGTGTGGATGAGCTTGCAACGCCGGACCGTCAGCTACTGCATGAACGCCATCTCGTCAGCAAGGAACTCGCCGGCCTCGACGGAACGCTCGCCGTTCGGACAGGTGCCGCACTGCTGTTGGCGGACGAGGTTTCCGTCATGGTCAACGAGGAGGATCACCTGCGCCTGCAGGCGATGCGTTCCGGATTTGACCTTCTGGGAGCATGGGCGGCCGCGAGCGCATTTGATGATGAGCTCGGTACGCATGTTCCGTACGCATGGCACGGCGAATTCGGGTTCCTGACTGCCTGCCCGACGAATACCGGGACCGGTCTCCGGGCCTCCGTTCTCATTCATCTGCCCGGGTTGGTGCTGACCAAGGAGATCTCGAAGGTGCTCGCCGGGCTCCATCAGATGGGCCTCACGTACCGTGGGCTATACGGCGAAGGCAGTGAAGTCGTGGGGAACTACTTCCAGATCAGCAACCAGACGACACTTGGTAAGAGCGAGGCGGAGTTGCTCGATCAGCTCTCACGCGTCGTCCGGCACGTGGTGGAGCGCGAAGAGGAATCCAGGCACGTGCTGCTACGCGATGCCGGGTATATCATTGAGGACAAGCTGTGGCGGGCGTACGGTACGTTGCGGTATGCGCGAAGTCTGACGTTCGACGAGGCGATGAACTACCTCAGCGGGGTTCGGCTGGCACTGAGCCTGAAACTCCTGAGTTCACCAAGTGTCTATACGCTTAACAAGCTCCTGATTCATTGCCAGGCGGCACACGTTGCGCAGTATGATGGTCGGGCGACGTTGTCGGATGGTGATGCCAGCGTGGCGCGTGCACGGTTTGTCAGGGATGCACTCGCTGCCGACGTAGGATCGCGCGGATGATCGGCCACCGATTGCCGAACCAGAGGTCAGCATGAACGGGTACAACTTCACTGAGCGCGTGAGAAAAGTGCTCGCAATGGCCCGCGAGGAAGCGGCGCGCCTTCACCACGAGTACGTGGGTACCGAGCATATTCTTCTCGGCTTGATTCGCGAGGGCGAAGGGGTTGCAGCAGCTGTGCTGCAGAGCCTCAACGTCGACCTCGACGAGATCCAGCAGAAGATCGAGGATACGGTGAAGAAGGGAAAGGCGGCGCAAGCCACCGGCCCGGACTTGCCGTACACCTCGCGCGCGAAGAAGGTACTCGAGCTGGCGATGAGTGAGGCCCGTGAGCTGAACCACAGCTACGTTGGCACCGAGCACCTCCTGCTCGGCTTGTTGCGCGAGGAGAAGGGCATCGCAGCGCAGGTCCTCACCGAGAGCGGTGTGAACCTCGACGCCGCGCGCTCCGAAACGCTGCGCCTGCTCGGCACTGAATTGCCGCCCGGCAGCCCGCCGACCGCGCAGGCCAGCGGCGGCGCGACGCCAGGCGGTTCGCCAGGTGCAAGCAGCGCAAAGACCGAGAAGAAATCGAAGACGCCTGCACTCGATCACTTTTGCCGGGACCTGACCGCACTCGCCGCCGAGGGTGCGCTCGACCCGACAATCGGCCGTGCGAAGGAGATCGAGCGGGTCATGGAGGTGCTCTCCCGGCGAAAGAAGAACAACCCGGTGCTCATCGGCGAGCCTGGCGTTGGCAAGACCGCCATCGTGGAAGGACTCGCGCAATTGATCTCGGGAGGCAACTGTCCCGACAACCTGCGCGACAACCGCGTGCTGTCGCTGGACATGGCGGCGGTCATTGCTGGCACGAAATACCGCGGTCAGTTCGAGGAACGGTTGAAGGCCGTCATGAACGAGATCGCTCAGAACAAGAATGTGATTCTGTTCATCGACGAGTTGCACACGCTGGTAGGCGCGGGCGCAGCTGAAGGCGCAATCGACGCCAGCAACATGCTGAAGCCTGCTCTGGCTCGCGGAGAGCTGCAGTGCGTCGGCGCGTCGACACTGAACGAGTATCGCAAGTACATCGAGAAGGATGGCGCACTCGAGCGTCGCTTCCAGACCGTGATCGTCGATCCGCCGTCGCTGGATGAGACGGTCGAGATCCTGAAGGGATTGCGCAAGAAGTACGAAGACCATCACCGGGTCACGATCCCCGATGCGACGCTGTATGCGGCAGCCAAGCTGTCCGAGCGCTACATCACGGATCGCTTCCTGCCCGACAAGGCGATCGACGTGATCGACGAGGCGGGAGCGCGCGCGCGCCTCGCGGCTCAGGTGCCACCCGCGGACGTGGCGGATCTGCGGGCGCAGCTCGACCAGGTCAACGTGGACAAGGAAGGCGCTGTCCGGGATCAGAACTTCGAGAAGGCCGCGTCGCTGCGGGATCGGGAGCGCGAGCTGCAGTCGGAGATTCGCCAGCGCCAGGAGGAGTGGGAGCAGCGTCGCCAGTCGTTCCGGCCGGTGCTCGGGGAGGAGGAGATCTCGTTCATCGTGAGCCGCTGGACGGGCATCCCCGTCACGCGACTCCAGGAGGCCGAGACGGCGCGTCTTCTGCGCATGGAAGAGGAGATGCACGCGCAGGTGGTCGGGCAGGAGGAGGCGATCAAGTCCTTGGCTCGGTCGATCCGTCGCAGCCGGGCTGGCCTGAAGGATCCCAACCGCCCGATCGGGAGCTTCATCTTCTGTGGACCGACCGGCGTCGGCAAGACGGAGGTGGCGCGCCAGCTTGCCAAGTTCCTGTTCGCCGACGCGTCCGCCCTGATCCGCGTGGACATGAGCGAGTACATGGAGAAGTTCTCGGTGTCGCGCCTGATCGGTGCGCCTCCGGGATACGTCGGATACGAGGATAGCGGCACGCTGACGAAGGCGATCCGCCGGAAACCGTACAGCGTGATCCTGCTCGATGAAATCGAGAAGGCCCATCCTGACGTCTTCAACATCCTGCTCCAGGTGCTCGACGAGGGTCACCTGACCGACAATTACGGCCGGGTCATCGACTTCAAGAACACGGTCGTGATCATGACCAGCAACGTCGGAGCGAAGGAAATCACCAAGGGCAAGTCGCTTGGTTTCGGGACGAATGACACCCGTGGCAGCTTCGAGCGGATTTCGGAGAAGGTGAAGGAAGAGTTGCAGCACACCTTCAATCCCGAATTCCTCAATCGCCTCGATGACGTCATCGTGTTCCACCAGCTCAGCAAGGAACACATCGCCAAGATCGTGGGCGTCATGTTGCGCGAGGTGCAGCGCCGCCTGACGGATGAAGAGCTGACCCTCAAGCTCTCGGACGCCGGAAGCGACTTCCTGGCTAAGCATGGTTTCGACGAGATGTACGGGGCGCGTCCGCTGAAGCGGGCGATCCAGCGGTACATCGAGGACCCGCTGTCGGAGAAGATCCTGCTCGGGGAGTTCTCGAAGGGCGACGAGATCGAAGTGGACGTGGCTGAAGACGGGACGAGGCTCCAGTTTCGGGTCTCCGCGAGCGCGACGCCGGCCGCCTGAGCGGGCGGGGAAAACCTCCGGAACGGGCGTTCCGTGAAACAGCCGGTCGGGTCGCGGGTAGACCCGATCGGCTGACCCGTTACATTTTCCCTGCTTATGCCCGTTTTCCGTCGCTCCGCAGCTGCCATCGTGGCCGCCGCTCTATTCCTGCCCCTTCACCGCGCCACGGCGCAGCAGGAGGGGCCGGGTCCGGGGCCGTGCGCCTTGCCCGACTCGATCGTGGTGGAGGGCAACCTCCGGGTCACGAACGATCAGATCCTCTCCGACGCGGAGATGGGGACCGGGCTGGCACTGAACTTCAAGAGTGTGCAGCGGGCGATCCGACAGTTGTACGCGTCGGGGGCCTTCAGCGATGTCCAGGTCGGGTGCAGGGTGCACGACGGCCCGCCGATTCTGGCGACCATCGTGATTCGTGTGACGGAACGACCGCTCCTTGGCGATGTGGATGTGATCGGCGGTGACCGTATCGCGACGCGGACGCTGAAGGACAAGGTCGATCTGTTGATCGGCCGCCCGGTGGACGCGGCGCAGGTCGCGCGCACGAAGCAGCGCCTCGACTCGATATATGAGGCGGGAGGGTACTATCTCGCCCGCATTACCGTCGATACCACCATGCTGGAAGACCAGCGAGCCAAGGTGACCTTCCGTGTGTCAGAGGGCCGCCGGTTGGCCGTGAGCGGCGTGCGAGTATCCGGACTGAAGACGCTCGCGCCTGCGGATGTCGTCGCGACGATGAAGACGAAGCCGGAGGGGTTCCTCTGGTTTCGCCGAGGGGAGTTTGACGAGAACAACTTTGCCGGTGACCTGACGGAGCGGATTCCGCAGTTCCTTGCACGGCAGGGCTTCATCGATGGCGTCGTGGAGCGCGACTCGCTGCTGGTGGATCGTGAGCGCGGCAAGGCGCTCGTCGACCTCGCCGTGCGCGAGGGACCTCGCTACACCATCGGGTCGTTCGAGGCGCTCGGGAATCGCAGGTTCTCGACCGAGGAAGTACAGCGACTGTTCCCGTTTCAGCCGCAAGCCGTATCGTTGACGCAGCGCGCGAAGGCATTGCTGCGGAAAAAGGGCCCGTCGCTGCCGCCGAATACCTTTGATCAGGGTCGCTGGGAAGAAGGCACGCAGAAGGTACAGACCGCATACAGCAATGAAGGCTACATCTATGCGCGCGTGCGTCCGGTCGTGGACCGCGACACCTCGGACGGAAAGCACGTTGCGAATCTTCGATGGGAGATTGAAGAGGGCCAGCCGGCGATCGTGAACCGGGTGGAGATCTTTGGAAACGATCATACGGTCGAGAGCTGCATCCGGAACGCATTGCTGATCGTGCCTGGCGACGTCTTCAACCAGGATCGGCTGATTCGTTCGTATCAGAACCTTGGCAATCTCGGCTTCTTCGAGACACCGGTGCCGAACCCGGATACGCGTCCCGACTCGTCCGGGGACGTGGACATCATCTTCCACGTGAAGGAGAAGCAGACGGGCAACGTGAATTTCGGTGCGTCTGCCGGGCAGGGGCTCGGTGTCGGTGGTTTCATCGGGCTGCAGCAGCCGAACCTCTTCGGGCGCTGCAAGTCCGGCTCGCTCAACTGGAACTTCGGACGGTTCCAGAACAACTTCCAGATGTCGTATACCGATCCGCAGATCCGGCTGTCGCAGGTCTCCGGAACGTTGAGTGCGTACCGGACACAAAACCGCTATCAGGGCATTGGCGGCTTCTCGAACTTCAACGGCGGATTCGGCCAGCCGATCCAGACCGGTTTCAGCGTCCAGCTCGGGTTCCCCGTGCCGTCGTCGCCCTACACGCGGCTCTTCGTCACGTATGGTCTTGAGGGGGTCCGCTTCGGCAGCTCCGGCTTCCTTGGCGAGCAGGCGTCGCAATTCACCGGGGCCAACATCCGGAGCTATGTCGGCGCGACGGTTGGATACGACACGCGCGTCGATCTTCCGTTTGCCTCAGCTGGCGCGCAGCGAACGTTCACGGCGCAGTTCAATGGGCTTGGCGGAACCTCGCGGTTCCAGCGGTACTCGGTCGACCTGAAGAATTACGCAACGCTGACGCAGTTCGGCGGCAGCAAGCCCGGATCGCAGCCAATCAAGATCGTCGCGGGGCTGACAGTCCGATCCGGCGCGGTGCTCGGCAGTGCTGGTGCGTTCCGGTTCACGCAGCAGTTCAACATGGGTGGTGTGCAGTTCGGCGAGCCGCTGCGAGGCTATCCTGAATTCTCCATCACGCCAGACGGCTTCCTGCCGGATGCGAACTCGAACGCGCAGGCGTTCAACAACCCGGGCGCGGCCTTCTTCTCGAGCACTGCAGAAGTCGGCGTCCGTTTCAACTCGATGTTCTACGTGAACGGCTTCTTCGACGCCGGCAACGTGTACCGGCGAGTGCAGCAGTTCAACCCGACGCGGCTGTTCCGTGGCACCGGCATCGGGTTGTCCACCGTTACTCCACTGGGGCCGCTCGGGCTCGATTGGGCGTACGGCATTGACCGCGTAGATCAGTTCGGCCGTCCGAAGCCCGCATGGCAGCTGCATTTCCGCCTTGGCGGTCAACAGTTCTGATGATCACGAAACATCTTCTTGTGGAGTTTACGATGCGCGTAGTAAGTCGGATCCTGGCATGTGCGGCAGTCCTGGCAGCAGTGACGAATACATCGTTGGCGCAGGGTGCCGCACCCGCGTCGGCACCAGCACCAGCACTGAGGATTGCGTACCTCAATTCGAATCAGGTGCTCGAGGGCGCACCGGGTCGCGCTGAAGCGTTGGCCCAGTTCGAAAAGGAAACGCTGCCGATGCGTACGCAGATCCAGCGGATGAGCGACTCCCTGCAGGCGGTCATCGGTGAATACCAGAAGGCGGCTCCACAGATGACGGCAGCACAACGGGCGCAGCGAGAGCAGATTCTCGGCCAGCGCCAGCAGGAGTACCAGCAGCGCGCTCAGGAGATGCAGCAGGCCGCGCAGTCGCGTCAGGAAGCGCTGATGGCGCCGATCATGGAGCAGGTCAACAAGGTGATCCAGGATGTGCGTGCCGAAGACGGGTATGCCTTCATCTTTGACGCAGGCGCACAGGTGCCGTTCATCGTCTCGGCGGACAAGAATCTCGACATCACGTCGCGGATCATCGATCGGCTGAAGTCGCTTGGACCGCCGAAGCTCCCTGCGCCGATCGTCGCGGGTGCGTCGACCACACCACCGGGCGCAGTGCGCCCGCCGACCACGGGCCCGGTCGCGGCACCGGCTGGTGTGACGCGACCGATCAAGCCGTAATTCCGTGACATCGGCATCGCCGGGCGAGGGTGAACCGGCTGTGCTGTCGGCGGCCGCCATTGCGGCGGCCGTCGGTGGCTCGATTGAAGGGGATGGCGCCGTCGGAGTGACGCGGGTCGCCGCGCTCGATGTGGCGGACCCGAGCTCGTTGTCGTTCTTTGGCGTCGCGCGCTACTCCGACGATGCCGCGAGGACGGCGGCGGGCGCGATTCTCGTGACACCGACGCTTGCCGCGCGTGTCGCACATGTTCCGGCGAGGATCATCGTCGCGTCGCCGCCCGATGCGATGCGCGTGGCGATCGCGCTGCTGCATCCGCCGGTGAGACCGGTCCCCGGGGTTCATGCCACTGCCGTCATCGGAGAAGGTGCGCAGCTCGGTGAAGCGGTGTCGATCGGCCCGCGTGCAGTCATCGGTGACCGGGTCAGCGTCGGCGCACGATCACACATCGGTGCCGGTGTGTCGATCGGGAGCGATTCCACGGTCGGCTACGACTGCATCCTGCACCCGGGGGTGACGGCATATCCGGGCACGCAGCTTGGTGATCGCGTCATCGTGCAGGCTGGTGCAGTGCTCGGCAGCGACGGCTTCGGATACGTGTTTGCGGATGGTGCTCACCAGAAGATTGCCCACGTTGGACGCGTGGTGATCGAGGCGGACGTGGAAATCGGAGCCAATACGACCATCGATCGCGGAAGCGTCGGAGACACCGTGATCGGCGCAGGGACGAAGATCGACAATCTCGTGCAGATCGCACACAACGTGAAGATCGGGAAGCGCTGCCTCGTCATGTCGCAGGTCGGGATCTCGGGTTCAACGCAGATCGGCGACGGTGTCGTCATCGCCGGCCAGGCAGGGCTTGCGGGGCACATCACGATCGGCGCTGGCGCACGGATTGCCGGGCAGTCGGGCGTCTTCGGAAATGTCCCTGCCGGAGAGACGTGGAGTGGCTATCCGGCGCGCCCGCACCGCGAGTCGCTCCGCGTCCAGGCGGCGGCGCACAAGCTCCCTGCCGTCCTGAAGACAATGGAACGGGCCAGAGGTGCCGAGTGACCTCGGTACGCCGGCAGACCATCAGTCGCGCAGCTACGGTCAGAGGCATTGGGCTGCACCTCGGGCACGCGGTAACACTGCAGTTCCTGCCTGCCGCGGCGAATGCCGGCGTGACGTTCGAACGGAGCGACCGACCGAATGCTGTGCCGGTTCCCGCGCGTGCCAGTGTCGCCGTGCTCGCGGACCGCAGAACCCAGCTCGGTGTCGGTGACGAGGCGTTTCACACCGTGGAGCACGTGCTCGCGGCGGTGGTGGCGCTGCAAGTGGATGACCTTCGCATCGTGATGGATGCCGCCGAGCCGCCCATCGCCGATGGCAGCGCGTTGGCCTTCACCGATGCGTTGCGCGGCGCTGGGATTGTCGAGCATGGTGGTCCCGCACGCTACTTGACGGTGGCGGCGCCAATCCGTGTTGTGGATGGTGAATCGATCTACGAAGCAAAGCCGGCGTCACGGCTCGAGCTCGAGGTGTCGATCGTGTTTCCGCATGCCCTCATCGGCGAGCAGTCCATCAAGCTGGCGGTGAGCGAGGGCACGTTCACGAGCGAGCTCGCGGGTGCCCGGACGTTCGGCTTCGTGCACGAGGTGGAAGCGCTTCGTGCCGCAGGCTTGATTCAGGGGGCGAGCACGGCGAACGCCGTGGTGCTCGACGCCGATCGTGTGGTCGACAACGCCTTGCGCTGGCCGGATGAGTTCGTGCGTCACAAGGCACTGGATTGTGTTGGGGACCTGGCGTTGGCTGGATCCCGCGTTCGCGGGCACATCCGCGCTCACCGACCGAGCCACAAGGGCACGGTTCTGTTCGTCCGCGAACTGCTCCGGACAGCGAAAGAGGAGACGACTGTGCTTGGAATCGAGGAGATCATGAAGGTGCTTCCTCACCGATACCCGTTCCTGCTCGTGGACCGGATCCTCGAGCTCGAGGAAGGCAAGCGGGTGGTGGGGATCAAGAATGTGACCATCAACGAGCCGTTCTTCCAGGGACACTTCCCTGGGCATCCGATCATGCCTGGTGTGTTGATCGTCGAGGCAATGGCGCAGGTTGGAGGCATGCTCATGCTTGGGAACATGCAGGAGCCGTCGTCGAAAGTCGTGTACTTCACGGGGCTCGACAACGTCAAGTTCCGGCGTCCGGTGAAGCCGGGCGACCAACTGCGGTTCGAGGTCGATGTGGTGCAGACCCGGGGCACGCTCTGCAAGATGCACGGTGTCGCCCGTGTCGATGGCGAAGTGGCCTGCGAAGCGGACATGGCCGCGATGGTACGGCCGCGATGACGGCGCCCACGACGACCGGGATTCATCCGACCGCCATCATCGCACCTTCGGCGGTCCTTGGATCGGGGGTGGAAGTCGGTCCCTACGCGTACATCGGTGACGCATGCGTCGTCGGCGATGGCTGTGTGATTGCGATGCGTGCGACGCTCGAGCGCAACGTGATCCTGGCGGCCGGGGTGAAGATCGGCATCGGTTCAGTCATCGGCGGTGATCCGCAGGACCTGAAATACAAGGGTGAGCACACGACCGTCGAGATTGGCGAGAACACGGTCGTGCGCGAGTACTCGACGATCAACCGCGGGACGTCGCACTCGGAGAAGACCTCCGTCGGCAGCGGATCATTCCTCATGTCCTACGTGCATCTGGCGCACGACTGCCAGATCGGCAACGGCGTGATCATTGGGAACGGAACGCAACTCGCAGGTCATGTGCAGATCAACGATCGCGCCATCGTTTCCGGGCTTGTCGCCGTGCATCAATTTGCCCGCATCGGCCGGCATTCGTTCGTGGGAGGCTGCTCGCGTGTCGCGAAGGACGTGCCACCGTACCTCAAGGCGGTCGGTAATCCTGTCAAGCTCTATGGCCTGAATTCCGTCGGGCTGCAGCGCAGCGGTTTCGAGGACGATGTCGTCCGGGAACTGAAGCGAGCATATCGCCTGGTCTTCCGTTCGGAGTTGAATGTGACCCAGGCGCTGGCGCGCGCTCGTGCTGAGTTGAAGCCCCTGTCAGAGGTGCTGGCATTCCTCCAGTTCATCGAGGAGAGTGAACGGGGGATAGGGTTCTGAGCCTGCGCATCGGGGTCGCTGGTGCAGGTGGACTTGGTTTCCATCACGTGCGGATCCTGCGTGACATGCCGGGCATCCAGCTCGCCGGGTTTCACGATACGAATGCCGAGCGAGCAGCGGCGGTCGCGTCAGAACTCGGCGTCGTGGCGCACCCGACGCTGGCATCGCTGATCGGCGCCAGTGATGCCGTCAGTTGCGTGGTGCCGACCATGGCCCATCACGCGGTCGGGATGGCGATCCTTGCGGCGGGCAAGCATCTCTTCGTCGAGAAACCGATTGCGGTCACGCTCGAGGAGGCGGATGCACTGCTGGCAGCGGCCGCCGTGGCTGGCGTGGTCCTGCAGGTTGGGCATGTCGAGCGATTCAACCGGGCAGTGCGCGCTGCCTGGCCGTACCTGGCCGATCCGCTGTTCGTGCAGAGTGATCGACTGGCACCATACACGCCCCGGGGCGCCGACGTGGCCGTCGTGCTCGACCTGATGATTCACGACATCGATCTCGTCGCGACCATCGTCGGCAGCCCGGTCGTCGACGTCTCTGCCGTCGGCGTGCCAGTGCTGACCGATACGCTTGACATCGCGAATGCGCGGCTCGAGTTCGCGAGCGGCGCAGTCGCAACCATCACCGCGAGTCGCGTCTCGCGAGACAAGACGCGTAAGCTGCGCATCTTTCAGCGCAGTGGGTACGTCTCGCTCGATCTCGGCACGGGCGCCGGCATGTTCTTCAGAATGCGTGCTGACATCGATCCACGGGATCTGGCCGCGCGGGCAACCTCGCTCGAGCAGTTCGTCGAGCCCGTCATCCTGCTGGCTCCGGAGGGGGAGCCACTCCGTCTGGAGCTGGAAAGTTTCGCCGGGGCGATTCGGGGTGAGCACCCTGTCGTCGTCAGCGGTGCTGCCGGCCGCGAGGCGTTATCGACGGCACTTCGCATCGTGACGGATATCGACCGGCACACGACGCGTCTGCGCGATGGTGCCCTGAGGCAAGTGTGAGCCCCGCAGAAGTGATGATCGTGGCGGGCGAACCGTCAGGTGACATGCATGCTGCTGCGATGGTCCAGGCGTTGCGGGCGCGGAGGAAGGATCTGCATCTGGTGGGCGTTGGCGGTGGACGGCTGGCTGCCGAAGGCGTCGAACTCCTCGAGCGTGCCGAACGGATCGCGGTGGTCGGGTTCGTCGAGGTCATCAGGCACCTGCCTGTTCTGCGCGCGCTGATGACGATGCTGAAGACGCGACTGGATACAGGGCGCGTGAAGCTCGTCGTGCTCATTGACTATCCGGGATTCAACATGCGCGTCGCTCGCGAGGCGAAGCGCCGCGGTATCCCGGTGCTGTTCTACATCACCCCGCAGGTGTGGGCCTGGCACAAGAGTCGTGTGTCCGCGCTTCGCAGCACCGTGACGAAGGCGGCGGTGATCCTGCCTTTCGAGGAAGCGTTCCTCCGAGGTGCCGGCATTGACGCGACATACGTCGGTTCGCCGTTGATTGACGCGACGCAGTCGCTCCCGTCGCGCGAGGCAGCCTGCAGCGCGCTTGGGCTGGATCCTGCGCGCCCGGTGCTGGCGCTTTTTCCCGGAAGCCGTGCCGGCGAAATCGGTCGTCACCTGCAGGACTTCGTCGCCACCGCCGAGGTGGTGCGCGCGGCGAGACCGGAAATTCAGGTGGTCGTGAGCGCGCCCCCGGGTTTGATCATCGACGCGGATGTCTGTCCGTTTCGTGTCATTCGGGACTCGTCGCACGCCGTGTTTCGCGCTGCGACTGCCGCCATGTGCAAGAGCGGCACGACGACGCTGGAGTCAGCGTTGTGCGGATGTCCACTGGTTGTTGCCTACCGCACAAGTGCAGTGACGTTCGCCATCGCGAAGCGGCTCGTGACACTGCCC
>JANMNM010000040.1:0-1791 GCA_031373905.1 Gemmatimonadaceae bacterium | reverse complement strand
TTCGTGCCGCGGCCACCCTGCTGGTGGTCGCAGGCGCCACTGGACTTTGGCTGTCGAGGCGTGCGACCCCTGCGCTCGAGGAGACCTACGTGACAGCTATGGGCAGCGCGAAGGAGATCAGGCTCAGTGATGGCACGGACGTCCGACTCGGGCCAGCGAGCTCCCTGGCGCTGCAACCCGGCTTCGGTCGCGAACACCGTCGGCTGACGTTGCGTGGGGAGGCATGGTTCAAGGTGACGCATGATGCGTCGCGGCCATTCTCGATTCGCGTCGGGGCAACGACGGTGGAGGATGTCGGCACGGCATTTCTGGTACGGGAGACACCGTCGAGCGGCGTCAGCGTTCGCGTTGCGGAAGGTGCGGTGCGCGTGACGACGAGCGCGTCCGCGCGCGATTCGACTGTCCTGTTGCATGGCGGTGACGGCGCGCTGGCGACGCCGACCGGCATCACCGTCGCAGCGGCGCAGGTCACGGCCACTGAGAGCGAGGCTATGGCGGCGGGTCACCTCACGTTCACGGATGCCTCGATGTCCGAAGTGCAGTTTGCGCTGCGCCGCTGGTATGGCGTGTCGATGGTGATGGCTGACAGCGGGCTGAGTACGCGGCACGTGACGGCCGACTTCACCGGTGAGCCGCTCTCGCGGGTGGCATCCGTGCTCGGCTTGTCTCTTGGCGTTAGCGCGAGTGTGCATGGCGACACGATCGAACTGCACAGCGCGCCGGGGGTGCTCCCACGGCGATGATCTGGACGTCACGGCGTGCCCTGCACGGGCTGCTGCTCATTGCCGGCAGTGCATTCGGCAGCGGAGGCGCGGAAGCGCAGGCGATTCGGTGCCCCGTGACGGCTGGCGACAGCGCGCGGGCATGGACACCGCCGCTGGACCGCATCGTGACGTTGCAGTCCAGCGGCGCATCTCTGCGCACCGCACTGGATCTGGTCGCCGCGCGCGCTGGCGTGCGGCTCTCGTATTCCTCCGAGTTGATTCCGCTTGACCGTGAGGCCTGCGTGCCGAACGGCTCGATGCCGTTGGGCGCGGCGCTCACCGCGCTATTGCACGGCGTCAACGTCACGCCGACGGTCAGCGGCGGCACACAGATCGTGCTGGCTCCGGTGCGAAGCGCGGCCGCGACGGCCGTGGGCACTGCGACGCTCGACCGTGTGGTCGTCACCGGCAGCGCGAGTGGCGGCTCACAGCGGCGTCTGCCCTATGCAGTGGATGTGGTGCAGGGCCGCGACCTGCGCGGCGCCGCATCGCCGTCACTCGCCAGCGCCCTGAATGGCAGCATTCCCGGACTCTGGATCTGGAACGATGCACCGACGGCATTGCTGACGCGATTCGGCAGCACCCGCGGTGCCAGCTCGTTCGGCGGGAGCGCACCAAAGGTCTTCGTCGACGGCATCGAGCTCGCGAACCCGTTGTTGCTCACGCGCATCAGCGCCGACGCGGTCGAGCGGATCGAGGTGATTCGTGGCCCGCAGGGTGCGGCGCTCTACGGCGCGGACGCGATCAGCGGCGTGGTGAACGTGCAATTGCGGCACGACGGCGCGAGCAATGGGAGCAGCGACGTCATGGTGCGCTCGAGCGCGGGGGCCGCGCAGTCGGACTACTCGTCCTCCGAGGCGTTCGTGCAGGAGCACACGGTGGCGTTGCGCGCGGGCAGCGCTGAGCGCTCGCTGGGCGCCGTGGTGGCGCTGACCAGCATTGGCGCGGTCGTGCCAGGCGGCAGCACGGTGCAGGTCAGCGCTGACGTCAGTGCGCGACGGGTGGCATCACGCACGATCGCGACGGG
>JANMNM010000007.1:0-3800 GCA_031373905.1 Gemmatimonadaceae bacterium | reverse complement strand
TTCTACGGATCGATTCTCGGGGTCTTTCTGCTGGCCATGATTCCGCGGGTGCGTGCACCGGGCGCATTCGTTGGACTGTTGAGCGGGATGGCTGCCGTCGGTGCCGTGGCGATCTGGGTGCCGAGCGTCAGCTTCCTGTGGCACAACCTGATCGGGGCGGCCGTCGTGGTTGCCGTCGGGCTCGTCCTGAGCCTTGGCGGAAAGGCACCAGATCAGCCTGTGCGCCGTGAGGGCCGCACCTCAACGGTCTGAGGTGCTCGGAGCAGCAACTGCGTCGCGGTGACATCCGGCGCAGTACTTCCTGCAGGGCGTGGCTACGCGGTTGGTGTTCCGACGATGTCGGCGAACACGCTCAGATCGATGTTGCCACCGGACACGATCGCGACGATCGGGCCGTTGCCGGCTTTGCCAGCCAGCGCCGCCGCCAGCGACAGCGCGCCGGCGCCCTCTGCGACCACGCGCGACTTCTCGGCCAGCATGCGAACGGCGCGCCTCGTTTCGTCGATCGTGACCGTCACGAAGTCATCAACCACCGGTTGCAGTCGCGTCCACATGCGAGGGAACATCAACTTTCCACCGGCGCCGTCAACGAAGGTTGCGGTCCAGTCGGGAAATGCCTGCGCTGATCCGGCAGCGAACGACGCGGCGGCTGGCGCGCCGGTCTCGGGCTCGACGCCGATCATCCGGACATCGGGCTTGAGTGCGCGCATGGCGCTGCCCACCCCCACCAGCAATCCACCGCCACCAACAGCGGCAACCACCGCGGCGGTGTCGGGAGCATCCTCAAGAATCTCCAGTCCCATCGTCGCGTGCCCCGCGATGAAGTCGTGATCATCGAACGGATGGATGAACACACCGTCCATTCCCGGGAACGCGCGGTCACCCATCGCTGACCACGCGACGCTCACGGGCACCGGGATGAGCGTTGCGCCAAGCGCACGCATGCGATCGAGCTTCGATTGCGGTGCCGTCTCCAGGACAACCACGTGGCAGGGGACACCCGCCTGTCGTGCCGCGTAGGCGACGCCCTGACCGGCGTTCCCTGCGCTGATGGTCCAGACGCCGCGTGCACGCTCCGCCGGAGGCAGCGACGCGACAGCGTTCGCGGCGCCACGCAGCTTGTACGAGTTCGTGCGCTGCAGGTTCTCGAGCTTGAGCCGGATCTCGGGAAAGCCTCGTCCCAGCTCGAGCGGGATGAGTGGCGTGCGGATGACGGTGCCCGCGATGCGATCACGAGCCTGACGGATCTCAGCGAGCGTGATCGGGCGGATATCGGTGTTGCTCATCGGCCAATACTGGCCTGGCGCCCTTCGCGGCGCCAGTCATCACGCCCGGCTCAGGCGAGTATCTCACGGATCACCTTGCCCGACGTGTCAGTGAGTCGGTAGTTGCGTCCCTGAAACGTGTGAATGAGCCGCTCGTGATCAAAGCCGAGGAGCCGCAGGATGGTGGCATGCAGGTCGTGCACGTCGGTCTGGCCGCTGACGCCTTGATACCCGATCTCGTCCGTCTCCCCGTGCGTCACGCCGCCGCGCACTCCACCGCCGGCCATCCACATCGTGAATGCGCCGTTGTTGTGATCGCGGCCCACGAAGGGGTTGTCGCTGCCTGTCCGGTTTTCGCGCATTGGTGTGCGCCCGAACTCGCCACCCCACACGATCAACGTGTCGGCCAGCAGGCCGCGCTGCTTGAGATCGAGAATGAGCGCGGCCGTGGCGCGGTCGGTTTCCTTGCATCGCTCATGGAAGCCGACGTTGAGCGCCTCAGCGGCACCTGCGCCATGCGAATCCCAGCCCCAGTGAAACAGCTGGATGAAGCGCACGCCTCGTTCAGCCAGCCGGCGCGCGAGCAGGCAGTTGTTCGCGTAGGACGTCGCGCCAGGGGTGGTTCCGTACAGTGTGTGGATCGACGCCGGTTCCTTCGAGATATCCATCGCTTCAGGGACCGACAACTGCATCCGAAACGCCATCTCGTATTGCGCGATCCTGGTGTTGATCTCCGGATCGCCAACCGCAGCGAACTGCTGAGCGTTCGCTGCATTGATGGCCTCCAGTGCGGCTTCGCGCAATGCACGAGGCACACCGGCGGGGTCGGAGAGATACAGCACCGGGTCACCCGCACTGCGGCACTGCACGCCCTGATACACACTGGGAAGAAACCCGCTGCCGTAGACGCTTGCACCCGCGTCGGGGCCGGTGCCGCCGGAGAGCAGCACGACGAACCCCGGCAGATTCTGGTTCTCGGTGCCGAGCCCGTATGTGACCCACGAGCCGATGCTGGGCCTGCCAAGCTGCGGACCCCCGGTATGCACGAGGAGCTGCGCCGGGGCGTGGTTGAACTGATCGGTGTGCATCGCCTTCAGGAACGCGATCTCGTCCACCACCGTGGCCAGGTGCGGCATGCGGTCCGAGACCCAGGCGCGCGATTCGCCGTGCTGCTGAAACGCGAATTGTGGCCCGAGCATCTTCGGGATGCCCTTGATGAACGCAAACCGCTTGCCTTCCAGCAGCGACTCCGGACAGAGTTGACCGTCCAGCCGCGCGAGCACCGGCTTGTAGTCGAACAGTTCGAGTTGCGATGGCGCGCCTGCCATGTGGAGGAAAATGACGCGCTTGGCCTTCGCCGGGAAATGCGGCACCAGTGGCGCCATCGGATCAATGCCATTCGGGCGGGCATTCGCCAGCCGGACGTCTGTTGCTGTCTCACATCCCAGCAACGACGCGAGGGCAGCCGCGCCAATCCCCGTCGCGCCGATCTCGAGGAAATGACGGCGCGTGATGGCCTGCAGGGCCCGCTGCTGTGCGTCCATCATGTTGATCATGGATCGGTCCGGTGCATGCTATTCCTTGGTGATGAATGCATCGAGATTCAGCACACTGCCAGCAACGACCGACAGCGCGGCCAGTGCGGATCCGGCGTGAGGCACGCCAGCCGCCCGTGACCGATCTGCGGGATGACTGTCGTAGTACGCAAGCGATGTGTCGTAGAGCTTGCGCAGGGACGAGAGTGTGGCCGGTGTCGGCGCACGCTGCAGTGCAAGCCGATGTCCGCGCACGAGCGCCGAATCAATCAGCGCGCCATCGAGGCTCGCACGAGGAGTGGGGAGCAGTCGCCGGGCGAGGGCCTGTGCCGCCTCCGTGTACACCGGATCGTTGAGAGTCACGAGCGCCTGCAGCGGTGTGTTCGTACGCACGCGGCGCGCCACGGAGACCTCGTGGCTCGGACTGTCGAAGGTCATCAGCGAAGGGTACGGCGCGGTGCGTTTCCAGAGCGTGTAGAGCGCACGCCGGTATCGGTTCTCGCCCGTGTCCGCGACCCACTTCTCTCCGCTGTACGGACGTTGCCAGATGCCATCGGGCTGCGGCGGCATGACGCTGGGCCCGAACATGCGATCGCTCAACAGGCCAGAGGCGAAGAGCGCGGCATCGCGTACCTGTTCCGCAGACATCCGGAATCGCGGACCGCGCGCCAGCAATCGGTTGGCGGGATCGCGCTCTCGCACCGCGGGGGCGGCCGCAGCATCCTGTCTGTAGGCCGCCGAGAGCACGATCTCACGCAACAGTGCCTTCACGCTCCAGTGCAACTCCGTGCTGAATCGCACGGCCAGCCAGTCGAGCAGCTCGGGGTGGGACGGCGGCGAGCCCTGCGTGCCGAAGTCTTCGCTCGTCTCGACGAACCCGACACCAAAGAGTTGTTCCCAGAATCGGTTGACCGTGACACGCGCCGTCAGCGGATTGTCGCGGCTGACCAGCGCCCTCGCCAATCCAAGCCGGTTCGCCTGATTGCGATCGATGGCGGGT
>JANMNM010000345.1:0-6790 GCA_031373905.1 Gemmatimonadaceae bacterium | reverse complement strand
CCTGCCGATGTCTCGCTGAGCGGGGGCGCCACGGCATCCGTCCCCGTGCGCACTGCGCCGTGAGGGTTACGCCGTGAGCACGAGCGTCGTTCGCGTGGAGCATGTCGTCAAGCGCTTCGGCCATGTGACCGCCGTGGACGACATCTCGTTCGCGGTGGACTCCGGCGAAATCTTTGGCCTCGTCGGACCTGACGGCGCAGGCAAGACGACGCTCTTTCGGATACTGACGACTCTGCTCGTGCCTGACGGTGGCACCGCAACGGTGCTGGGTTCCGATGTAGTCCGCGACTTCTGGACCATCCGGTCGCGGGTCGGCTACATGCCGGGACGATTCGCGCTTTACCCCGATCTGAGCGTCGCGGAGAATCTCTCGTTCTTCGCGTCGGTCTTCGGCACGACACCCGAGCAGGGGCGGGCGCTCATCGCGCCGATCTACGAGCAGATCGAGCCCTTCCGCGAACGTCGCGCCGGGGCGCTTTCCGGCGGCATGAAGCAGAAGCTCGCGCTCTGCTGCGCGCTCGTGCACCGTCCGGAGCTGCTCCTGCTCGATGAGCCAACGACCGGTGTCGACGCAGTGTCGCGCCGCGAGTTCTGGGATCTGCTCGACTCACTCCGCGCCTCGGGGCTCACGATCATCGCGTCGACGCCGTACATGGACGAGGCGGCGCGGTGTGGGCGAGTGGCACTCATGCAGGGAGGAAGGCTGCTGGCGCTCGATGCCCCTGACCGCATCGGCGAGCGCTTTCCGCGACCGCTGTTTGCCGTGCGCGGAACGCCGCGGGCGCTGGTACTTGGTGCGCTGCGACAGTACGGCTTCACTGCATCCGCGTATCCGTTCGGTCAGAGCGTCCATTTCAGCGACATGCGCAGCGGCATCGACTCCATGACGCTGCAGGCGGAGTTGACGAGCCACCTGAGTGCGTGCGGAGTCCAGGATGCCACGGTGGCAGCGATCCGCCCAGGCATCGAAGACGCGTTCATGGAATTGATGAGCGCACCGACCGAGGCGGCGGTGTGAACGCGGCGCCAGAGGGGCCGGCAATCGTCGCCAGCAACCTGACGCGACGATTCGGCACGTTCACTGCTGTCGACGCGATCTCCTTCGATGTGCATCCGGGAGAGGTGTTCGGCTTCCTTGGCGCGAACGGTGCCGGCAAGACGACGGCGATCCGGATGTTGACCGGATTGCTTGCACCGAGTGATGGTGAGGCCTCGGTGGCTGGGTTCAACGTCCGGACGCAGACCGAAGGGGTGCGCGCGAACATCGGGTACATGAGCCAGCGCTTCTCGCTGTACGACGACCTGACCGTGCGGGAGAACGTCGCGTTGTATGGCGGGATCTATGGCCTCGACGACGCGACGATTCGCCTCCGTCGTGACCGGATGCTCGAGGACCTCAGGTTCGTGGCGTCGGATCGCGTGATGGTCCGTGCACTGCCGCTCGGGTGGAAGCAGAAGCTTGCGTTCGCCGTTGCACTGCTCCACGAGCCGGCCGTGGTGTTCCTCGACGAGCCCACCGGAGGCGTGGATCCCATCACCCGGCGTCAGTTCTGGGAGATGATCTACGAGGCTGCGTCGCGCGGCACGACGGTCTTCGTCACCACGCACTATCTCGACGAGGCGGAGTACTGTGACAGGTTGTCGATCATGGTCGACGGGCGCATTGCGGCCCTGGGAACACCGGGTGCGCTGAAGGCGCAGTTCAGTGTCGGAACGCTCGACGATGTGTTCGTGCGGCTCGCACGGTCGGCGCCGGTGCCGGCGGTGGCATGAATGCCGCCGCTGCCAGCGTCGCGGCGCTGCGCGCCTTCGTGGCCAAGGAGATCAGGCACCTGCTGCGCGACCGGCAGACCCTCGTCATTCTGCTCGCGCTTCCCGTCGCGCAGCTGCTGCTGTTCGGGTTTGCCGTCCGGACGGACATCAATGACGTGCGTGTCGCGCTGGTGGCGCCCGCGCCAGACGAGGCCACGGCGGCGCTGCGGACTCGCTTTGAGCACAGCGGCCGATTCACCGTGCTGCCGCTGGAACGACGCGACTCGCTCGAGGCGCTCCTGCGGTCCGGCCGGGCTGATGTCGGCGTGGTGCTCGAGCCGGCGATGTCGACGACGCTCGCCTCGGGAGCATCGGCGAACGTGCTCATTCTCTCCGACGCGATCGACCCGAACAGCGGCGTCACGATGCAGAACTATGCCGCCGCCATCGTGCGGGACTGGCGGGCATCGATGGGTCAGCGCGCGGCACCGTCGTTCATCGAGACGCGCGTGCGCATGCGCTTCAACCCGACGCTGAAGAGTGTCAACCTGTTCGTGCCGGGGCTGATTGCCCTCATCCTGACGCTGGTGACTTCACTCATGACGGCGATTTCACTGTCACGGGAGAAGGAGCGCGGCACGTTCGAGGTGCTGCTCGTGTCGCCGCTCCATCCGTGGCAGATCATCGTGGGGAAGGTGATCCCGTACCTCGGGCTGGCGATGGCCAACGTCGTGACGGTCCTGCTTGCGGCATGGCTGGTGTTCGGCGTTCCATTTCGCGGCAGTGTGACGCTGCTGCTCGCGGCGAGCATGCTGTTTGCCCTCGTTGGATTGTCGCTGGGTGTGCTGATTGCGGCGTTGACGTCGTCCCAGCTGGCGGCAATGCTGGCGGCCATGGGCGGCACGATGCTTCCGAACATCATGCTCTCGGGGTTGATCTTCCCGATCGCAAGCATGCCGTTTCCACTGCAGGTCGTGACGCACCTCGTGCCGGCTCGCTGGTTCATCGAGATCGTGCGCGGCATCATGCTGAAGGGTGTCGGTGTGCACGTGCTGTGGCCGCAACTGGTGATCCTGACGGGAATGCTGGCCGTGTTCCTGGCACTCGCCATCCGGCGCACATCGGTGCGACTGACATGATCTGGCGACCGCTGCGCGTGTTGCTTCGAAAGGAGTTCCTGCAGATTCGTCGCGATGCGGTGATCCTGCGAATGCTGCTCGTGATGCCGATGATCCAGCTGCTGGTGCTGGCCAACGTCGCGACCTTCGAGGTGAAGACCGCCGCGCTTTGGATCGTGGATCAGGATCGGACGGCGATGGCGAGTGACCTCGTGCGTCGATTCACGGCCAGTGGGCGGTTCCGGATCGCCGGGCTCACCAGCGTCGCCGCGCCAGGCGAGGATGCGCTGCTGACCGGTGACGCGAATGCGATCCTGGTGATTCCGGCCGACTTCGAGCGGAATACCGTGCGTCGCACACCGACGATGCTGCAGGTGGTGCTGAATGCGGAGAACGGCTCGCAGGCGGGAGTGATACAGTCGTACGCCGCCGAGATCATCAACCGTTTCGCGACCGATGCGGCCAATTCGTCTGCGCCCGGCGGTGGTCAGGCGCTGCGCCGCAGCCAGCCGGTGATCGAGATTCGCACCCGTGCCGCATACAACCCGTCGCTGGACTACAAGCGATTCATGGTGCCCGGCATCCTGGTCCAGCTGATCACGCTCGTTGGCACACTGATGACCGCGCTCAACATCGTGCGAGAGAAGGAAGCAGGGACACTCGATCAGTTGAACGTGACACCGATACGGCCGGCGGTGTTCATCGCCGCAAAACTGATTCCGCTGTGGGTCATCGGCATGATGGAATTCGGTGTGGGCCTCGGCATAGCCGTTGGACTCTTCCACGTCCCGCTGCTGGGGAGCATCTGGCTGCTCATGACTGGCGCTGCGCTCTACCTGCTCGCCGCGCTCGGGGTCGGACTCTGGGTCTCGACGGTATCGGAGACGCAACAGCAGGCGCTCTTCGTCACTTTCACGCTGATCATGGTCTACATCCTTATGAGCGGCTTGTTCACGCCGGTGCGCGCCATGCCGGGCTGGGCGCAGCTCATTGCACAGGTGAACCCGCTCATGCACTTCATCGCGATGATGCGATCCGTGATGCTCAAGGGCGCCGGCGTGACCGATGTCTGGCAGCGCCTGCTGGCGCTCGCCGTGCTCGGCTCGACGATTCTCGCGCTGGCTGTGGGGCGATACAGAAAGCGTGTCAGCTGACGACAAACTTCTGGCTGTGACGGAGCTGCGATGGCGGAAGTAGGCTGCGTACCGAAACGGTCGTCGTGCGACCGCACGCGCTGGAGGATCGATGACGTCAGGAGGCAGGGTGTGTGTGCTCCAGTATCTCGTCCGAGTGACCACTGCGGCGCTGCTCGTCGCCGGGTGCACGAACTCGACCGATGAAGCGACCGTGTCGCAGCCACTGATCACGGCACTTCCACGCGCGCTGTCCGCTGACGAGCAGATCGCAGCATCTGCCACGACGAGCTTCGGATTGGCGCTCTTTCGTGCCGTCAACGCACGGACGGCGCGTGACAGCAATCTCGCGCTCTCGCCGATCTCGGCCTCGCTCGCGCTGGGAATGCTCATGAGCGGAGCCGAAGGCGAGACATTCGATCAGGTCCGGCAGACCGTTGGCTTCGGTACACGTTCCGCCGCGGACGTTGTCGCGTCCTACAAGGCCTTGCTGCCGCTGCTCACCGGCCTGGATCCGTCGGTGAAGATGACGTTTGCAAACAGTGCCTGGTTCGATACTGGCACACCGCCATCCGCCGCGTTCAGGCAGACGCTGACGGACGCCTTCGGTGCTCGCATCGAGTCGCTGCCATTCACGGCACCGTCCACGGTCACGACCATCAACGATTGGGTGTCGACCGCCACCAACGCACGGATTCCCACGATCATCGATGCGCTGACGAGGGACGATATCGCGGTGCTGATCAACGCGACGTACTTCAAGGGACAATGGCGCTCGAAGTTCGATCCGGCGGCCACGCGGGCGGCGGACTTCCGTGTCTCCGCGTCCAGTACGCTGCGCGTGCCGACGATGTCCTCATCGAGGGGCCTGGTGCGACTCAGCCGGGGCGACGGCAGCGTCGTCGTCGGCGAGCTTCCGTTCGGCGGCGACGCCTTCGTGATGACACTGGTGATGCCGACGGTCGGTGGCCTGGAATCGCTTGTCGATTCGCTGACACCGGCACGGTGGCAGTCGTTGCTGGCCAGATTGCCGGCGCGGGCGGAAACACTCCTCGTGCAGCTGCCGAAGTTCCGGCTGGAGTCGAAGCGGAGGCTGAACGACGATCTGGCTGCGCTCGGCATGCCGCGGCCGTTTGCCAATGCGCAGCTCAATCCGATGTTTCAGACGCCAGCGGCGAACCGCGCGATTTCCAACGTGCTGCAGAAAGTCTTCGTCGATGTGAACGAGGAGGGCGCCGAGGCGGCGGCAGCGACGGCGGTTCAGATCGTCGTGACGTCGCTACCCCCATCGCTGATCGTGGACCGGCCGTTCCTGTTTGCGATCCGGGAGCGCCTCAGCGGCACGATCCTTTTCATCGGAAAGGTCGTCCGGCCTGCGGTTCCGTAGTGTGGTGTAGCCGAAGTCCCTTGGCCAAAGGTGGGCGGTGGATTTCGGTGCCAACCAAGGCGCAACCCGCGGCGATACCAGCGGTATCGCGAGGAGTTGCAACGCCGGGTGGTGCCGAAAGACACGCCCAACTGCCAAGAGACTTCGGCTACGCTACACTAGAACACACGGACCCGTCCGGAAACGAAACGCACGACCAACGGGTATGTCGGGACAATCCCTGGCCGGCACCGTGCCCGGCCTCAGGCTCCATCTCCGGACCACACCATGCTGAAGGCCGCTGCCAGACTCTTTCTCGTCGCCCCTGCACTGACGCTTCTGGCGTGCAACACCGCCGCCGCGGCGACTGCTGACGCAACCGTCCCTGAGCCAGCGGCGGATGCCGCCGCGCTCGCCACCGGGGTCCAGAAGGCGGTGTTTGCCGGCGGCTGTTTCTGGGGTGTGGATGCCGTCTTCAAGCACGTGAAGGGTGTCACGCGCGTGGTGTCCGGCTATGCGGGTGGCGCGAAGGAAACCGCCGTGTACGAGGAGATCGGCACCGGCAGGACCGGTCATGCCGAGTCGGTGGAGGTCACGTACGATCCGGCGATCGTGTCGTACGGGACGCTGCTGAAGGTGTTCTTCACCGTGGCACACGATCCGACTGAGCTGAACCGTCAGGGGCCGGACGTCGGCACGCAGTATCGCTCCACGATCTTCATCGCGAACGAAGCGCAGCGCGCGGCGGCCGTGGCGTACATGGCCCAGCTCACGCGGTCGGGTGTCTTTCGTCGGCCGATCGTCACGACGCTCGAGCCGCTGCGCGCCTTCTACGAGGCGGAAGCGTACCATCAGAACTACCTCGCGCTGCACCCGACGCAGCCGTACATCGTCTACAACGATCTCCCGAAGCTCGAAATGCTGAAGCGCCGGCTGCCGGAGTTGTACGTCGAGAATTGAAGCCCGCCGCACGCCCTCCGAGGCCCCTTGGGGGCTGCGGGGGAACAGCGGCTACGAGGAAATCGCTTGCCGGGACGCGCGCAGTTTGCGACGTTCCGGCATTCGAGTTTCACCCCCTGGTTCCGAGATCACGCTCATGAAGCTGCGCCACAACGCCACGCTATTCCTCATGGCAGGCACGCTCGCCGCCATTTCACCCGTCGAGGCGACGGCGCAGGGGAATCAGACCCCGCGCACGCCGCAGGCTGACAGCATTCGAACTGCGTCCCGTCTCGACGTAGAAGGGCAGCATGCGGCGGCGCGGGCAATCTTCCAGGCCCTGATTGACGGTGCGGCGAACCCCGCCGCCCGCGCTGCCGCGCAGCGCCGCATGGCGATCTCCCACGGCTTCGAGGGGCACTGCGGCGAAACGGTGCGCTACGAGGAAATGGTGATCGACTACTGGAAGACACGCGAAGCGG
>JANMNM010000314.1:0-23543 GCA_031373905.1 Gemmatimonadaceae bacterium | reverse complement strand
CCGCTTGCGGAGCCCATGGGGGGTGGGGCTTTGCCCGACACCGCTCGAGTTCGGAACGGCGCACTGTTGGGTCAGACCTGGAGGTCACTATGGCCGACGATGTGATAACTGTGCTGCTTGCCGACGACCATGCGGTCGTACGGTATGGGCTCAAGGCAGTGCTGCAGACGGCACCGGACATCACGGTGATCGGCGAAGCCCGGAACGGACGCGAGGCCGTCGACGCGACGATGCGGCTCAAGCCTGATGTGGTCGTGATGGACCTGAGCATGGACGTGATGGACGGTGCCACAGCAACGAAGGAGCTCCAGCGACTCGGGACGACTTCGAGGATTCTGGTCCTGACCATGCATACGGAGGACGAGAATCTGGTCCGCCTCCTGGACGCGGGTGCGAGCGGGTATCTGGTCAAGAACGCCGCTGACCGGGAGCTGGTCGACGCCGTCCGGATGGTGGCCCGCGGGGATCAGTACCTGCAGCTCGGAGCGGTTCGGGCACTGGCGAAGGAGCTGAAGAAGCGCGATCACCGTGCGGCGGAACAGGCGCAGTACGAATCGCTCTCGGACCGGGAGCGGTCGATTCTGCGACTGATCGCTGCAGGGTATACCGGCCCGGACATCGGTGCCGAACTGCACATCAGCGCGAAGACCGTCGATACGTACAAGCAGCGGATCCACGAGAAGATCGGCCTCGTCCATCGCCCGGACTACGTGCGGTTTGCGGTCAAGCTCGGCTTGCTTGATGAGGACGTGAAGCTGTCAGGCAGCGCCTGACGCAAGTGTAGGGCGTTCGCCGTCGCCCCGTGTGGATTACCTGACAGCCTGACGCAGTCCGGCCTGTAAAATTGCGCCAGCCCCAGCGCGCGCCGCCTGGACGGCTGTCACAACTTCCCCATCGAGGTTCTCGCCGATGACCGCTGCCAGCGCTGCACACCCGAGCGCGACAACGCCCCTCGACGCATTCTCCTACGACGACGCCATTGTCCGAAAGTTCCTCGTCGCCTGCGTGGCGTGGGGAGCGATCGGCATGTTGGTCGGCGTGCTGATCGCCCTCCAACTGGCCGACCCCTGGTTCAATCTGGGCCTGCCATTCACGAGCTTCGGGCGCCTCAGACCACTGCATACGAATGCCGTCATCTTCGCGTTCGGCGGCAACGCGTTCTTCTGCGGCTGCTACTACTCCACACAGCGGCTGCTCAAGGCCCGCATGTTCAGCGATACGCTGAGCGCGATTCATTTCTGGGGCTGGCAGGCGATCATCCTCGCCGCCGCACTCACGCTGCCCTTCGGCTTCACGCAGGCGAAGGAGTACGCCGAGCTCGAGTGGCCGATCGACATCGCGATCGCGGTGGTCTGGGTGGTGTTCGCCGTCAACTTCATCGGCACGCTGATCAAGCGCCGCGAGCGGCATCTCTACGTCGCGCTCTGGTTCTACCTCGCGTCGATCATCACCGTCGCAATCCTGCACATCTTCAACAACCTTTCGCTGCCGGCGGGCGCGTTGAAGAGCTACAGCGTCTATGCCGGCGTGCAGGACGCCTTCATGCAGTGGTGGTACGGTCACAACGCCGTCGCCTTCTTCCTGACGACGCCGTTCCTGGGCCTGATGTACTACTTCATGCCGAAGGCCGCGGAAGGGCCTGTGTTCAGCTACCGGCTCTCGATCCTGCATTTCTGGTCGCTCGTGTTCATGTACATCTGGGCCGGACCGCACCATCTGCACTACACCGCCCTGCCTGAATGGGCCGGTTCGCTCGGCATGGTGTTTTCCGTCATGCTGTGGGCGCCAAGCTGGGGCGGCATGATCAACGGCCTGCTGACGTTGCGCGGCGGCTGGCAGAAGGTCGTGAACGACCCGATCCTCAAGTTCTTCGTGATCGGCATCACGGCGTACGGCATGTCCACGTTCGAGGGCCCGATGCTCTCGATCAAGAGCGTCAATGCACTCGCGCACTACAGCGACTGGATCATTGCCCACGTGCACACCGGTGCACTTGGCTGGAACGGCTTCATCTCGTTCGGCATGATCTACTGGCTGCTGCCGCGCCTGTTCCAGGCGCCGCTGTACAGCAAGAAGCTGGCGGAGCTGCACTTCTGGATCGGCACATTCGGCATCATCCTCTACGTCGTCTCGATCTACTCAGCCGGTGTGACGCAGGGGCTGATGTGGCGCGCCTTCGATGAAACGGGCCGCCTGATGTACCCGGACTTCATCGAGACGGTGGTCCGGCTGCTGCCGATGTACTGGGTGCGCGTCGTCGGCGGGGCACTCTACGTCGTCGGTGTGCTGATGCTCGCGTGGAACATCTTCATGACGTGGAAGGCACGCCCCGCGACATACGATGTGCCGGTGATCCACGCGGCACCGCTGACGAAGGCGTGGAAGGAGCCCGTCGTCGCCAAGCCCGCCGGCGAAGGCCTCATTGGCTGGGTGCGCGCCATGCGATATCACCGCAAGTGGGAGGCGATGCCGGTGACGTTCACCGTGCTCGTCACCATCGCCGTGGCCGTCGCCTCGCTCTTCGAGATCATCCCGACGTTCCTGATCAAGTCGAACGTCCCGACGATCGCGAGCGTGAAGCCGTACACACCGCTCGAGCTGTACGGTCGCGACATCTACATCAAGGAAGGGTGCTTCAACTGCCACTCGCAGATGGTCAGGCCGTTGCGCTACGAGACCGAACGGTACGGCGAATACTCCAAGCCGGGTGAGAGCGTGTACGACCATCCGTTCCTCTGGGGATCCAAGCGCAACGGACCCGATCTCGCGCGTGAAGGTGGCAAGTATCCGAACCTCTGGCACGTGACCCACTTCAACAATCCGCGTGACATCGTCACCGGATCGCTGATGCCCGCGTACCCGCACTTCCTCACCGACAGGATTCAGTGGTCGGTGATCCAGCCAAGAGTCGACGCGATGGCCATGCTCGGTGTGCCGTACGGTGATGCGGTTTCGAAGGCCGAGGGGATGGCACGCGAGCAGGCACGAAGCGTGGCAGCGGATATCGAGAAGAACGGCGGGCCGGCGAACCTCGGCGAGCAGGACATCGTCGCGATCGTGGCCTACATCCAGCGACTCGGCCAGGACATCAAGCTCGCGGGTACGGCGTCGGCACCGGCCGCGGCTGGTGCCGCGCAGGTCGCCCGGAGGACGCCGTGAGTCTGACTGACCTGATGAGCGGCGCCGGCCTGTCCAGCTACGCCGTTGTTGCGCTGGTACTTTTTTTCGGCGCCTTTCTCGCGCTGGTGGCCTGGGTCTGGTGGCCGAGCCACCGGAAAGGCTTCAGCGAGGCGGCACACATCCCGCTCGATGACGAATCGACCACCACGACGGAGTCCCGGTGACGAATCCCACTGAGAAAGATCGACTCATCGAGCACTCCTACGACGGAATCCAGGAGTACGACAACCCCATGCCCGCATGGTGGGTGTTCACGTTCTGGATCACGATCGCGTTCTCGGTTTTCTACTACGTGAATCCGGGGAACACCGGTCTCGGCAAGGGGCGCGAAGCCGAGTATGCAGAGGACATGGCCGCGTTCAGGGCGAAGCATCCGCTTGACGCTGGTGGAGCCAGTGCGGCGACACTGCTGGCCACCGTCGCCGTACCGTCTGAAGTTGCCGAAGGCAAAAAGCTCTTCGTGGGCAAGTGTGCGGCATGTCACGCGGCAGATGGCGGCGGCCTGATCGGTCCGAATCTGACGGACAACGCATGGATTCACGGCAGCAGCATCGACTCGGTCTATACGACGGTGAACGTCGGTGTGCTCGCGAAGGGAATGCCGGCATGGGGCAAACTGCTCAAGGGCGACGAGATGCGTGAGGTCGTTGCGTACGTGTGGACGCTCCGGGGCACCACACCGGCGAAGCCGAAGGTACCCGAGGGGCAGGTCGTCGCGCAGTGACTGCACCGCGGGCGGCGGGTCGTGTACTTCCAACGCTCAACGAAGACGGGTCCAGATACTGGATCCGTCCGCGCGTCTCGCATGGAAGCTGGTGGAACCGGCGCATGGTGGTCGGCTACGCGCTGATCGCGTTCTTCGTCACCTTGCCGCATCTGCGGTGGATGGGCAAGCCGCTGATTCTCCTCAATGTTCCCCGCCGCGAGTTCACGCTGCTCGGCACCACGTTTCTTCCGACGGACACGCTGCTGCTCATGCTGTTGCTTGGCAGCGCCGTCATCGCGGTCTTCCTGTTCTCTGCACTGTTCGGCCGGGTCTGGTGCGGCTGGGGCTGTCCACAGACGGTGTACATGGAGTTCGTGTTCCGGCCGATCGAACGCCTGCTGGAGGGTGGGCGCAGCGGTTCGTTGATGATGGACAAGACGCGTGGCGCGATGAACCCGCGCCGGATCCTGAAATACATCATCTACATCCCGATCTGTCTCGGGCTCGGGCACACATTTCTCGCGTACTTCGTCGGCACGGATACGCTGGCCGAGTGGGTGCGCCTGTCGCCGACCGAGCACCCGACGCCATTCATCGTGATGGCCGTCACCACGCTGCTCATCTTCATCGACTTTGGCTGGTTTCGGGAACAGACGTGCCTGATCGCCTGCCCGTACGGCCGCTGGCAATCGGCGCTCATCGATCGGCGCTCCATGATCGTGGCCTACGACGCGGTGCGCGGTGAGCCCCGTCGCTCGCCGACGGTGAAGGGTGACGATGCCGGTGACTGCGTCTCGTGCAATGCGTGCGTCTTCACCTGCCCCACGGGGATCGACATCAGGAACGGACTGCAGATGGAGTGCGTCCACTGCACGCAATGCATCGACGCCTGTGATCACGTGATGGTGGCACTGCACAAGCCGAAGGGGTTGATCCGCTACGCGTCGCAGGAGGAACTGGCCGGGCACTCGAGCGGCCTGCTGCGCCCGAGGGTCGTCATCTACTCGGTCGCCCTGCTGGTGATACTGGTCACCCTCGGCATCACGCTGTCGACACGTGCTGCGGCGGAAGTGATCGTGCTCCGATCCAGCTCGGAGCCATATCAGGTGGAAGCCGACGGCCGGATCGCGAACCAGCTGCGCATCAAGATCGTGAATCGCTCGAACTCGTCACACAGCTATGCGGTGCAGCTGCGCGAGGTCGAAGGCGCGTCCGTGATCGCGCCTGAGCTGCCGCTCACGATTGCCGCGGGGGCGCAACGTACCACCAGTGTGTTCGTGGTCGCACCGTTCTCGTCATTCGCCGCCGGACGACGCGCGATCAAGCTCCGGATCACCGACGGTGGCGACTTTACGCGAGATTATCCATTCGTGCTTCTTGGTCCGACCCGTCAGACACGCTGAGCAACAGATGAAGTTCTCTCTCCCTGCATCACGGCGCTGGCCTCTGCTGGTCATCACGGCGCTTGCGGCTCAGATGGCCTTCGGCGTGTGGATGATGCGTGTTGCCGGCAGCGACCCGAACTTCGCGATCGAGCCGGACTACTATGCTCGCGCCGTGCACTGGGACGAAACGATGGAGCAGGCGCGCCGTGATCGCGCGCTCGGATGGCGCGCGGTGGCGACGCTGACGCGTACCTCGGGGCAGCCCGCATCACTCCAGGTGTCCATCCTCGATTCGGTGGGTGCGCCGCTCCTGATCGACTCGCTCCGGGCGGATGTTCTGCCTGTCGCGCACGCCTCCCGGACTCGTACACTGACGCTGGCGCGCAACGGCGACCAGTGGGAAGCCCAGATGCGGGATGCCGAGAGCGGCCTGTGGGAGACGAGCATCCACGCCTGGCGAGGGCGCGATGTCTTCACGGCAAGGCTGCGGCCTGAATTGCGATGAGTCTGTTCGCGGGCGTCTTCGTGGCAAGCCTCCTCGGCTCGGTGCACTGCGGTGCGATGTGCTCTGCGTTTGCCTGTCTGGCGAACGGCAATGGCCGTCGTGGCGTGTGGTACCACGGGGGACGTCTGGTCGCCTACCTCGCCCTGGGCGTGGCGGCGGGACTCATCGGTGTCGGACTTGATCACGCCGGGATGATCGCGAACGTCCAGCGCACGGCTGCACTGGTGACGAGTGTTGCGCTGGTGGGCTGGGGCCTGGTGCAACTCCGTCAGGCAATGCACGCCCGGCCGTTCACGGGTGCCGGCGCCTGGGGATCGACACTCGCGCGCCTCGTCAATCGCACGGCTGCGTGGGATCCGCGCGCCCGCGCGACGGCAATCGGGCTGACGACCGGGCTCCTGCCCTGCGGCTGGCTGTGGGCGTTCGTGGCCACGGCGATGGGCACGGGCTCGCCGTTGCGTGCGATGGCCGTGATGTCTGTCTTCTGGGCCGGCACGGTGCCGATGCTCGTGGCGGTGGCCGCCGGTGTGAAACGCCTCGGGCCGATGGCCGCAATCCGCTGGCCCGTCGCCAGCGCAGTTCTCGTGCTCACGCTCGGACTCGGCGAGTTCGCGTCGCACCTGCTGATGCCGCGCATGGCCGCGCCGACGGGATCGTCGCACGCGCCCGTCGGAGCCAGGTGATGGCGACGATCCTTCGTCCATCCTCGGCGTCGACCGATGCGGTGCGGGCATGCGAGCACTGCGGCCTGCCCGCGCTGGGCGTGGCACCCGACGGCGACGACGCGCCGGTATTCTGCTGCAGCGCATGCGCCACGGCATACACAATGCTGAGCGAACATGGGCTCGGAGCCTACCATCGATTCCCCGAGCGTCGACTCTCGGCCGTTCGTCCCTCGGGCCGCGCATTCAGCGATTTCGACCACGAGGCGTTTCAGTCGCGGTACGTGCAGCGCGACGCCGACGGCCTGTCACGCGTCGAGCTTGCGCTGGAAGGCGTGCACTGTCCGTCCTGCGTCTGGCTGATCGAACGTGTGCCGCTGCTCATGACGGGTGTTGCGCGCGCCGAACTGGATGTGCGGCTGAACCGCGCCGTCGTGACATGGGACGCCGGGGCAACACGGTTGTCGGAGATCGCCCGGACACTCGACGCGCTCGGGTACACGCCGCACCCATACCGGGGCCGCGAGCGTGCCGCGCTGCGACGCAGTGAAGACCGGGCGATGCTGGTGCGGATCGGGGTCGCCGGTGCCATCGCGACGAACGCGATGCTGGCGGCGCTGGCGATCTACGCCGGCGAGTTCAATACGATGGACGGAAGTGCACTCGCGTTGTTCCGGTGGATCAGCCTGATCCTGACCATACCCACGCTGGTCTGGCCGGGACGCATCTTCTTCACCAGCGCGTGGGCGGCGCTGCGTGCGCGCACGGTGCACATGGATGTGCCGATCGCGCTGGCGCTTTTCGCGGCAACGACACGCGGCGTCATCAACACGATCTCAGGCACGGGACCGATCTATTTCGACGGCGTCTGCGTGCTTGTCTTCCTGCTGCTCGTTGGTCGCTTTCTCCAGGCACGGGGACAGCGCGCGGCCACCGATGCCACCGAGCAACTGTTTGCGCTGACGCCTGCCACCGCGCGACTGCTGCATGACGACAGTGTTGCCGAGGATGTTCCAGCTGATGCACTCGGCGTGGGCGCCCGGATCGCCGTTCACGCCGGTGAAACGATCCCTGCAGATGGCGAGGTGCTCTGGGGTTACAGCAGACTGAATCGTGCGATTCTCACGGGCGAGTCGGCGGATGTCCGTGTGGATGTCGGCGACACCGTCTACGCCGGAACACTCAATCGCACGGCGGAACTGCATGTCCGGGTCACCGCATCCGGCGATGACAGCCGGCTGGCGCGCATCCTTGCGCAGGTTGATGAGAGTGCCAGGCGCCGCGCGCCAGTCGTGCTGCTCGCGGATCGACTCGCGTCACGCCTCGTGCTCGTCGTACTGTCACTCGCGGCAGCAACCTTCGTGCTCTGGGTGCGCCGGGACACTGCCGCGGCCTGGGACAACACCATCGCGCTGCTCATCGCCACCTGCCCCTGTGCACTCGCACTCGCCACGCCGCTCGCCATGACCACGGCGGTCGGTCGTGCGGCGCGCACCGGCATCTTCGTCAAGGGTGGCGACACGCTCGAGGCGTTGAGCCGGCCGGGATGGCTCGTGCTCGACAAGACGGGCACGTTGACCACGGGCGAGACGGCACTGGTGACGTGGTCGGGTGAGGAGCGGCTCAAGTCGATGACTCTCGCGGTGGAGGCCACGTCAACCCACCCGATCGCGGCGGGATTCCGACGGGCATGGCCAGGTCTGATGCCAGGCGTTGCCACGAACGTGACTCACACCATCGGCGGAGGCGTGATCGGGGATGTGGACGGCGAGCGCATCGTGATCGGCTCCCCGCGATTCGTTGCGACACACATCGGCACACCAACGGACACCCTGCAGCCTGACAATTCCGGCGAGTCCCCGGTGCACATCGCCGTGAACGGCCGGTTGGTGGCACGTGCCGGTTTTGGTGATGCCATCCGGCCAGACGCCGCAGCGTCGCTTGCCACGCTGCGCGCGCGCGGATGGCGGACGATGCTCCTGTCTGGTGACGCGGCCGGCGTGACCGCGCGAGTGGGCGCGACGCTGGGCTTCGCGACGGAAGACATCGTATCCGAGGCGAGTCCGGAAGACAAGGCAGAGCGCGTGCGTGCGCTGGTGGCCGCGGCAGGCACGAGCAAGACCCCGTCCTGCGTGGCGATGGTTGGTGACGGCGTCAACGACGCGGCGGCCATTGCGGCTGCCACCGTTGGCATTGGAGTTCACGGTGGCGCTGAAGCGTCGCTCGCCACGGCCGATATCGCGATGACCCGTGACGGACTGGCGGCGCTCGTGGCGCTGGACGAGGGTGCCCGGCGTTCGATGCGGCTCATTCGGCTGAACATGGCGTGGGCTCTGGCCTACAACGTCGTCGGCGTGTCGCTGGCGATGACCGGGCACGTGACACCACTCGTGGCGGCCGTCATGATGCCTGCGAGTTCACTGACGGTCGTGCTTTGCAGCTGGCTCGGCACAACCTTCACGACGGAGCGACGATGAGTGTCCTGTACCTGGTTGTCCCGTTGGCTCTGCTGATCGTTGGCATCGCACTCGGCGGCTACCTCTGGGCAGTCCGGAGCGGTCAGATGGACGATCTCGAGACGCCCGGCGTCCGCGTGATACGCGACGACGAGTAGCACGACGCCGGCGCTGCCATTCCCCCTTCCCCTGCGAGCGGGCTCACCAGATCACGGTGATCGTGTCGGCACTCGCTGCTGACTCCAGTCGCATGCGTGGCGCATCAGGATCAGGGACGACGGTGAACCGCTGCGTCGCGGGCAGCGACGCCCACGTCCACTCTGCATCCAGTGGATTCGCCGGATCGTGCCAGCACTCTGCTGACAACGGTGCGCTGCGGGCTCGTGAAATCCGTTCCGGAACCGCAGCCAGCCGCGTGCCCCGGACGACGAGCGACGGACACGCGACAACGCGTGTCACGCTGTCTCCACGGCTTGCGATGCGAAAGACCATGCGGCTGTACGCGGATCCGTCGCGGACCGCGTGCCCCAGACAGGTGAGCAATGAGTCATTCCCTGCGCCGTCGACCGCTCGGCAGAAGAGCTGCGCGGCAGCCATCTTCGCTCGCACAACAGAAAGGCGCGGTGCGGGGCCGAGTCGTGCGAGCAGAAGCGCCTCCGCCTGCGCCGCGTAGCGGTTCCTGGCAAACTCATCCACGGATCGGTTTTTTGCGGGCGGGATCTGCGCGATCATCGCAATCGCCGTGGAGACCAGGCCGAGCGCACCGAGCGGCACTGACGCGCGCCGGATCAGGCCGCGGCGCGGGGCAGCTGGCAACAGGGACACCGGACGCGGCGTCGGCTGGTCTGCCTTGAACCAGCCATTCGGTTCACGAGGAGGAGTCGCAAATGCAACCATGTCGCGGAATGTGGAATGACGCGGGCGCGACCGATACTCCCCCGCATGCCGCGACTTGCGCCGTTGCTCGGTTTATATGCGTGCCTTCACGGCCCGGTCACCGCCGTGGCACAGGATCGTTCGCCGGTCGTTGCGGGACGTCCCGAAGCCGACTGGCGGGACGACCTGCGCAATCCGCAGCCGATCGTGCGGCAGGCGGCGCTCGAGGCGTTGGCGCAATTCGCGGACGTCACGAGTGCCACGATCCTGTACCTGATCCCACTCGTCGGTGACCCGGACGTGGCGGTACGGCGCACAGCAATCCGCGCCATCGGCCATGGTGGGCGCGCCGCGCTGCGCGCGGCTCCCGCGCTCTGGCGCGCGTGGCGCGACGACGATGCACTCGTCTCCGCAGATGCCGGGATCGCGCTGGTGCAGATCAGCGCCGACCACATCACGAAGTTCCGTGAGCGACTTGGCGTTGGTGAAGCGAGGGACCGTGCGCGCGCTGCGGCGGCACTGGCGAATGCCGGGAACGCGGCACGAGGCGCCATTCACGCGTTACGCGAACACGTGGGTGACGAGGATGCGCGTGTACGCGGCGCCGTGCTTGCGGCGCTCGTCGCGCTCGATGAGACGCCGGGCGCGACCACCGCGACGCTGGTCGGTCGCAGCCTCGCGCGAGAGTTGAGCGATGCGCCTGGACTCGATGACGCGGAATCGATCGCGCGGGTCCGTGCCGCACTGACACTGCTCACGCGTGCCGGTCGCGATGCGAAGGGGGCTGCGCGCCCGTTGCAGCTCCTCCTGTGGGACGGACCCGCACCATTGCGGACCGCTGCCGCACGCGTCCTTGGCAAGATGGCCGGACAGGGCGACGACGCGCTCACTCGCGCGCTCGCGGCGGGCGAATTGCCCGTCCGTGAGGCCGCGATGGCCGGGTTGCTCGTGGGACGTGACCGACGGCGATCGATGCGTCTGGCGATCGACACGCTCAAGGCCATTGATCCGGCGAAGGACACCGCGCGCACTCGCACACTCATCGAGGCGCTCGGCTACGTCGCAACGCCGAACCGCGATCTCGATCGCGCACTGTCGCGCGTGCTGAGCAAGGAGCCCTCGCTCGCTGGCGTGATCGGTCTGGCCCGTCGACGCCTCACGATCGGCTTCTGACGCAACCATCGACCGCCGTTGCCACGCGCACGTCGAGCGGGTAGATCGTGGTATGGTGACGCCGCACACAGATGACCCGTTGGCGCGGTTTCGCGCGCAGGACCTCGACGCCGCGCTCCGCGACAGTGAGCGAAAACAGGACGTCGTGACTCCGATGTTCGACGTGATCGCGCCCCGGTACGATGCGTTCACGCGGCTGTTCTCCTTCGGCATGGATGCCGGGTGGAAGCGCGACCTTGTTGCGGCAGTCAGCTCGGCCGCACCGGTGGCGAGCCGTGCGCTGGACGTTGCGTGCGGGACTGGCGACATAGGAATCGCGCTGGCTGCGGTCAGATCCGATGTATACGTCACGGGGATCGATCCCTCTGAACAGATGCTGGCGATTGCCCGACGCCGCAGGCAGTCGCCGTCGGATGGCCGGGTGGACTTCGAAGTGGGCACGCTCGCGGCGCTGCCTGTTGACACCGGCGGCGTGGACATCATCACGGCCGGCTACGGCTTCAGGAACGCGGCGGAGCTCGAGGCTGCGATTCGCGAGTGCGCACGGGTGCTCCGTCCAGGCGGCGTTCTCGGGTCGCTGGATTTCTTTCGCCCACGGAATGCGCTGTGGCGCATTCTCTTCCTGTTGTATCTCCGCGTCGCCGGCGATGCCGTCGGCTGGCTCTGGCACCGGACACCAGCGATCTACGGGTACATCGCCCGCTCCATTGCGTCGTTCGTGACCGCTGACGAATTCAGTGCATTGCTTCGCAGGAATGGTTTCCGTGTGGAAACAGAGCGCCACATGCTGCTTGGCGGAATCGCGCTCCACGTCGCGGTTCGTGACGAGAGTGCGCGGTGACGACACTCGTGCTGGGCGCGCACGGGCCACTCGGGCTTGCAATCGTTCGCGTCGCCCTCGAAGGTGATCAGCAGGTCATTGCTGCGGTGCAGGCTCCACACCGCGTGCCGCCGGCGCTCGCTGATCTCCGCGAAGAGCATCCAGCGCAACTGACGGCAGTGTTGTGGCAACGCGGTCGGTGGCCGCAACTGCCTCCGATTGACTGCGCGCTGATAACGGAGCTGCCGATTCCGCCATCGCCAGGAGACGAACCCGATGATGCGACGGCGGATCTGCGCGCGCTGAGTACTGATGCCGCCGCGCGCGACGTGCTCACATTGCTGGCGCCGACACTGGCATCATTGCAGCTCGTCGCCGCCATACGCCCCCGGCGGCTGCTCCTGCAGGGCAGCTGGCTCGGATCGATCGAAGAGAAGGTTCGCGGCGGCGGCTACGTGATCGGCACCGCGTATGCGGCGCATCTCATGCTCTGCCGCACGGCGGCACTCGATCTCGGCCGCGACGGGATCGTGACGGTTGTTGGCAATGCCGGGCGGTATCGGCTCGACATGGCAGGCCCCGGGTTCCACGCCGACGTCGATGACGTGGCGCGCGGGCTGCTGGCCGTGCTCGACGCCTGTGTCGCGACGGCAGAACCGGAATTCATGGACTGGCGAGGCACGGCGCGACGCTGGTAGGCGGTCGGCGGAGTCAACCCGGGCGGCCGGGACGCCGATCCTTCATGTGATGGATCGCCACGAGCACGCCGTGTCGGTGGAATGACGATTCCGCCACTCCCAGGGGCCGGCAGCGCCCAGCAGGCGGTGCGGCAGCCGCTGCTCACCGCGCCCGTGCTCACCGGCGTACCTCCGACCGTCGCCGACACTGCCCGTCCTGCCACAGGCGGGACGACGCGGGGGACGGAGGCGCAGGCTCCCGCACGCCCGGACGCGCCGATTTCCCTCGCGGGCCGGCTGGAACACGGCGACACGGTGCCGGAGACCACGGATCTGGCCATGGCGCTCGAGTCCGCGACGCGCGCGATTCAGAAGGGGCGTCCCGATCTCGTGCTCTCGGACCTCGATCGTGTCTGGTCCGACAGTCTCGCATCGGATTCACCCTGGTATCTGCGCGGGGCCGCGCTCCAACTGCTGGGTCGCACGTCAGACGCAGAGCAGGTGCTCCGCAACGCCGTCGAGCGGCTCCCCCGCTCCGCCGCGATTCTGTATCTGCTCGGCGTACATACGTCGAATCGTGCGCATCTCGACGCAGCAAGAATCGCCAACGACCACGCAGTGGCGCTCCATCCCAACGAGCCGTTGCTGTGGCTGCAACGCGCCGCCCTCGCGTTCCGCAGCGGACAGAGCGAGACAGCCGCGGCGCTGGCCGCGCACGCAGAGACGCTGGAGCCTGCCTTTCCCGTTCCGCAGTGGCTGGAGACGCTGATCGCACTCACCGAACGCGAAGCGCCAGTCACAGTCCAGCGTGCGACGCCTGTCATTCAGCGCGCTGTTGGGCGACTCACGCCCGCATCAGTTGCCTCGCTGGGCGCACTGGCAGCGACAGTGAATGCCGGAAACCAGAAGGCCCTCGTTGCATCGACCTCTCGTGAGGGCTCGCCCGGGGCGGAGACTCCAGCAATGCAGCCGGGGACCGCGCCACTCGCGTCCCACGTGCTCGAGACGGCCGTCCGTTACGGTCTCACGCTGCTCGACTCACCGACTGAAAGTGCCCGGAGCGCCACGCACCAGCCAGGCGCGATCGATGAGCGAGCGGCGTCTGACGCGGCGGCCCGTTTCGCCAGCGCGGCGGTCGTCGCGCCGACGCGCGGGATCGGGCCATCATGGGAGGCGCTGGTGCTCGCGACCTGTGCGGTAATCATCGCGTTCGTGCCGGTCGCGCGGGTCCCGGCCCTGATCGTGACCGGGGTCACGATCGTGCTCATGGCGTCGCGACGACCGCGCTGATCAGCGCTCGGCGACTGCCCTTGCGCTGTTGTACCGTCGCGCGACGACCTGAATGTGCGCACGCTGCAGATGATAGAGCTGGGCACCGTACGCCACCGCTCCGAGTGACAGCACGATCCGGAGCAGGCTGGCGCCTTCGTAGCCGAACATGCTCCGCGCCGCCTCGGTCGTCACCAGGACGAGAAGCCCCTGCACCATGATGCGAGGGCCGATCTGACTGAACGACGACTCACTGCGGCTGTTGAACTCCGCGATGACGTAGCCAAGCACGGTCGCGGCGATGCCCATTTCGAGCAGTGGCAACGCCAGTGCCAGCCCTGCCTCAGTCGACGGCATCCAGAGATGCACGAGCGGGTACGTCCTGAAACTGCTCGCCGGCCACACGGCGGCACCGACGGCATACAGCAGCAGGAACGGCGACGCAGCTCGCAGCGCGGGGACCTCGTAGCGACGCTCGACAAAGCCATAGGCCGACATGCGCCCTCGCCATGACGCGTACGCCACGGCGCAGAGAATGCCACCCAGCGTGTAACGCCAGTCCACGAGCAACGAGGGCAGCAGCCCGAGCGAACTCCAGACCGTCGCCACCAGCGGTACGCTCCACCACGGCCGATCAGGCGTGTGCCCACGCACCGCGCGCGCGATCGATCCGAGAATCGACGCACCCATCATCGCAAGACACACCGCGAGCACGAGCCGACGCGGATCGTCCTTGGCCGTCGCACCGCTGGCCCAGAGCAGCGGCAGCAACAGGTAGGCGAGACCCATCAGCGGAAGCTCGAGCAACATCGCGTGCAGCGCATTGGCCGATCCGCGCTGGTCATCATGCAGGCGGGCGCAGAGCACGGCACCGCATGACGCACCGATCATCGCCGCCACCACGTGCCACGGCGACGCGTCACACGCAGGTTCGAACAACTGCACCGTCTCCAGCGCGAGCGAAAATATCCCGGCGGTCAACGCGATCGAGAGCGTGTGCTGACCAACGCGCCCGGTTCGCGCGCGCCGCGTGAGAAACCCATAGGGTGCGAACATCGCGAGTGTCGCGAGGAACGGCACCGCATGGAAGCCCAGGTCGGGAACGAGCGTCGCGGGAACGACGAACTCGAAGGGCATCAGCAGCAGCGCGCTGATCAACAGTGCGAGATAACTCAAAAGCGCTCGCGACAACCGCGCGCCTGTGTCGGGCTGCATTCCGCGCGCGCGACCGTGCGCGTCGAGGTGCAGCTCCTGGGCGAGGGTGGTGGCCATGTGGGCAATTCTCGGAGGAACACCTGATTACTTGAGGACGCCAGATTAGGCGCCGGCAGCCGGGAACTTCTGTTTCCGGTCAGTCCTCCGTCATCTTTCCGCATGCCCAACTCCACCGTGATTCTGCGCAGCGCCACTGAAACCGACGTCCCGGTCATTCTCGAGTTGATCCAGGGGCTGGCGGAGTACGAACAGCTGGCCGACGCCTGCGTCGCGACCGAGGCTCGCCTCCGCGCGACGCTGTTTGGAGACTCGCCGAAGGCCGAGGTCATCCTCGCCGAGGCCAGCGACGGCGGCGTGGCCGGTTTCGCGCTGTTCTGCGGCAACTACTCCACGTTTCTCGCGCAGCCGGGAATCTGGCTGGAGGATCTGTTCGTGCGGCCAGCCTATCGGGGCGGCGGCATCGGGAAGTCGATGCTCGCCCACCTCGCGCGATTGGCGGTCGAGCGCGACTGCGGCCGCGTGGAGTGGGCAGTGCTCGACTGGAATGCTCCGTCCATCGGCTTCTACGAGTCACTCGGCGCAAGAAGCCTGTCGGAGTGGACCACGTTTCGTCTCACTGGCGACGCGCTGACGGCGCTCGCGCGGAGCAGCGAATGACGCCGGTGCACTCCGAGCGACTGCCGTTGCCACCGGCGACCAGTGCCACCGAAGCGGACGTCAAAGCCATCGTCCAGCTCAACAATCAGTTCTCCGCCGACGGATTGACGCTGGCGCGCACGGAGGATTTCGTGGCGCAGCACCTGAGCGACTATCGCATCGTCCGGGGGCCTGACGGCGAAATCTGGGGGCAGGTCGCGCTGGACGAATACTCGCCGTCACTCTGTGAACTCGTATCGCTTGCCGTCGCGCCGGCCGCGCAGGGGAAAGGACTCGGGCGCCACCTCATCGCCGCCGCGGTCGACCTGGCCACGCGTCGTGGTTTCCCGGAGCTGTTCGCGGTTTCGCTCGCGGACACCCTGTTCCTTGGCGCGGGCTTCATGCAGTCGTCGATCGACCGTTATCCGGAGAAGATCTGGCGCTACCGCGCAATCTCCAGGTCGGAGCTTTCGATCGGCAAGAAGTTTCTCTTCGTGTGCACCCTGCCCCAGAAACCGGCAAAGAAGCCAGGGAAGACGCGATCGCGCCGCCCGAGTGTGCGCGGCACGCGGAAATAGTAACAGCGACCGCCAGCGAACGCGCTGCCCGTGCTTCCCACCGAGGTGTTGCGCGCTGCACGCGCGGGGTTCGGGCTGCGTCGTGGCCGGGTGCGCGTGCTCAGCACGCGCTTCGGGAAGGTGTGCCTTGCACATCGCACGGCGGACGGAACGCGGACGCAGATCCGGTTGGTTCTCGCGCAGGCCGACACGCATGCACGGCTCAGTGCCGAGCCGCGCTGGCTGACGCACCTCGCGACGGAGCATGGGTTGTCGGTGCCGGTGCCATACATGTGGAGCGATGGTTCGCTCGTGTCTCCGCTGCTCACCGGCCGCGACGATCGTGCGTGGTACGCCGTCGCGTGCTCGTGGATCGCCGGCAGGCATCTGGGCGATGCGATGGCAGCCTCTGATCTGCATGACGCGGGCTCGTTGCTCGCGAGACTGCACCGCGCCAGCACCGATGCGCCGGCAGGGATATCCGCGGCGAGGCCGACGTGGTGGATTCCGCGGCTCCTCGCGCTCGCGACGACACTGCGAGGTGTGATCGAGAAGTCCCAACCGCTGCCGACAGGCGTATCACGGGCATTGGCGGACGGGTTGCGAGACGCGCACGATGCAATTGCCGAGGCGCATGCCTCATTGCCAGTCTCGCCGCGACACGTCGGCCTGATTCACACAGATGCACATGCGCAGAACATGCGCTGGGCACATGGCCGCGTCGGCATCGTCGATTTCGAGGACTTCGCGACCGGGCGATTCATGCTCGACCTCGCGCCGCTCTGGGGACGCATGGAAGCGCGCCGTGATCCCGCACCGCTGCTTGATGCACTGCTCTGCGGGTACGATCGCGTCATGACGCTGCCGGAGGGGCACATGCGCGACATTCGCGTGATGCTGGCATTCAGGCGACTGGACTACGTCGGCTGGATCCTCAGTTGGCCACGGCAGGACCTGTTTGCGTGGGGTCCGGAGTGCCTTCGGACGGCGCCGTCTTACATCATGCGGCAGCTCTCGCGTTGATCGGCAACCCGGGCAGCGTCAGCACTGGATCATGGTGCATCCGGCGTGTGGGCACCTTGGGCACCGTCACGGATGAACCAGGCGACTTTCGGCAACGCGACACGCCGCACAGACTTCGTCGCCGCAGCGTCCAGCAGGCCTGCGTCCGGATCGGCGTTGCTTCCTCATTCCACGGGTTGGGTTCATGCTCGCAGCGCGTTGTCGTGGCGTCCGCGCGCTTGCGCTGATCGCCCTCTGTGCACTGCCGGCAGGAACGGCCGTCGCGCAAGCCGCCGCCAGCCGCCCCGGCGCCGACATGATTCTCACGGGTGGACGGGTCTTCACCGCCGACTCCGCACATCCATGGGCGGCCGCGATCGCGATCCGTGGTGACCGGATTCTGGCCGTCGGCAGCGATGCGGAGATTGAACGACTGCGGTCCACGCGCACGCGCCACATCGTACTCGACGGCAAGGTGGTCGTCCCAGGATTCGACGACGCGCACACGCATTTGGGCGGCGGCATCAAGGCCATCGACTTTGCCACCAGCGACAGCCCCACGCCAAATCCTGTGCTCAGCGTGGTACTGGACTCAATTGCCGCGATCGCGGCACGCTCTCCGGCGGGCACCTGGATCACCACAAGCGTCGCCGAGGCGATCCTCGCTGATACGACGGCACGCCGAGCCGCGCTTGATCGTGTGGCGCCGCGGCACAACGTGTATCTGCTCGGCTGGTCCGGGCACGGCGCGATTCTCAACTCCGCAGCGATCAGGGCTTCGCAGATTGACACGGTGCACGATCCCGTCGGTGGATGGTTCGAGCGGGCTGCCGATGGAGTCATCACCGGACGGATCGACGAATACCTGCACTACGCGCTCTTGCAGCGCCTGACCATGGTCCACGGGATTGCCGCGACGGTCACGGCCTTCGCGGCGCAGGATGCAGAGTCTGCGACATTCGGCATCACGTCCGTACAGGACATGACGACCGGCTTCACCCCGTCGATGCTCGCCGCAGTCTCGCGCGCTGGTGTGATGCGTGTCCGGCATCGGATCATTCCATTTGAAATGACACGAGTCGGCGGCCGTGCGAGCGCATGGCAGACCGTGCGTGCGACCGACGCGCTGACGCGTGTTTCTGGCGCGAAATGGGTTCTCGACGGCACGCCGGTGGAGCGGCTGGCACTGATGCGGGCACCGTACGCTGATCGCGCGGGCTGGTACGGCAGCGGCAACTTCTCCCTCGACAGCATCAAGACGCTGCTGCGCGATGCACTGCGGCGCAGGCAGCAGCCGATCCTGCACGCCGTCGGCGACAGCACGATCGCGCTGGTCTTCACTGCAATGCGCGCTGTGGCGCCTGACTCGGTGTGGCGTGCCCTGCGGCCGCGCATCGAGCATGGCGACCAGTTGATGGAGGACCAGTTCGAGGATGCCCGGAGGCTCGGTATCGTGGTCGTGCAGAATCCGACGCACCTGGCGTTGTCCCTGTTCCGTGACCGCTGGGGCGCGGATCGCACAAGTCGGTCAGAGGTGCTGCGTGGCATCGTTGCCGCGGGCATTCCACTGGCCATCGGCAGTGATGGACCGGCCAATACCGGGCTGAATGTGATGCTCGCATCGATCAATCCCGCCAATCCGTCGCACGCGCTGACACGTGAGCAGGCAGTCGTCGCGTACACGCTGATGTCCGCGTATGCGGAACACGCGGAGCGCGAGAAGGGATCGCTCGTGGCGGGCAAGCTCGCCGACCTCGCCGTCCTGTCGCAGGACATCTTCAGCGTGCCACCGCCAGCGCTGCCTGGCACAACGAGCGTGCTGACGATGGTCGGTGGTCGGATCACGCTGGACCGGATGGGCACCGCACCGCCTCGCTAGTCGCGCGACAGGAGCCCTCGGCTGCGCATCCAGTCCGCGAGCTTCGGCAGCCACTCGCGCGCCACCGCGCCACCGCTGGGCAACATGCCGAACCCGTGCCCACCGTTCTCCCAGAGGTGCAGCTCACCCGGCACGCGCTGCGCCGTCATGGCAGCGTAGAATGCCATCGCGTTCTGCACGGGAACGGCGGCGTCATCCTGTGCGGCGACGAGAAATGTCGGCGGTGTCGCGGCGGTGACGCGACGCTCCGTCGAATACCGGAGCCGCGCACCCTGCGATGCGTCCGGTCCCAGCAGGTTGTCACTCGAACCACGATGCCCCCACGACTCGTGCATGCTGATGACGGGATACACGAGCACACCGAACGACGGCGCATGGCGCATCGCTGCCATCTCGTCGGGAGTGTCGCCAGGCAGTGTGTCCGCAGACATGGTCAGTGTCATGCTCGCCAGGTGCCCGCCAGCGGAGAAACCGAGGACGCCGACGCGACCTGGATCGATGCCCCACTCCAGCGCGTGCTCACGCGTCAAGCGGAGCGCTTGCCGCGCGTCGAGGAGTGGCACTGGAAAACGATAGGACGCTCCCTCGCTGGTCGAGACGCGATACTTGCAGACGATCGCCGCAACACCGATGCCATTCAGCCACCGGGCCACCTGCCAGCCCTCGTGGTCGATGGCAAGAATGCTGTATCCGCCACCGGGAAGGATCACGATCGCGGTGCCCGTGGCGGTCGCCGCGCTCGGAAGGAACACGCGGATGTCAGGTGACTGCACGTGGGTCACGCGTGCGATCGGGTCATTCGCGGCTTGCACGAAGACCTCGGCAATCGCTGAACGCTTCGCGCCCGGAAACTCGCCCTGATACAACGGCAGATCGAAGGGCGCTCGCGGTGCCGTCGTTGGCTGTGCGTTGAGCACGGGTCCTGCGACCAGCGCGAGGAGTGCCAGGTGACGCACGATCTGGTGGGGGCGGGCCGCTGCAGTTGGCATCATGAACCGGTCGTTGTTTCTGCGAGATCAGACGGCCCAGCAACGAGCCACAGGAGCGCAGCCGTTGCGCCGCTTTCAGCCGTGACCGACCGTGTCGTGCCGAGCGGGCCCACGCTGATCACCCGAATCACACGTCGTCGCGGCTGCCCTGCAAGAGTGGCGAATGGCCTGCGGGATGACCCGAAGGCTCCACTCTGGAAAACACCAGTCGTCGGGACCGCAGCCCTTATTGCAGTGCAACGACGCCGAACTGATGGGTCCGCGTGTCGTCGGGGCGCGATCCGGACGCCGCGTCGCCAGTGCCTCACCGTGCGTATCTCCAAGTGAACCATGGAGATAGTGCGACCTGACGAGCGTCTGACTTCTTCCGGGATTGTTTACCTTATGCTGTCCCTCGGCGTCTCCGGAGCGTCCGGATCTGGCCCTGCCTGGCTTCGCTCACACGTGCCACTCAGCCTCCTGATGTTCTTCCCACCCCTTCGACGCCGATCGCACACGCAGGGGCCCTGCCTGACGAGCCGCACGCAACTGACCTGGATGCAGATGAGCGCGAGCAGTGCACCTGGCTCGCCTGTACGCGACACGATCCGGACGGGCGCAATTGGCGCAGCGGTGCCGATCAGGCGTCCATCGTGATGCTTGCGATCATCGTCTTTGCCATCGGCGTTTTCCTGCTCTTCTGGACGCTCGTGGGTTTCCCGCTCGCGCTCGCGCAGCGCGCGGGCCGGCTGCGTGCTGCCGGCCCACGCGCCATGCCATTGATCACCGAGGCAGATCTGCCGGTCGTGACTGTCGTGATCGCCGTGTACAACGGGGAGGCGTTCCTGGCCGACAAGGTGGCCAGTATCCGGAGTTCGGATTACCCGGCGGATCGTCTCAAGATCATCATCGCGTCTGATGGCAGCAGCGACCGGACCAACCAGATCGGCGAGTCGCTGAGCGACGGCACGACTGTTCGTTTCGTCCCACTGCCGCGCGGTGGCAAGGCTTCCACGCTCTCCGCCGTCTTCCCGCTCGTGGATGGCGAGATCGCTGTGCTGACCGACGTCAGGCAGTCACTCGAGCCGCAGTGCATCCGGCAACTCGTCCAGCACTTTCGTGATCCTGCTGTCGGTGTCGTGAGCGGCACCCTGCGAATTCGCAGCAACGTGACGACGGGCGAGACAGGCACTGGGCTCTACTGGCGTTACGAAGTCTGGATCCGCAACAATCTGAGTCAGGTGGACTCCGTGCTGGGAGCGACAGGCGGGATCTACGCAATGCGACGATCGCTGCTTCGCCCGATTCCCGCCGGCTGCCTCCTTGACGACGTGTGGCTGCCAATGCAGGCGGTGCTGGAAGGATATCGATCTCTGATCGAGCCATCCGCCGTGGCGTGGGACTTTCCCACGTCACTGGCGTCGGAGTTTGGCCGCAAGGTGCGAACGCAAGCGGGGATCTATCAGGTGATCCGGCTGGACCCGCGTCTGCTCTCGCCACGCCGGAACCGCGTCTTCTGGTCGTTTGTGAACCTCAAGTTGCTCCGGCTTGCGCTGCCACACGTGCTGCTGCTGATATTCGTCGCAAGTTGGTTTCTACCGAGTGATCTGCGTGCGGTCGCGCTTGCAGGCCAGGCGGTGTTCTATGGCGCTGCCCTGATCCATCGCGTCCTGCCGGAACGCAGCATGGTACAACGGCTCACCGCCCCGATTGCCGCGTTCGTCACGCTCGTCTGGGCCGCATTCTGCGCCCAGCGGATCTTCTTCACCGATCCGGCATCCCTCTGGACCTCCACCAAGGTCGTTGCCGTGCCAGATGCCGAGGGCAGCACGTGATCGGTCGTTTGCGCAATCGCTCGACGCGCGAGATCCGCGATCGACTGGCTCAATTCGCATGGAACGAGGCGGATCGCATCGGCCTGGTTCGTGCCCCGCGTGTGCCCCGCGTTGGCGATCATCTGCCGCGAACGCCGTGGGCCGCACCCGATGCGGCGACCGTCCGCGCGCTGCTGCCCGCGGGTGACCGTGACGCGCTGCTGGCCCGCGCGGACAGCCTGTTGCAACTGCGCTTTGACGTCCTTGGCCTGCGAGGCCAGTTCTTCGGGTCACCGGTCAACTGGCACGCCGATCCGCTGAGCTCGAGAGAGGCGCCTCGAAGGTGGTGGACCAAAGTGCCCTACCTCGATCACTCCGTCGTGGGTGACCACAAAGTGACGTGGGAACCGAACAGACACCAATGGTTCATGACGCTGGCGCAGGCGTGGGTGCTCACCGGTGACGCACGGTACACGGAGCACGCCGCCGCACAGTTGCGTGCGTGGCTTGTCGCAAATCCGCCGAAGGTCGGCATCAACTGGTGCAGCGCCCTCGAGCTCGCGTTCCGTGTGCAGTCGTGGATCCATGGGCTGCGACTGGCAGCGACGGCTCCTGGAATCACACCCGACCTGTGCGAATCGCTCATGCAGGCCGCCGCGGTGCATGCAAGGCATATCGAGCGGAACCTGTCGACCTGGTTCAGTCCAAACACGCACATCACCGGCGAGGCCCTCGCGCTGCTCGCCGTCGGCACAGCATGGCCTGGCCTCTCCGGTGCGCGCCGTTGGCGTGAACGTGGTTGGAGTGTCCTGCTGCACTGGCTTCCCCGCCAGGTTCGAAACGACGGCGTGTATTTTGAACAGAGTACCTGGTACCAAGCCTACACGGTGGACTTCTACGTCGCGGCCATGGAGTGGGCTCGACTTGCCGGCCTCGCCGTCACCGACGGGACCAGAGACCGGGTCCGGCTCGCGGCGCATGCACTGCGCACGGTCGCCCGGGCGGACGGCACGATCCCGCTCATCGGGGACGACGATGGCGGATCGTACCTGCCACTGCGCGTCGCCGGATTCAGCGATGTCGGCGGTACACTCTGGCGCGCCGCGTGGTGTTTCGGTGACGGCGCAATCGCCCCGCCTTCGCGCGCAGGGGCATCCGCATTGCTGTGGCTGAACGGAGCAGAAGCCTTCAGCAGAAGTACCGACCTGCCGGTCTCCGGTGTTTGTGAATCCACCGCGCTCCGTGATGGAGGCTGGGCTGTCCTTCGTGAACGGAGCGCCGATAAGTCGGACGAGCACATGCTCGTCTTTGACGCTGGCCCCCACGGCACCGCGCCGCATGGACACTCGCACGCCGATGCGTTGAGCATCGACCTCACGGTGTGTGGTGTACCCCTCATCGTGGACCCGGGAACCGGCGCGTACATGGGCGCCCGACGCAACCACTTCCGCAGCACCGCAGCGCACAACACCGTCACGATCGACGACGAGGATTCATCGGAGCAGGGCTCGTCGTTCAAGTGGAAGACGGTGGCGAGCACCATGCTGGAGGCCTTCGGGACCTCGACATCGGCGCAATGGGCTGCGGCAAGCCACGATGGCTACCTGCGCCTTCCCGACCCGGTGCGGCACAGGCGCACCATTCTCCGCGTCTGCGGCCAATACTGGATCGTGTTCGACGATATCGAGGCCGCCGCATCACACACGGTCGCCCTGACGCTGCAGATGGCGCACGGGGCTGTTGCGACGCAGGACGCCAGCGGT
>JANMNM010000233.1:0-27457 GCA_031373905.1 Gemmatimonadaceae bacterium | reverse complement strand
GCGTCCCGCGCGTTGCTCGGCATCGGCCGCACTGGCGGGTATGCATCGAACGGCTCCGGTGACTACGTGATCGCCTTCTCCACCAATCCATCAGTGCGTCGCAATGGTCGCCCCGGATCCAGTGGGACTCCGCCAGACACGATTCGGTCGATGGAGCTGGGGAACGAGCTCAGCTCCGCGCTCTTCGAGCCGACGGTCGATGCAACCGTCGAAGCGATCTACAACTCGCTCTTCCGTGCAACGACGATGAAAGGTGCATTCTCGACCGTCGAAGCACTGCCGATTGAAGAGGTCCGAACGATACTGAAGAAATACGGGATCGGACGGTGAGGCGATGACCGCAAATCGAGGGACCGTGTCTTCTGCCAATCAGGCTGGTTATCGGAGCGGAAGCTTGGAGCGCCGTCGCGGAGTCATCAGCTGCCGAGGATCCAACGGGCGGTGACCGTCCACGGCCGGTCGCCGTGCCAGTCCATGCAAGTCCCGGCACTGAAGCAGCGCAGGTTCCCGCAGGCGTCGAGGTCAGGGTGCTGCGGTTGCCGGCGTTGCGCGCAGCGATGTTGCGGGGCACGACGCGTTGTCGGGCGTCGTCACCGAGGTCTGTAGTGGCAGAGCCGTGGCATTTCCGATGTACGCGTACCTCGACCGCGACATCGTCCGGCCCGCCCGCCCGGCTTCAGCGGTCACAGGCGATCATTCCACGGAAAAGCGCCGGAACGCCGTCACGACATCGCGTTTGGCCCAGATCCCGACGCGTCCGCTGACACTGGTGTCGAGTGAGAACCTCGCGTTCAGCTCAGGGTGGCCGGTCACGGTTGCAATGATGTCGCGGTTCTCAACCCGGACGACCAGTTCGTGCCACGTGCCAAGCACGAGCTGCTTCACCCCCGCGCCCTTTGCGATCACTCTGCGCTCGCCGCCGGAGAAGCCCCAGAGCGCGATGTTCCCGTCTTTGGTGTTGTAGCGGACGAATCGATACTCGCCCGACGGTTGCAGGCCGAGTACGATGCCGGCCGACTGGTCCGTTGGCCCGGAGATCAGCTTGAACTGGACGCGCAATGTCCCGCCACGGAAATCACGCGTCGCGCGGTCGATCGCGATGGGGAATGCGTTCGGCGATGTGGCATTCGTGATGAATGCATCGGTAACATCGACGAATAGTTGGCGCGCGATGGGCAACAGCGCCGCGCGCTCCGTCACACCTCGCCACTGTGCGCCATCCGTGACAATTGCCGGTTCCGCGTCGGCATAGGAGGACCACTGGCCAACAACGCCGTGCAGACTGCTGGCCCCTGGCTGGGTCAACAGCAGCACTGACGCAATCGCGGTGCGCAACATGTGGTCAATCTCCTGAGCGGGTGATCACGGCAATAGCGGCACCCATCAGCGGCAAGGCGAGGAGGCCCCACACACCAATTGCTCCGCGAAGAATGTCAGACGAAAGCCACCCGATCGGTGGTGTGAGGCTGGCGATCAACGCGAGACATGCGCCAAGCACGTGACCGACCAGTGCGCCCCAGAACATGTTCCGTCGGCGTGATGATGAGCGCCTGAAACGGTGTCCGGCGATCAGTAACGCGAGTGGAACGCCGAACAGGCCGGCGACAAGCGCGAGTTGCTGCACCCCGCTCATTCCTTTCCTCCGGCGCGTGGTCGCACCAGACGAGGCACGAGCCAGAGCCAGTACCCGGTGAGCAGGGTGACAACAAGTGCGACCGCGCTGGCGTCCGAGAGCAGGATGAACCCGTCACCGAAGATCTCGCCGGAGTGCAGCTTCTCGAGGAACACGTCGTTGCGCGCGCCGACATGAATGGCGCGTCCCGTGGACAGATCGACAGTCACTTCCGTGTTGCCCCGATCGCGAAAGCGCACCTTCACGAATCCGTTGCGCGGCCTGACATCCATGCGATCGATCAGCGAGGGGTCGACTGCCTGCCCCGGTGTCCACTCGCCGCGCGACTCCGGGGGCGCCGCGTGCAGGGCGGAGCGCGCGAGTGAATCCAGGGACACTGCTGCCTGCAGCGATGCGTCCGCGGCATGTTGCACGTCGGGCATCAGTCCAAGGCCACGCTTGTGGTTCAGCAACACGCCCGTGATCGAGATGGATAGCAGCGCCACGGTCGAGATGACTCCGAGCCACAAGTGAGCGTAGAACGCCCATCGCGTCCATCGACGCCGGGGTGCTGGCGCATCGAGGCGTATTGATGGAGCCGAGAGGGAATCGCGGTGCACAGGGTTGCTCATCCTTGACGCTAGCACATGGCACCAACGCTCGGGAGTAGCAAACGGCGCCGGATCCCCGGGCACGGGCTCGTCGACACGTGCGTGTGCCGGTGCGTGTTGCGGCTCGTCGGGTCGAGCGGTAGACAGGCCACCGGACCGCGAGCAGCGCTAGCGTAACAGCTCGGTCGCAGGGTTCACCAGTACGCCAGGCACGAACCCGAGCACGATCAACCAGAGCACAAGGACCACGAGCACCAGCCGCTCAGCGCCGTCGAGATCAGGTGCCAGCAAGCGGAGCGGCTTCCCGAAGAATGCGTCGGCGAATGTGCGCAGCGTGCCGACCGCCAGCAGTGCGCTGGCGATGATCATCGTCACGGCGCTCGGCACGCTCTCCTGCCACAATGCATGGAGCAGCAGATCATCCGCGATGAAGCCGGAAGTCCCCGGCATTCCGACTGCCGCACCGCCAAAGAGCGCAACTCCGATTGCCAATCGCGGAAATGCGCCGGCACGGCCACCAGGCGCCAGGGCATTCAGGGGGCCCACGCGCGCCTCGAGCGACGCGAGCATGATGCCCAATCCGCTGATGGCCAGTCCGAGCGTGATGGAGACCAGCAGCGCGGCCGCATGATGCCCGCGCCCCGCCGCACCGACCGCAGCGAAGAGCATGCCGCCGTGCATCAGGACGGAGGCGCGCAGCAGCCCGTGGAGTGACGGTTGGACCAGCGAGATCAGTGCAAACGACAGCGCGGACGCCGCGCCGACAAGGACGATGGCTGGTGCGAGCTCGTAGGCGATCGCTTCATGATCCACGAAACGCAAGTGCACGAAGACCGAAGTCGGAAGCGTCGCCAACTGCTGGAGTTGCAGCGTGAGACTGCGATGCGTCAGGCTTCCAATGCCGCCGTGGATTGGGAAGACGCCAGCGCGGAGCGCAAACGAGAGAATCGATGCGATGAACGCTGCCGCGGGATGGCCAGTGCCCATGGCAACCGCTGCGCCCAGCAATGCCACGCCCGCCAGCCCCAGGGTCAGCGCCGCCGTTCGCGAGCGACCCGCGGCCTCAGTCGCAATCACGAACGCCGCCGCAGCGGTTGCGCCGAAACTGATGGCGCCGCTGTTGGTCGCCAGTGATACGACCAGCAGCACTGCAAGCGCGAGTTCTCCAAACCATCCGCCCCGCCGCCGCGACGCGATATGGGGTGCGAACAGCAGCGTCAATGCGCACGCGATGATGATGCCGGGCGCTGCGATCGAACCGGACACAATCAGTGGAACGAGCGGCGCGTCAGGTGTCACGGTGCGCTGCGCTCTGACTGTACGATTCCGCTCAGTCGGGCGTCGACGCGTGCCAGTGCGCGCGAGAGACGCAGCACCGGTGCGATGGCGCGATCAATCTGTTCATCGAGGCGAAGGCGGTGGACAGCGAGGGCGTAGATGCGCTCCGACAGTCGTGGTGCGATACGAGCGAACATCATGTGACCGTGATCCATGTGCCCGTGCTGGTGCACATCGTGAATCATGTTCGGCGCCCGCAGGTACTGGTACGCGCGGAGCAACGCGTGGCAGACGAGATGGGCGATCGCCAACCGCGTCAGCCCAAGGCAGATCTCGGCCAGAATCAACCCGATCTGCGACAGTGTCGCATGCGCCAGCGCGCCCTTCGCGTCGGTGTGCACGCGAGCCATGGCGGCCCCATAGATCGCCGTGGCGACACCGACAACCACACCGATGCCGGCGACGACGGGCGCGACAGCGATCACGGGCGACACGCGAAGCATCAGGTACAAGCCAGCGTGTATGGACACCGCGCCATAGAACAGGGCGCTGGACGGCGTCGGCCCCTCCATCGCTCGCGGCAGCCAACCCGAAAACGGAAGCTGTGCCGATTTTCCCATGGCGGAAAGCAGAAACAGCGCACCGATGGTCGCCGACTCCAGTGCCGGCAACGAACCGGATGCCGTCAGCGCAGAGAAGCGCGTCGACCCGAGTACTTCGTGGACCGTGACCATCGCGATCAGCAGGCCGACATCACAGAGGCGGTACGTTGCGAACGCCCGCACCGAAGAGCGCACGGGCTCGTCGCGTTCATGGAAGAAGCCGATGAAGAGGGCAGATGACAGCCCGATCAACTCCCACCCCGCGAAAAACGCGTCGAGGGCACCGGCAAATGCCACCAGCTGTGATCCCGCAGCAAACATGGCGAGCAACACGAAGAACCGCGCGAACCCGGCTTCCTTGTGCAGGTACGTGCGGGAAAAGCGCGCGACCAGCGCTGTCAGCGTCGCCGCCAGCAGCGAGAACGTGAGTGCGATCCCGTCCACGAGGGCGACCAGCGGCACCGAGTAGTCGCCGACCGCCAACCAGTCGCCGTACTCGATGTTCCCGGGCACACGAATCCCCGGAATGCCGAAATGACAGGCGCTCGCAACGAACGATGCCGCGGCTGAAACGAACAGCGACGCCGTAACGCCGCCTGCCACGGCCGACTCACGCATCCACCGCGCGCGTCCCATCAACAGCACTCCAATGACCAGCGCGCTGAGGAGCGGTGCACAGATGGCGATGATGACAGCCCATCGCATGACGCCATCGATTGCCGCGACGCTCACGTCTGCGTCCCGTGCCGGACGATTGCGCTCAGGATCAGCGCCGGTGGCAGGTGCTCACGGCTCTGCATATGCCAGTCGCGCGAGCGCTGCACGCGGGGAAGCGCCTGCGCGCCGGGCACGTAGGGCACGAAGCGCCCGTCCTCGAAGATGGACATCGCACCGGTGCCCGGGTCACATGACACCAGCTGCACCCATTCATTCACCACCAGCTCAGCCACCTCGGCCACCCGCGACGCGACGGTGAGCAGCGCCTCGGTGGATGCGTCGACGATCAGCAGCAGCCGCAACGGCTCATGAATCTCAACCATTTGCAGAGGGAGGCCGGTCCGCAGATCACTCTGGTGGCCAGCCATCACACCGACCAACCCGGTGACATTGTGCGGCAGTTTCGTTCCGCACCCGAATCGTTCGTTGTCGACTGCCGAGAAGTAGTACTCCAGACTGATCCCGGCACCCACGGGCCCGACGGCGGCGAGAATTCGGGTCAGTATTGCGGCGTCCGTGTCGGCAGTCGGATCGTAGCTTACCAGGAACGGGCGACGATCGAGGTGCAAGCCACGCGAGATGGACCGGCGCCCGACGATTGCAATGGCGTTCGTGCAGTGCCCGTACTCCGGACGCGGTTGTGCGAGATGTGATGACCTGGCTTCCACGTGTCTGAGCGCGGCATCCGGTGAGAGTCCCAGCGGTGCGTTGGCGAAGCGGCGGCACCGCTCCGCCGCGCTCTCGCGCCGAGCGGCATCGAGCGCATCATGAGCGCGCTGAAATGCCGCTGCGTGACCCACGGGGAGGTACTCCAGATCATACAGCGTCACGTCGTCACTGGCCGTGTCGTGCAATCCGCCAATGAACCACACGTCATCAGGGATCGTGAGACCCTGCGCCTGCAACGCGTCACGCACGGCGTCGTTGTTGGCCATCTCGGCAAAGAGTCGAGCGTTGCCACCGCCGCGCCGGCCGCCGCAGGCGCCGCAATCGTGCGCCGACTCATGCGGGTTGTTGAGGCTTGTCGAACCGTGGCCAAGAATGATGACCACCGGTGCGAATCGCGTCGTCATGCCCAACGAGCGCAACACTCCGCCAACGCGATCGACTGTCTCGGCGAGGGAGAACCCGACGAGCTTGCCGCGCTCGGATCGTGATGTGGCGTCCTCGGTCAGGCGTAACGCGGAAAGTCGCGTGCTTGGCCGCGGTGCGAAGCGCTCCCGCGCTGAATCCACCAGCGCCAGTGACGTACGCGGTGCGATGACTCGCGACAGGGCGAGCGCGGCAGCGATTGGTCCGAGCACGAACGACAGGCCGGCGCCACCACTCAGTGTGCGCGACTTCCGATGCACTGCACGCGACGCTGCCCGCCAGCGGTCCCGCAACCCGGTGCGACGCAAGTGCCAATGTTGCTCGTCCGCGTTGGCAGACTCGTGCACTTCATGTGCCGGCGTGATGACCACGGGGCAGTGCGCCGCAGGGGAGTCGTCGTACAGGCCCATGAAGTCGATCGCGACGCCGAAGAACCCGGCCGCACCGAAGGTCTCGAAGTCAGGGCTCTGTTCCTCCAATGCCCGGCGGATCGATTCCTCGCGCTCATCGATGCAGAAGACGAACTGCGCCGCCGGCCGAAGATGACGCTCTGGCGGAATCTCCGGTCGCAGCGCGTGCAACGCGTCGAGGATCTGCCGTCGGTAGCGGCGCTCATACGCTTCATGCATCAGTTGTCGGCGACGGAGTCGAGGCATCGCTGCTACCTCAGCGAAGTAGCCCAGAAGCTCGTCGCCGCTCAGCGCAGCGATGCTCGCATCGGAGACGCCGGCACTCTCGGCGAAACCAGCGAGGAGCCATGCGTCGTGCGCCGGCGCAGATGTCGGATGACGGGCGACCCGTGCACGAAGCGAGGTCCAGTCCATGGGTAGCCCTGCCACGGCAGCGGCATGTTCGATGGCACGGCGCTCATGCAACAGGCGAACCGCCAGCATGTCTGCGAGCGTCACCGCTCCTGGTCCTTCAATTTCCTCGGGGTGACGCTCGAGACGCGAGAACATCCCGGTCCATCCGGGCAGTGCGAGCGCCGTCGCGACGATGAACGAATCGAACGACGCGTCGTCGATCCCCAGCGCTGCCACGGCAGCGGAAATCACCGCCCGCGCAGAGTGCCCTTGCGCGAGCACCTCGAGCGCGTCATCACGAACGCCGTGGCACGCGTCGGGTTCTGTCGCGCCAGCGGCGTACAATTCACAGACGGCGCGCAGAAAGCCTTCGTGCCGGTGTGGCATCTCTGCCATCGCCTGACCATGATCCAGAAAGACCGCGCTCAGCCGAACCAGCTCGGCGTGAACGCTGATGTCAGTGTCATGCGCTCGCAATCGCACGAGCGCATCCCGATGACGAAGCGGCGGCGAAGGATCGGACTCGGTGCGTGGCGGCAATCCGCGGAGACGTTCGAGCGCCGCGGGCACGTGCGCCGCGCCGTGCAGTGATCCCGGTGCGCGCGACTGCAGGTAGGCCAGTCCGGCCTCGTCCTCCTCATCCACAACGTCGCGCAGCAGGGCAAGGCAGAACTCGGCGCGACTGAGCCCGAAGATCACACGTTCATCGGCCGTATGTCCGAGCGCGCGACGGATGGCCGCCGCCGCGTCATCGTCTTCAATCCGGCCACGACGCCACGCGGAACGGAACTCGTGCATGTCGAGATACGGTCGCGCATCGAGCAGCGCTGCGCCCTGTTGGACGCCCTCATGGAATGGCAGATGTTGAAAGGCGTGCAGCGTGTTGTGATGGATGAACACACCGATCGGGCCCTGATCGGGAAGAATGTCGTGCAACCGGGACAGCGCTCGATCGAGCGGCGACGCGTCCCGGGCGCCCGCATCGGCGTGCGCGCTAATGGCCACCGCCCGCCGCGACGCCCGCCAGCTCGACCCCGCGCACATGCACGCTCACGTTCCGATCCCCGGCTCGCTGCACAAACTCGGCCAGCACTTCCTTTGTGTCGTGGTCAAGGAACTCTCCGGTGGCATCGATGACCACGCGCTCGCCGTCCTTGACGCTGTCCAGCAACCCGACCAGCACCGGCTTCGAGAGGAATGTCCCGTCGCGGCGAAACTGCAGCCGACGAGCTCCATCCGGCTCGGTATCCTCGACGATCACGCCACTGGTGTTCTGACGCAACACAAAGAACACGCCGCAGATGATGCCGAGGATGACGCCCTTCAGCAGGTCCGTCGCGAGAATCGCGACGATCGTCAGAACGAATGGCAGGAATTGATTGACGCCGAGCCGGTACTGCGCCCGGAACAACTGAGGCGAAGAGAGCTTGAGGCCAACGTGGATCAGCACCGCGGCGAGTGCGGCGAGCGGGATCTTGTTCAGCAGCTGGCCGGCAAACAGCAACGCGAACAGCAGAAGGCAGCCGTGAACCAGCGCCGACATGCGATCACGGCCGCCTGCGGCAACGTTGGCACCGCCGCGAACGATCACCGCAGTGACGGGCAGTCCGCCAAAGAAACCCGAGATGGTGTTCGTCACGCCCTGGGCAAGCAGCTCGCGATCCGGGCCACTTCGGCGCTTCAGCGGATCGAGGCGGTCGATGGCCTGCAGCGACAAGAGAGTCTCGATGCTCGCGACCACCGCGATTGTCGCGGCAGCTATCCATGTATTCGACAGCGCCGCCGCCGCGAAATCCGGCCGCGGAAGCACCGCGAACAGTTCTGCGGGTGTGCCAAGTGGAATCTGCACGAAGTGCGTGCCGTCGAGTGCGAGCACAGGCACGCTGGCAAAGGCGATGCTCATGGCGGTCGCGACCAGAACAACCACCAATGCGGCAGAGAGCCAGGAGACCTTGGCGAGTGGTGTCTTCGGCCAGCCAAAGAGAATCGCCAGCGAAACGGCTGCGATGAGCGTGGGCCCCGGCGCGAATTGCGTGATGAGGTTTCCCAATCCGCCGGTCACACCCACGGCAACCGGCACCTGCTTCAGGATGATCGTTATGCCAATGGCAGCCAGCATGCCTTTGATCACAGATGACGGCACCAGCGACGCGAACTTGCCGGTGCGGAACACACCAAAGCAGATCTGCAGGAACCCGGCGAGCATGACAGCGGTCAGGAAGGCATTCAGACTGCCGAGATGCTGCACTTCGACGAGCACGATGGACGTCAGGCCCGCCGCCGGCCCGGTGATGGAGAGCGCCGATCGACTGATCCATGGTGCGATGACCCCTCCCGCGATTCCGGCGATCAGCCCTGAGATCGGCGGGACGCCGCATGCCACCGCGATGCCGAGGCAGAGAGGAATGGCGACGAGGAAGACAACGATGCCCGCGACGAGATCCTGCCGGGGATACGCGAACATGCCGAGGTTGCGGGCGGCCAAAGCGGTCGTGAGTTCGGGACGGTGTTGTCGGTCGCGGAGCCGTTCCGGGACGCGCCTGAGAGTCGGGAGTATACGCGTTCGAGCGTGCGGGTGCAGGTATGTGTGAGAAAACACACCGGGCGTGCCCCCGGCAGGAGCATCGAGGCGTGTTGTCATGACGGTCGTGCGCCCCAGCGCGGCGGGGTGCCCTCGCCCTGCCATCGTGGCGGACGCGCCACGCGTCTGGCCGCAGAGAGTACCCGGGCTCCATCACCACCTCCCGACTCCGGATGCCTCCACGAACAGCGTCACTGGCATTGGTGGCGTTTGTCTGCAGGCCAAGGACGCTCCGGCACGACAGGCCTGGTCCGAGCGGCCACTCGGCGTCTATGTCCAGGCGCGGGGTAGCTGCACCATGCTCGACAAGATCGACGATTCCGGGGACGGGAAGTTCGCCTGGTGCATCGATCCAGCAGGAGACACTGTGAAGCGTTGGCAGCCAGTTTCCGGTCCGTGAGCAGCTGACTGGGTCTCGGCACGAACCTGCGTACCCGCCCATTCGTTGCGCCGGGCGGCGTACAGCGACGGGTGAACACCAGCACCGGACGGCAGAAGCCTATGGGAACACGAAGTCGAACCGCACACTGTCCCGGAACTCGTCCGGCTTGATGGCGACGCTGGTGGCCGGTGCGACCAGGCTGTCCGCGTTGGACGACGCCGATCGGCGCGCGACGAAACGCAGACAGATGGTGTCGATGACCGTGGCGTCAAGCGTCAGTCGGTAAGCCCCCGACGCGTCAATGATGCTGGCTCGGGGCGCGAGCGTGGCCGTGCCACGATTCGAGCCGCACCGGCCGATCGTTCCGGTGGCCGCGAAGGTGGCCGTCGTCACCCCGGCTCCGGCCGCGGTCTGCACCTTGCCGAACAGTGAGAAGCCTGGTGGCGGCACTGACCCGGTGCCACCACTGCCGGTTGGTGCCGAGCAGGCGGTGACGGCGAGGACGCTGAATGCGGCGAGGCGGCACTGAGGGCGCACGTGGGGCGGGGTTGAGGCTTGAAGGCGCGATGCGCATCGACGTACCCGTCGAACAGACGAAAGGTCACCTGTCGACGGCCGCGCACAAAGTCCGTTACGTCCTTGGCGGACGCTCGAATGTCGTGCCATTCGAGAGAGTCGGTGCCGTGCGGTCGGTTCAGACCACGCGCGTCAGGGGATGTAGGCGATGCAGTCGATCTCCACACGCAGCCCCTCGCCGGGCAGCCCCGCTGCCTGGATCGTCGTCCGCGCCGGCCGGTGATCACCGAAGATTCGTTCGTACACGCCATTCATCTCCTTGAACTCCGCCATGTCGAGCAGGAACACGCCGCAGCGGAGCACGTGCTGCAGGTCGGTACCGGCCGCCTTGAGGATCGTCTCGACGTTCCTGAGGCACTGCGCCGTCTGCGCGGCGGCGTCGCTGCCGGCGAGCAGACCCGTGACCGGATCCGTCGCGCCCTGACCGGAGACGAAGACGAGGCGTTCGAAGCCCATGCCGGGCGAGTATGGGCCGACGGGTTTGGGGAGATTCGGGGCGTGTACAGGGCGGTGGGTCATGGCGGGGAATGGAAGTTGTGTACGCGCGTCTGGCTTCGACCGTCATTGCTGGAGTGTAGCACCCAACCGGAGCCTCAGCCGCCGGTGCGCTGCCTAGCGCCAATCAGGCTGGAGGAGCTGAAATGGCGCCCCCGAGCGTGTGCGCAGCGGGATGCCAGCCGCGGCCCCGTCGGAGAGCCGGTACATTCGCCACCCTCCTTCGACTTGTCGGCCCATCACATAGGAATCGTCGGGCGACCAGGTCAATCCCGGACTGAATTTCCGGGTTCCCGACAGGTTCCTGGGGCTCGTGCCGTCGGCGCGAATCGTCATCAACTCGCCAGTGTTGGCGGGAAAGAAGGTGGCAGAGGCGGTGCTGAGATACGCCAGCCGATCGCCGGTCGACGACCAGCGCGGTGCATACGCTTTCTGGACAAGTGCGCGTGACGCACCCGTGGCGATATCGAGAACACGCAACTCCGGAAAGGCGGCAGGGCCAAACGCGATGTACGCGACCTGCGCTCCATTGGGCGAGATGTCGGCGGTGTATTGCTCGAAGAACGCGTCGGGAATCCGAGCCAGTTCACTGATCGTGCTGTCCGTCGCAACGCGCCAGACGCGGAGGTCGGCGGGCGTCAGGAACGGGGATGTCGGTGCAGGTGTCGCGACGACCAGCAGCGAGCCATCGGCCAATGAACGCATCGCCACCGTGCGATCGATGGTCTGACGCTGATTGATCGTCCGGCGGTTGGCGCCGGTGGTGTCGACGATGACGATGCTGTTGTTCAGCCCCGCCGACACATCCGAAATGAACAGCGCGCGACTGCGCGAGAAATCGAAACGCGGAAGAGCGGCGGTGTTGAGACTCGACGGTGTGATATCGCGCACGGTCGACCCATCCATGTTCCAGAGCTGAACGGTCTTGGCGTCAAAGTTCCACGCCAACACTCGTCCGGCGGGCACGACGTTGACAAGCGTCGAGTCACGGAATGCGTCGAGGACGAGCTGCACCCACTGTGCCCCGAAGGCGACGCCGGCAACGGTCGGTTGCGCGCCCGGCACGAGTGTGAGGTTGGCTCCGCTCGTCAGTGGCGTGGCGACCTCGAATCGACGATTGCCCGCCCGATCAACCAGCGAGGCGCGGAGCGTCGTCTGGCTCCCGATCATCACCGCCGTATCCGGCGACACCGCAAGGCCCACGGAGCGCCCCGCTGCGACGAGGAACGAGGCCGACGTCGTGTCCGATCGGGAGAGTGAGCGAAGGGACACGCGCGCATTCCCCGCGATCAGTTCACGGCGCAGGCAGAAGCGCACCTGACCGCTGGCGTCCGTCTTCGCACCGTCCAACCCACCGTAATTCACGAAAGCGCAGTTGGACGACTGTGTGGCGCCAACACTCATCCTGCGAGGCGAGAAGAGATTTTCGCCAGGGGCGAGATCTATCTCGGCCAGAACATCGCTCCCCACGATTGGCGAGCCGTCCGCGGCGTTCCACTCCACCACGAGCGGCGCGTCGATCACGGAGCCTATCGTATCAGGCGGTGGCGAACCGCCCGACACGACGCGCAGCCCGGGCACCCGTCCACGCGGTTCCGTGCCGGATGTGCCGCTGCACGCGGTCACGAGAAGCAGTCCGGCTGCGAACAGCGAATACGACGTCCGTGCCGACCGCTTCAGCAGCATGTCAAGATCACGCAGTGTTACCAGAACGGAAGTGTTGAATCTGCCTTCGCGAATCCGGCAAATGACTGGAGGCTGTATAAGGTGCCGAGGGCTCGTGCTGCAGCAGCGTCAACCATCGGACGCTGGCTGCGCGTGGTGGCGCGTGGCGGCGCGGGTGAAGCTAACGGTGGAGACCGGCGTTTACCAAAACGGCTGCTCGGCCACGTCGGCTCCTGCCGGCGATCCGCCGCGCGCCAGTTCCCGGATGAGGCTCGAACTGGCGCGCGATGCACGTGAAAGGCTGGTGGCGGCCAACGCCTCAGTCAGTGTGACATTCGCGCTGTGGTGCAGGCAATGCGCATGCGACTCGTCACGCGCAGCCTACTTCGCCGCCGCCGGTGCGATGTCCGAATTGTTGATGTCGCGGATGACCTTCCACCCACCGTCTGCCTGCCGCTGCCAGACGGTCAGGTACTTGCCCACGTCCTTCACCGGTTTCGCGCCCTTCATCGTGCTGGTCATCGCGAACGTGCCCGTTTCCACGGCCATGTCCCCGCTCACTTGCACGTCGAGCGTCGCACTGCTGAATGCGTCCAGCTTCATGACTTCCAGCATGCCCTTGAAGCCTGCCTCGACTGCCGTCTTTCCCTTCATCATGGGCATGCCGGTCATCATGACCACCACGCTGTCGGCATAATTGGCAGTAGCGCCCGCCACGTCGCCCGCGATCAAAGCGGGGATGACCCGTTGATTGGCCGCGTCGATCAGCGCGCGAATCTCAGCGACGTTTGGTTGCGCCGGCGCAGCAGCGGCCGCGCCGGTGCTGGGTGCGTCCTTGGCAGGCGGTGCCGAACACGCCGCGAGGAGCATGGCCGCCAAAGTGGCGAATGGGATCACGTTCGCACGACCTCTCATGGCGTCTCCAGAACTGAGGGAAAGTCTCACCGTATCGTTTACATCATAGGAATGCCGCACGCGCTGTCAAAAGTCGCAATCGACATGGCGACGGGTACACATGAGGCTGCAATGTCCGCGACATGAGCGGCAGTGGTGAGCAGTCGTCAGTTTCCCCGACGTGCCTGGCGCCGCCACAAATACGCCCTCGACGAGAGGAGCACTCAAGAATCCGGGATCATGCCGGCCGACTGCTGTGCAAACCGGGAACCCGTGCTGGAAGACTCGTTCAATCGGGAATCGCTGTGAAAGGGCAACTTGCCAACTGAATGACCTGCGGGGCTGTGGATTGCCATTCCCGCCGTTGCACTCCTCACGGAACGCAGACATTGTGCTGTGGCCCGTGACGCCGTATCCATCGAACTCCTTCGCCTCGACCATCATGCGCGCCCTCCGTGCCGCTGCTCTCCTCCTCCTCGGCACCGCCACCTGCCAGGTTCCGCTGGCGCTCGCCCAATCGGCCATCACCGCGTCAGACCTCGCCGGTCTCCGCCTCCGGAACATCGGGCCCGCATCCATGTCCGGACGGGTCGTGGACATGGATGTCGTCGAGTCCAACCCGTACACCATGTACGTGGCCGCAGCCACGGGCGGTCTGTGGCGCACACGCGACAACGGCGTCACGTGGGAGTCGCTCTTTGATGCGATGCCGGTGCACTCCATCGGCGACGTCGTCGTCTTTCAACCGAACCCGGACATCCTCTGGGTGGGCACCGGCGAGCGCGCCAACCGGCAAAGCGTCGGTTGGGGCGGCGGCGTCTACAAGTCCACCGACGCTGGCCGGACGTGGACCAATGTCGGTCTGCGGGAGTCGAAGCACATCGGTCGGATCGTGCTGCACCCGACGAATCCGGATATCGCCTACGTCGCGGCACAGGGATCCGTCTGGGGCGCAGGTGGTGATCGCGGCGTCTTCAAGTCCGTCGACGGCGGACGCACCTGGAGTCGCACGCTCTTCGTGGACGACGAAACCGGCGCCACCGATGTGGCCATCGACGGCAGCGATCCGAACGTGCTCTACGCGGCGATGTATCAGCGTCGTCGCAGCGCGTTCGGGTTCGACGGCGGTGGCCCAGGCAGTGCCCTCTACAAGAGCACCGCCGCCGGCGAGACATGGAGCAAACTGACCGGCAACGGTCTGCCCGCGGGCGAAGTGGGGCGCATCGGCATTGCCATCTACCGCAAGAATCCGAACGTCGTGGTGGTCAGCCTCGAGCAGGGCGCACGCTACAACGCGTCCACGGCCTACATCCAGCGCAAGGCCGGCCTCTATCGCAGCGACGACAAGGGCGCCACGTGGACCTTTCTCTCGGACTGGAACCCGCGTCCGATGTACGCGAGCCAGCCGACGATCGACCCGAACGATGACAAGCGCGTGTACATGCTGAACGCGTATTCGTTCAGCGACGATGGCGGCAAGACATTCACGGCGCCGCGCACCACCACGCACGGCGATGACCGCTTCGTCTGGGTGGACCCGAAAGACAGTCGCCATGTCATCAAGCTCGATGACGGCGGCATCGGCATCAGCTACGATCGCGGCGTCAGGTTCCTCTTCGTCTCTTCATTGCCGCTGTCGCAGTTCTATCGCATCGCCGTCGACAATGCAGTGCCATTCAACGTGTACGGTGGCCTGCAGGACAACGGCTGCTGGACCGGGCCAAGCGCGAGCTGGAATACGAGTGGCATTCTCAACGAGCACTGGTCGCGCCTCTGCGGCGGCGATGGCTTCTGGGTGGTTCCTGATCTCAGGCATCCCGGCACGGTCTTTTCCGCCTCGCAATTCCTGGGGCTGCAGCGCGGTGACACCAGGACATGGCAGGTGCAGGATATCCGACCGGGCGATCCAACCGGACACATTTCCGGGCGCCGCAACTGGGACACCTGGGGCAAGCCCGGTGCCACCGCCGTGCTTGGCAACGCGATGCATCCGGCGAACTGGGATTCGCCGATTGTGGTCTCGCCGCACGACACGGGCACGATCTACGTCGGCATGCAGCATCTCTTCCGCTCGCGCGATCGCGGCGCCAGCTGGACGGACATGGGCGACATGACGACCGGCGTCGATCGTTCCACGCTGCCGCTGATGGGCCGGAACCCGAGCGCAGCAACGCTCTCCATCGACGACGGCGTGCCGTACTTCCCGGGCATCACTGCGCTCGCCGAGTCGCCACGACGCAAGGGACTGCTGTATGTGGGCACGGACGACGGGCGGTTCAGAGTGTCGCGCGACGGTGGCGTCACATGGAGCGACCAGCACACGCGATTCCCCGGGTTGCCAGCCGGCGCCTGGTTTGCCGGTGTCGAGCCGTCGCATCATGCGGACGGTACCGCGTATGTCACGGTGGACAATCACCGCAGCAACGACTTCCGCAACTACGTCTACATGACGACGGATTTCGGTGCCACGTGGGTCTCGATTGCAGGTGACCTGCCAGCGGAGCGAGTGGCACGCACGATCCGCGAGGATCTGCGCAACCCGAAGCTGCTCTACCTCGCCACGGAGTTCGGTGTCTTCATTTCTCCGTCGCGCGGGGCGCAGTGGATACCGCTCCGCAACAACATGCCCACGATGCCGTTCAACGACATCGCGCTGCATCCGCGTGACAATGCACTGGTGCTGGCGTCGCACGCGCGCGGCGCGTGGGTACTCGATCAGGTCAATGCGTTGCAGGAACTGACCCCAGCGGTTGCAGCGAAGCCGTCACACCTGTTCACGGTGCAACCGGCGTACGAGATTCGCACCAGCAACCTGCGTCCGCACACGGGTGACATGCTGTTCCGCGGTGAGAACCCGGCGAACGGCGCCCCCATCGACTACTGGCTTGCCGCTGCCGGCGGCACCGCCACGTTGACCGTTCGCGACGCTGCCGGCATCCTCGTGCAGGAACTGAAGTCCACAACGGCACGCGGCATCAATCGTGTGGTCTGGAATCTCCGTCACGCAGACATTGCGGTCCGCAGCGGCGGAGGCGAGGATGACGATGCAGGGCCAAGTGCCACGACGCCGGGACCGCTGGTGATGCCGGGGACGTACGCGGTCACGCTGGCGGCAGGCGGCGTCACGACGACACAACCCGTGATCGTGCGCGAAGACCCGCGTCTCGTCGTCTCGCTGGCTGAGCGGCGCGCGTGGACGAACTTTCTGCAGGACGTCGCCTCGCTCATGAGGCGGTTCGCACCGGTTGCGGTTCGTGCGCGCGCCGCTGCCGGCACCGACGCAGCCACGGTCGACACGAAGCGGCAAGTGCAGGAGCTGATGTCGCGTATCAGCACGCTCTACAGTGCCTCGTCCCGCTGGACGGGTATGCCGTCAGCCGATCACCGGACGCAACTCGCCTACTATCAGACGATGGTGCGGCAGCTCGGCGCCACTCCGTTCTGATCGTGCCACGCGGCAGTCCGCCGAGTCGCCGTGGAGACTGGCATGGATGCGACGAGGGGGGTGACGCGTCGCGTCACCCCCCTCGCCTGCAACCGGTCGAACCGCGTGCCGCGATCCGCTTACTTGGCTGGGTTCGGGCAGACGCGGCCGTTCACGTCGGTCAGTGCCTCGAACTCGTTCTTGGTGTCCTCGATCGCCGAACCGCCGGCGGCGACTGCCGCGTTGAACTTCGCGATCACCTGCGCCGGAGTCAGCTCGAAGCTGACGTTCGGGCTTGCCGCGTTCAGCAGTGCCCCGACGGACTGACGGCCGAGCGCATTCAGGCCGCCGCCACCTTGGTTGAGGACCTGCAGCAGCGTCTTGCCGGCGAACGCAGCGCCGCCGTTGAACACCGAGTTGAACAGCGTGCCCGGGGTGTACGGGGCCGGCCACGGCGTGTGGTTCTTCCAGTAGCCGGGTGAGCAGCCCTGACCACCCGCGATCTGCGCCGGCTCGACTCTGAACATGTAGTCGTTGTGGTCTTCATCTTGATCGCCGATGAGCACTTCGATGATGTTGTCCTCGATGCCGACCATGAACGTCGTCTGGGCCGAGTTCGAGAACAGCGCGAACTGCTGGAACGGCGCACCGGTGAATCCGCCGGTGGCGTCGGTGCACGCGGTCTGCGGACCACAACTGCCCGTGGGATTGATGTAGATGTTCTTGACGAAGAAGCCCCACTCCGAAGTGCCCGGGTCGATCGTCAGCTCACTGTTGATGGTGCGCGCGCCCCACGCTGCAACCGCGTTGAACGTGTACACTCCTCCACTCTTCGAATACCAGCCGACGGTGCTGGCATCACCAGCATACGAGCCGAGCAGCTTGACCTTGTACGTCCGGCTGCCGGCGAAGGTGAAGGCGTTCGGTGAGAAGAAGCCGGCGCCCGTGCCGAGGAACATGGCCCCTGTAGGGAACAGCCCTCGGTTCGCGTATGAGCCAGCTGCCTCGCTCTTGCAGGCGACGCCGATTGTACCGACCACGAAGAAGCCGGAGTTGCACTGCGACCCTGGTACGTTGTCTGCCGACACGTTGTCCCAGAACTCCGTCGTCGTGCGGCCGCTTTCGTTCGCGACGAACGTGGTGAACTGACCCGTGGCGATCACCCCGGATCCTGCGTTGATCACGGCGGCACTGACGAGCGAACTCCTCGCAGTCTCCGTCGGATCCATCGAGTTGCTTGCGGAATCGCATGCTGCCAGACCGAGAAGACAGGTCCCCGCAACCAGCATGGTGCGGCCGAATGGCCGGGTCAGCTTGAACATAGTGTTACTCCCTATGGTGAAAACACCTTGGTGGCACAGGTATACCAATGCAATTCAATTCGCGGATTGGAAAAAAGCAATAGTGCAAGTTGCGCATGGAAGAGCCTGTTACCGCATCGTCGCACTCTGCATCGCGTGCGGACGGCATTTTGTAACGTGACGACGCAACCGCAGGATCTCCTCACCGCGGCATCCTTGCCTGCTGGTGACTCGTGGTACGGCCGCGCGCCTGCGCTGAGCGTGCATCACGGTGCGTCGCGCCACGGCGTGATAGCACAGCACGAAAACACGATGAAGGCGACACCATGCGGCATCGCCTCCATCGCAGCGCGACCTCGGAGTCGCCGCGCCTGGCTCGCTCGACGAGCGTGCCCCGTTAAGCCGGTGCCGGATCAAGACACTGACCGCTCCGATTGGTCGCGAGTATCGGTCGTGGTGCGGCGCGAGCGATTGGCGTACATCGGCGCGTCATTCGGATCGGCGACGATCACCGCATGACCGAGCGACTCCAGGTGGCGGGCCACCCACTCACGCTCCGTGCTCGCCTCGCGCAGGATGCGGTCCGGCTCCCGCCCTCCCAGCACGGCGCTGCATCGCTCCCGACTGGTGGCGATGCGGCGGTCCGTGCTCGTGCCGTCGTCCGCCGTGATGGACCACTGACGCTTGCGCCGGTGCAAGTTCAGGCCGATGAGCTCCATGGCTGGCTGGCCTCCCGGTCGTGCGCCCCGTCGCCAGACGGTGAGGCGTGACAGTGCTGGGGCAGGACGTGCCACCAAGGTACCGTGGACGCCCAGCTGCCGCGTCATAGCAACCATCCCGGCCGGTCATGCCGTGTTGTTGAACGCCACGATGTATGCGCGGAACTGGAGCCCGGCGCCGGTGCCACCAACGAGAACGAGTCGAAAGGCTTCCGCCGGTGGGCGCGGTGAACGACGGCCTGAAGTCGTCGTCGTTCGCCTGCCTGTGCACCGACTGCGGCACCGGCAGCGCGCGTCTGTGACTTCGCCGCGCAGAATGTGCTGCCGGCGTGTCATCGGGCCGGTGCGGCGAGTGTTGTCGCGATACGGCCATGACTTGTCCGCCGCAACCGGCGACACTCGACAGCCCATGGCGCGGCACGGCGCTGGCATGCTCGGCAATACACACACGCCGCTCGGGTGACGTATGGTCCCTGACACCGCTCCCTCCGGTGAATCAGGTGGCGAAGTCGCGAGACGGGGGTCATGTTGATCCTCGTCGGAACGGGACCGTCGAGGTACCCACGATCTCCATCCGGCATGCGCTGACGGGGTGACTCGAGGTGACGCTCGCCGAATCGCTGGGCACGGCATTGTCGGACCGGTACGTCGTCGAGCGCGAGCTCGGTCGCGGTGGGATGGCCGCGGTCTTTCTCGCACGAGACGTTCGCCACGCGCGCGCGGTCGCGATCAAGGTGCTGATCCGTGACGTGGTGTCGCCGGCCGGGGTCGAGCGTTTCCTGCACGAGATCCGGTTCGCCGCGCGCCTGACGCATCCTCATGTGCTCGGCATGCACGACTCGGGGGAGGCGGACGGCCTCCTGTACTACGTCATGCCGTACGTCGATGGCGAGACGCTTCGCGCACGGATCACGCGTGATGGGGCGCTGCCGATCGCCGACGCCACGCGGCTGCTGCGCGAGCTGGCCGACGCGCTGGCGTATGCACACGGCCAAGGGGTGCTGCATCGCGACCTCAAGCCTGAAAATGTCTTGCTCTCGGGAGGGCACGCCGTCATCGCCGACTTCGGCATCGCCAAGGCACTGGCGGCCGCGACCGAGCATGGAGACGAGCGCGTGGCGACGCTCACGGCCACCGGTGTGTCGATCGGGACTCCCGCCTACATGGCGCCCGAGCAGGCGGTGGGCGACCGCCACACGGACCATCGCGCCGACTTGTATGCGCTCGGCGTGATCGGATACGAAATGCTGGCGGGTGCGCACCCGTTCGGAACGCGCACCGCGCAGCAGCTTGTGGCGGCGCACCTGACCGAAGCGCCGGCACCCTTGGGCGACCGCCGGCGCGGCATCCCGCCGGCGCTGGTCACGTTGATCGAGCGGTTGCTCGCGAAAGATCCGGCGGCACGTCCACCAACCGCCGAGTGGGTCGTGCAGGCGCTCGACGCTGCGCTGGTCGTGCCTGCATCGCCGGGCACCCTGTCGCGGCGAAGGAAGATGGCCGCCGCCGGGAGCGCACTGCTTCTCGCGATCGCCGCCGTCTACGCGGTGTTGCAGCACCCGTTCGAGGCCCGCACGTCTGCGATTCGCACACTCGCCGTCCTCCCCTTCGTGAACACCGGCGACAACGCCGCCGACGACTACTTCAGCGACGGCATGACCGACGAGCTCGCGCACGCCCTCGTGCGATTGCCCGGACTGCGCATCGCGGGGCGCACGTCCACCTACGCCTTCAAGGGCAAGTCGATTTCCGCGCAGGAGATCGGACGTGCGCTGGACGTCGGAGCGATCGTCGCCGGAACGGTGCGCCGCGCGGGCGACCGGTTGCGCGTGACCACGCAACTCGTGGGGACGGCTGACGGCAAGGTGGTATGGGATTCCGTCTACGAGAGTCGATCGAGCGACGTCTTCGGCGTCCAGGATCAATTCACGCGAGCTGTCGTCGCCGCACTCGCGCCTGCGCTGGGCATTCGTCCGGCCGCGACTCCCGTGGTCGACGTCGGGCGCGGGACGACGGATCTCGAGGCGTACGAGCTGTACCTCAAGGGACGCTACTTCTGGCTCGCACGCGGCGCGGAGAACGTCGCGCGATCGATCGACTTCTTCCGTCAGGCGATCGCCAGGGACCCCGATTTTGCACGCGCCCACGCCGGTCTGGCGATGGCATATAACGTGTTCACGGTGTACGTCCCGGATCCCCTGGACACGGTTCCGGCCCTCGTCATGGAGAGTGCCACGCGAGCCGTGGCGCTCGATTCCGCGCTCGCGGATGCGCAGATCGCCGCCGCGATCGCGCAGGAGCGCGCAGGCCTGCTCCGCTTTCCGGACGCGATGGCGCACTATCGCAGGGCGATCGGCATCGAGCCCTCGAGTGCCTACGCACATCATGCGTTCGGCTTCTTCCTGCTGGGGCTCGGGCACACGGACGAAGCCGTGCACGAGCTGTCGCTGGCGACGCAACTCGATCCACTCGCGAAGTCGGCGCTGACCGCCTCGGCACTCGCACTGACCTTCGCTCGACGCGTGCCCGAATCCATTGCCGTGTCGCGTCGCGTGCTGGCGATCGATTCCACCTTCGCGCTCGCCTTCCAGACGCTCGCCACGGCACAGGTCATCGGCGGAGAACCGGACAGCGCGGTGCACTCGCTCGAGCGCGCCGGACAGTTGTCGCCTGCCATGCCCGGTCGCCTTGCGAAGCTGCTCCACGCCTATGCCGCAGCAGAGAGATGGGACGATGCGGAGCGCGTCCGGGCCGCCCTGCGCCGCCCGGACGGGGACCGCTCCGGCGGGATCGACCTCGCATTCGCCGAGCTGATCTTCGGCGACCGCGAGCCGCTCGTTCGACTGCTCACGACCCCTGTCGGCCAGCGCCGTTGGCACGAGCAGTACCTGTTCGGTTGCAACCCGCTGCTCGATCCGCTCTGGTCGGACCAGCGGTTTGTGAGGGCGATGGAGGCGCTCGGCGTCCTGCCGTGTCGGTTGGCGCGTCCGTGGCCGTTCGTGCGGCGGGCGTCGTAGGCGCGCAGCTGGAGCGGAAGCGGGGGGCGGCGGACGAGCCGTTCGACGGGGGGACGGCGGGGACATCGCCCTGCCAATGCGTCAGTCTGAGCGTGCGTCGCGGGGTCGGCCAGCGACGACGCCGCGGACCTGCGCACCGCGCAGTGACGACGACGGCACTACACGCCACCAGCGCCGACCTCATCGCTCCACGTTGTACGCGATGGAGCGCACGTCGAACCGAGCGTAGGTCCACTCCCCCGTCGGCGCGATCCAGTTCGCCTCCCCGTGCGTGGCCACGCGAATGCCGTCGATCACCCGATAGGCTGAAATGGGAGTGGACCATGGCACGTTTCGCTGCGACGGCGGCGGCCCCTGCCAGCGATCGTCCGACACGAATCCGACGAGGTCGCAGGCCGTGTCGAACGTCAGTTTCGCGGAGCCCTGGTGGCCGGAATTCCAGAAGGTCGCAACCAGCGTGAGGGCGCCCGTCGTTTCCCACGTGAACGGGAGATCGTGCACCGCGGCCGGCGCGAAGACGACGACGAGGTTCATGATGGTCACGGTTGCGGCGCGCGGTCTCCGCATCACGGCACGCGGATCGCACGCAACATGCCCAGTTCCATGTGCGGCCGCTTCGTCACCGCGTCCGCAACCAGGCAATACGCGATGTAGTTCCCAGATGCCAGATCGACTGGCAGGTACGCGACTTCGCCAGCGTCGACCCGTGCCATGCCGGTGATTGCGGTCGCCACGGTGTCAGCCGTCCGCCGCACGCTGCAGACGCTCCTGCTCCGCCTCGACCCGTGGTGCCCAACGCGCCAGCGCCGCTGGCATGACTCGTCCTAACTTGACCTCGGAGTACTGGGATCAAGCTTGAGGACGAGCGGAACCGGGAGGCAGGGCGTCGACGTGTCGGGTCGACCACAGCGGGCAACTTCGGTCCGTGCAACGTGTGGCGGAAAATCCGTGACGTACTCGTTCCGGAGGTGATGCCGGCAGCACGAGCAGGTCCCTCGCGACGCTGATCATGGACCATCCAGGATCGGTGTGCGCGCCGTCGGCGCTTGGCGCGCATGTCAGAAGTGAAAACCATACCCAAGGACGACAGTCTGCACTCCCGGCAGCCCGAGGGCGCCGATCATTAGGGCGCCCATGATCATCGTGAACGGTCGGAAACCACCCGTTGAATGACGGAAGGATTCCAGTGTGCGTGGTACCGGACGGGCGTCATCACGAACGCCATCGAGAGGCCGTCAATGACAGTTGACCCATCGGCAGGCAGGCGAGTACGAAGACCACGCCGCAGTGCAGCGAGAATCACGCAACCGACGCGCGACGACGAGCCGCCGGTGCGTGCGAAGCCCTGACCCAGCCACGCCGCCGCAGCACCCGTCCTATCGTTGAGCGCCAGGAACGAATGTGGCGAATGCCTTCGTGTCCTTCGCGGTGGCGCGGTTGTTGGGCGCGTCGATCTCGACGCGTGTCGTCGTACCGCCCGCGACGACGAGCGTGCAGGAATAGCCATCACCACTCAACCGGGTCTCATTGTCTACACCGACGTTTTGCCCGGCCCTGGCATTGCACGTCGCCCCGCGCACCCTGAGGTTCAGCTGCATCGAACCGCTCCTGGTGCCATCGCCGACCGCATCAGCCTCCGCAGACACGGTGAAGGTTGCGGATGGCATGTCTGCCGCCACACTCAGGTCGCAGCGTGCGGTTGACGCCGACGTGGCCACGCACACACCCTGTGTCAGACTGGGTGTCGCAACGAGGGTCGCGGTCGCCCGGGTGAACGTGGCGTCGGATCGGTAGTTCGGAGCTGACAGTGTCACACGCCGGTACGTTCCTGCGGGCACCGTCACCAGGCACTCGAAGCCTGGACCTTCCAGCCGGGTCGAGTTGTCGATGCCGTACTCGTTGGTTGCTGCCGTGTTGCAGACGGCGGCGTCAGCCAGCATGACGAAGCGCATCCTGCCCGATCGCGTGCCATTCGAGCTGGCCTGTGCGATCCCCCTGACCACGAAGGTGGCAGGCGACGGCCCGAACGCCGCGATCAGGTCGCAGTAGGCGACCGAGGCGGAACCCTCGTAGCACGTGCCGCTGGTGGGAACGGGAAGTTTGAGAGGGCCGCCACGCGATTGAATGGCATTGACGATCATGCTCGCATGGTCATACGCCGGTCCCTCGACGGGGCCCGTCAGCGAGGAGTTGTTGACCCACTTCTTCGCGAACTCCACGAGCCCCCATTCCTTGTACTGCTGCGCGTGATGGATCTCATGCGCCCAGAGTTCGACATCATTGATCTCTCGTGGATTGTGAAAGATCACGACGTTCATGAAGGTCATCGCCCGGATGTTCGGCACGGCCAGGAACTGCACCAGTTGTGGCACATTCTGGATGGCGTTCCACTCCGTGCTCCATCGAATGCTTTCAAGCAGTTCGGCGGGATACCAGGGCGAGAGGGCCGCCCTGATGTTCGGGGGGATCCTGTTCCCTCCCTTGACGAGCACCGCGTTCCGCGCCGCCGACATGCCACTGGCTACGGCCACGTACGCCGCGTCCTGGGGATGCGTGACGAGGTTCAGCAGCTGATCGGGATTCCGTGCGACGACTTCGAGGAAGTCACCCGTCGTCGGAATGCCGGTGATGTTGATCACGCTCAGCGGATTCGTGATTGCCTTGATGACATCGGCGCCGCCTTTGAGTTCGCCAAACGGCGTCTCGATGCGCCACGAGATTTGTGCCGACGCGGGCGCCGCTGCGATCAGTGCGACAGCGGCTGCGATGACGAAGCGAGTCATGCTGGCTCCCAGGCACGGCGAGGAGAAGAACCACGGTCGAGGAGGCCAAGCGTATGGTTGTGCTCACCCTTTGACAAGAGCGCGCGAGCAGCGTTCCGCGACGACCGTCATTTGCCATTTGGCGTGCCGTGCAACCAGACATTTGTCGGAGTGCATTGGCGAAATCCATCGACGAGGCTGAACTCGTCCTGATGCAATCACCCTCTGAGCGTTCCACGTGTCAGACGGCGCGTGAGCATGCGACGCATGCGTTCACTCACGGTGGACATCGTGTCGCCTCACGATGACCTGCGATGGCGTCGTCCGCCCCGCACCAGACCCTCAGGGGCTCCCGTCTGATCCTCTTGACGCGCCCATGCCCGCGCGTCAACGGCAGCGACGACGTGCGGGTTGAGAAGTGATTGAATCGGTGTCGTCGTCCGCCGCGTTCCGCGCCTCCGACGCGCCGTGCGCTGACTATCTCGCAGCAAACGCCATGAGCACGGCGGTCACACCACACTTCGGGTGACCGCCTCGACCCTCACCGCTCGACCGCGATCCGTGCGTACGGAATGATGTCCAGCCGCTCGAACGGAATGGCCTCACCGGTCTGCTCGTCGATGCCGAAGGTCCCGGGAGAACTCGTGATGCGCTCGAGTGCGGCGTCGATTTCCGAGATCTCGGCCGACACGCGCGTGCTGATCGAGAGTTCGAGTTCCTCGCTCGCGGCGTCGGTGCCGATGTCGGCGGGATGCGTAGGGAACTTCGACAGGTCACCGGCGAGATCCTGACTATCCTCGGCGGATTCCGTCTCGATGAAATCGCGTAACTGGCTGAGGAGGCGAGCGCGCTCTTCATGCAGGCGCGCTTCGAGATGCTTGAGCTGAGCCGCGGAGAGTGGCATGGCGTGGATCCAGTGAGCGTTGAAACGTGCGCGCGAGCAGACGATGGAATGCCGGAGCCGCTCATGCAATCTGTGCGTACCCGCGGCATGGGGCGAGTTCCTGCGGCTGAGCTCATCAACCAGAAACACCACCATCACCCGAACGCCCACCGCTGCCGCCACTCGAGCTGCAGGTCGTCACCGGGACGCCACTCCGAACGCGAGCAGTCATCGATGGCACGAGCCATCCAGCACAGGCGCCGACTTTCGCAGTTCAGCCAATTATGATCGTTGCGCGTCGCACCCCCGAACCGATCCGAACCGATCCGTACCGAACCGAACCGAACCGAACCGATCCTGCTCGACTCGCTGGACCGCACCATCAGCCGCATCACGCATGACGCCGCGCTCAGGGGAAGGTCGCCTCGAGTGTGGAGGTGGAGCAGCAGAACCCGGCCGGCGGCACCCAAGCTCAGGTCGAGGGGCAGGGCGGCACCCGCTGGAACGCACTGGTATCCGCTGCGACCTACCCCCGTCGAAATCCAGAACCACCTCGGGATCACGGCCCTGTCGGTTACCGGTTGCGTGCCGCACGGAAGGAGCCCGACGCCGTTGGTGCGCCGCCGGCGACGGCCTGCTCGATCCATGTGCCGGTGAGCGAGTCACCCACCACGCGGCCGACGTGGCGACGCGTCACTGCGCTCAGGACGAGATCGAAGTCCACCGTCGTGGAGTCCACCGTCCGGCCCGCGACGGCGCCGGTGAGGCGGCGTGGCGTGCCGCGGAAGTCGGTCTCGGTCACATCCAGTGCGCCGGCGACGGTAGCTCCGACCTGGGTCGTGAACGAAAGCGTCCCCGCCAGATCCGCGTCGGCAGGCACCGTCTGTCGCCCCGCATACCGCCAGGTGCCAGTCACGCTCACGCCGGCGCTGCCCACGTCGGTGCTCGCGATGCACCCTGAGAGCAGCAGCGTGCCGGCCACGAGGCTGACGCGCAGCGTGGTGATCTGGCGATGGCAGGAACGCAGGGGCATCGGCGGGATCCGGCGTGTGCACAAGGTGCGGCATCGCGGCCGAACGGGCGGCGCGGCATGAGTCACACCATGGACGAACGTCGCAGGAATCCGTCAGAAGCGGCGTCAGCTGTGGCGTCACAAACGATTTTCAAGAACTGTGCCAAGCGAGCTCTAGCATCTCCCTTAACGGGTCGTTTACGGTGAGCTACAGCGCAAGACGTTGTTGCATAACGACTTCATCTGTTTCTCAGACCGGCCCGGGCGTGCGAGTTGAGCGGGCTCGACCTGTAGGACCGTGATCTGCCTCTGACAACGGTGAAGCATCGCCGGGATCGTCTGGCGGCCCTTCTGCACTCCGGCACACCCGCCGCGCGTGCGGTGGGGCCAGAAGTAGCACCGGCGCTACCACTCGTTCGTTTATCCCACAGGAGGAAGCGATGAAGTTCGGCAAGATGGTGGCCTCGGCGGTTGCGCTGACGGCTTTGGCAGCGACGGCGCAGGCGCAGACCACGACGGGTCCCAACGGCAGCGGCAATCTGGCAGTCAACGCGGTCGCCACGACGCAGCAGCACACGGTGTCGACCACCGTGAACGACATCCTCCTGCTCACCGTGAGCTCGACCACCACCGGCCTGGGCAACCCGACGTCGTCGAACTACGGCGCACTCGCGGGCAACGCGTACCTCACCGCCACGCCCCTGGCCGCCTCCGCAGGACCGAACGTGAAGGTGGTGGCGAATCGCGCGTTCGAGGTCAGCATCACCGCCCCGGCCACGATGACGGCCCCTGCCGGCGTCACGAAGCCGGCCGGCGATGTGGAATGGAAGACGGCCGCCGGCGCCTTCGCGCCCCTCGGCACCACCGCAGCGCTGGTGCTGAACAACGCCACCGGCACCGTCGGCCTCGACACGAACCTCTCGTTCCAGTCCCGCTGGGCCTACGAGCGCGACGTGCCGGGCTCGTACTCGATGATCCTCACGCTGACCCTCGCGGCCAAGTGAGTTCGGGTGTGGTGGGATGCAGGTTCGCCC
>JANMNM010000076.1:0-1733 GCA_031373905.1 Gemmatimonadaceae bacterium | reverse complement strand
CGAAGTTGAAGCGCTTCACGCCAGCGGCGATGGGGCGGGCGACGCCGATGATCAAGCGGACGAGCCACATCGAGATCACGGTGACTGAGCGGGGGACGCGCTAATGGGTCAGAAGACCAATCCGATCGGCTTTCGTCTTGGTGTGAGCAAGACGTGGCGTTCGACGTGGTACGCGGGACGCGACTATCCGCAGCTGCTGCGTGAGGATGCGTTGCTGCGGAAGTACCTGCACAAGCGCCTCGAGCATGCGGCGCTGTCGGACATCCGCATCGAGCGGAAGCCTGGCAAGGCGACGGTGACGCTGCACACGGGGCGTCCTGGCGTCGTGATCGGCAAGAAGGGCGCGGAAGTCGACAAGTTGCGCGATGAGCTGGCACAGCTCACGGGCAAGGAGATCGGCATCAACGTCGAGGAGATCAAGCGTCCCGAGCTGGATGCGCAGTTGGTGGGCGACAACGTTGCCAATCAGCTGGCGCAGCGCATCTCGTTCCGCCGCGCGATGAAGCGTGCGGTGCAGAGTGCGATGCGGATGGGCGCGCAGGGCATCAAGATCAAGTGCAGTGGACGCCTGGGCGGCGCGGAAATCGCGCGCGTCGAAGGGTACAACGAGGGGCGCACTCCGCTCCACACGCTGCGCGCCGACATCGATTACGCCCAGTCAACCGCGAAGACCACCTTTGGCACGATCGGGATCAAGGTGTGGATCTACAAGGGCGAAGTGGTGGAAGACCGGCGTGGCAAGACCTACTCGACCGGCGCCTGAGGAATCCTGACCAATGCTGAGTCCAAAGCGGATCAAGTTCCGCAAGATGTTCAAGGGCCGGACGACCGGCGTGGCACGGCGCGGCAACACGGTGGCCTTCGGTCACTACGGGTTGCAGTCGCTGGAGCCGGGCTGGATCTCGAACCGGCAGATCGAGGCGGCGCGTATCGCGATGACGCGGTTCATCAAGCGTGGCGGCAAGGTGTGGATCCGGATCTTCCCGGACAAGCCGATCACGAAGAAGCCGGCCGAGACGCGCATGGGTAAGGGCAAGGGGTCACCGGAAGGCTGGGTGGCGGTGGTGAAGCCCGGCCGGATGCTGTTCGAACTGGAAGGTGTGACGCGTGAGACGGCGGAACGTGCGCTGGCGCTGGCATCGGCCAAGCTCTCTGTGAAGACGAAGTTCGTCATGCGTGAGGAGGCGCATACCGATGCTGGCGAGTGAAATTCAGGACATGAGTGTTGATGCAATCCAGCAGCGGATCGCCGAGCTGCAGGAAGAGCGCTTCCGACTGCGCTTTCGTGGTGCGACCGAGCAGCTGGAGAATCCGCTCCGCAAGCGCGCAATTCGTCGCGATGTCGCCCGACTCAAGACCGTGCTGCGTCAGCGGCAGGGTCAGTAAGGAGATATGATGGCGGAAACTCAGCAGACTACAGCCGCGAAGGCGCGCCAGGCCCGGAAGATCCGGACCGGCGTTGTCACGAGCGACAAGATGGACAAGACGGTCGTTGTCACGATCGAGCGTCGCGTGCCGCACCCGCAGTACGGCAAGATGATGACGCTCACCAAGACGGTGAAGGCGCACGACGAGGAGAATGCGGCCAAGATGGGTGATACGGTACGCGTCATGGAGACGCGACCGCTCTCGAAGACCAAGCGTTGGCGGGTCGTCGAGATCGTCGAGCGCGCGCGCTGATCGGAGGCGACGACAATGATCCAACAGGAATCAGTGGTAAAGGTCGCGGACAA
>JANMNM010000072.1:0-9189 GCA_031373905.1 Gemmatimonadaceae bacterium | reverse complement strand
CTCGCTCTGCACCGCGAACCACACGTGCAGACCAGCCGGTTCGCAGAACTGAAACGCAACGTTGCCAGTGATGGCAAAGACCGTCACCATGACCACGGTGGTCTGCGTCACCACACCGGCGGCCGTGCCGGTAATCGTGAGCGTGTACACGCCGGGAGCGGCGCTCTGGGACGTCGCGATGGAGAGCACCGCAGCATCCGCCGTTCCGGCATCAATGAAGGCGGTGGTCAGGCCAGCCGGCAATGCGTGCAACGAAAGCGAGATCGCCCCTGTGAATCCGTTGAGGCGCTCGATGCTGACCATTGTCGTCGTGGCTCCCGTCGCGGGTATGCTGACCGAAGGGGATGCGCTGAGTGTGAAGCCGCCGTCCATGTCGCGGCTCACTGTGAGCGCGAGCGACGCGATGCGCTCCGTCACCCCATGTCCGGTTCCGCGCACCGTGAGGGCGTATTCGCCGGGTGGCGCGCCGTCGGCCGCCAGGGTGAGGACGCTCGAGGTGGTCTTCATGGGAATCGAGGTCTCGCTGAAGCTCGCGATCACGCCATCCGGCGCGCCCTCCACGGCGAGATTCACCACGCCATCGTAGCCCTCCATCCGTGCGACGTTGATGCGGAGCCTTGCTGATGATGCGGTGGTGCCGAGTGTTGCAGCGGCGCTGTCCAGCGAGAGCGCGAAGGTGGATGTGGGCGGGCTGCTCGTGACGGTGTTGCTCTCGCACGAAGGGAGCATGACGAGAGAGATGAGAAGGAGCGTTGTGGCGACGAGCGGCCGTGCGGGCAATGGAGTACGCATGCGGTCTCCGGTAACTGTGCAGGGGTCTACCGACCGAACGGCGAACTGGCGGACTCGGCAACTGGCGTCGTTTCGGATTGCGCCAAGCGGTGCGGTTACCGGGCTTGGCCAGGTCAGGGGGAAGCGCCGACTTTCTCGACGGTCCAGTTCGTCGCCGTGCACGGCCCGAGGTTGATCGTTCCCACGGCCTGCATCGCCGAGACGATGCGGCCGGTGAACGTCACGTCGCCGTCTGCGAAGGAGAACGATCCGTCGCGGACCTCTGGCGGCGACGCGAACGTCAACGTCACGTACTCGTCGCACGAGACACTGACCACGTAGCCGTTGCGGATTGTGAACAGGATGGGGATATCCTGTCCGTTGTCTCCGAAGCCCGACCAGCGCCCGTTGAAGTCCAGGGAAGCCGGTGGCACGAACGTGAAGCCGCCTGGGAGCACGACGAACGCGCCATCGGTGTTGGTGATCGTCACATCCACCGTGCCGACGGCATGTGCGGGTGCGTCCAGATACATGACCGCGCCGGGAGGATCCCGGTGATCGAATCGCGCCGGCACCGCCGCGTCTCCGAACCGCACGAGCACACCCGGGCGGAATCCGGCACCGAACACCCGGAGTCGCGTGGCGCCGCCCGCCGCACCAACGTTCGGGTCGATGGAGGTCACCGAGGGCACCGAGGGCGCCGAAGGCGTCGGTGGGACGCTCGGCGCAGTCGGCACCGATGGCGTCCATCGATAGCCGCCCCCGTCGCAACCTCCGATTCCCAGCGAGAGCAGCAAGAGCATACACGTGGTTCGTACGGGCCGGGTCATGGTCCTCTCCTTGCAGCTTGCCGGGTCAGTGGCCGTGGCGTTCCGTGGAATGGCGCTGTATCGTCACGACAGTAGACGCGCAGGAAGGAGGCAGAAGACGCCACATCCGGACGCCATCGCCACTTCCCATCCCTGGCCACATGTCCCCCGACCGAGAGCCTGAGATCAACGCGGCACTGGCGGCGCTCAGTTGCGGCGCGCCGGAGGCGATGGAGCAGCTCATGCCGCTGGTATACCTGGAGCTCAAGCGCATCGCCCATCGGCAGCTGGAGGCGGAGTCGCACGGCCACACGCTGTCCACCACCGCCGTCGTGCACGAGGCGTATCTGCGGCTTGCCGACCAGTCGCGCGCGGAGTGGCTCGACCGAGGACAATTCTTCGCCCTCGCCGCTCGCGCCATGCGCCGGGTCCTGATCGATTATGCGCGCCAGCATCAGGCGGCCCGACGTGGCGGGAAGAGTCGCGCCTCCGTCACTCTCGACTTCCTCGAGCATGGCGACTCGGCAGCGCTCTCGGTGCCCCAGCGTGCCGATTCGCTGCTTGCGCTCGACGAGGCGCTGGAGCGGCTTCGCCATACCGACGAGCGAATGGCCCGTGTGGTCGAGTGCCGCTTCTTCGCGGGCCTCAACGAGATCGAGACAGCCGAGGCACTTGGCGTTTCGCAGCGCACCGTCGCTCGCGAGTGGCAGATGGCGCGTGCATGGCTCCACGACGCGTTGCGCGATGACTGAGGAGACCGGCCTGGTGCGATCTGAATGAGCGACCACCTGACGCGCGAGCACGCCGCGGAGACACCGGCCCAGTGGGCGCGCGTTCGCTTGCTTGTCGACGAGGCGCTGGCCGTGCCGCACGAATCGCGGAGCGCGTTTCTCGACGCGTCATGCGGCGGCGACCGGGCGCTGCGCGAGCGCGTCGGACGACTCGCCGACGCCTGCGACCTCGCGAATGGGAGCTGGGGCTTTCTCGCGCAACCCGCCGGTGAGCTTGCGGGTTCACTGCTTACCAGTAGCGTGACTCGACTCGACGCTGCGTACGCGGTGGATGCGACGCTTCCGCTTCGACCGAGCAGCGTCACGTCGGGCGAGATGCTCGCACGCCTGAACGGCGCACTCGGCGACCGCTATGGCGCGGAGCGCGAGATCGCCAGCGGCGGCATGGCAACGGTGTACCTGGCGCACGACCTGCGGCACGGGCGCCGCGTCGCGATCAAAGTGCTGCACCCCGAGCTCTCGGCGATGCTTGGTGCCGAGCGGTTCCTGAGCGAAATCAGGATGACGGCGGCGCTACAGCATCCGCACATTCTTCCGCTCTTCGACAGCGGAAGTGCGGACGGCCTGCTGTTCTACGTGATGCCGCTGATCGAGGGAGAGACGCTCCGCGCGAGGCTGACACGCGAAAAGCAGCTGCCGATGGCCGACGCGATACGCATCGCGGCCGACGTGGCGGATGCACTCGATTATGCGCATCGCCGCGGAATCGTGCATCGCGACATCAAGCCGGAGAACATCCTGCTTCACGATGGGCGGCCGCTCGTCGCGGATTTCGGCATCGCCCTGGCTGTGCAGGGCACGGATGTGGAGCGCATGACGCGGCCCGGATTCTCGCTGGGGACGCCGCCGTACATGAGCCCGGAGCAGGCAGTCGGTGACCCGGCGCTCGACGGCCGGAGCGACATCTACTCGCTGGCCTGCGTGCTCTACGAGCTACTCGCGGGCGATCCGCCGTTCACTGGACGGACGCCACAGGCGGTGCTTGCGAAGGTGCTCGGGGACGCGCCTTCCAGCGTGCGAACGGTTCGGCCGGACGTGCCGGCGCACGTTGACGCAGCATTGATGCGAGCCCTCGCCAAGCTTCCCGCCGACCGTCAGTCGACCGCCCGCGAGTTTGCGGATGCGCTGTCGGGTGATGCGGTCGCATCGGGCGCCGTAAATGTTGGTGGACCAACGCGGTCGGCGGCACCGGCACCGTCAGGCAATCGCGCGACCTGGTGGCGCGGCCGCACCGGCCAGGTGGTGGTGGGCGCGTTCGCAGCGAGCCTCACGGCTGCCGCCTGGATCGCGGCCCGACGGGACGACGGTTCCGGCGAGATCACCGTGATTCCGTACCGCAACCTCGTGGAGGAGACGCAGTTCGCGGCCGTGACGATCACGCCGAATGGCCGCGCGCTGGTGTACACCGGCGCTGCCGACGCCGGACGGCCGCTCATGCTATGGCCGCTGGATGAGCGCGCAGGTCGGGTCGTACCCGGTACCGACGGCGGCACGGACCCAGCGGTCTCACCGGACGGACAGCGACTCCTGTTTCGCGGCGCCGGGGGGCGCCCCAGCGCCGTAGCATTGGAGGGGTTGGCCGCGACACGCGAGCGCCGCGCATGGCAGTTCGGGAGCAGCGCATGGATCGGCGACAGCGCGTACGTCTCAGCTGGGCCGGTTCGCGGGCTGTACCGGTACGCGGTCGGCGCGGGGACGGCCACGATGGTCACACGTCCCGATAGCGCGCAGGGGGAAACCCGGCATCTGGCGCCGCTGATCCTTCCAGGGGGTGCGGCCATGGTGTTCACCGTCAGCAAGCGCGCCGGCCAGGGACTCGTCGTCGGTGCACTCGCGATTGCGTCGCTCGACTCCGTCGCGTCGTCGGGGCCGCGGCATGTCCTGCTCGACGTCACCGCACGACGCGCCGTCGCCTTCGTCGACGGATGGCTGCTCTACACGAGCGCCGACGGCAAGGCGATCATGGCGTCGCGGCTCGACGTCCCGCACCGGCGCATCACCGGCACGCCCGTCCTGGTGCGGAAGGACGACTACGGGAACCTGGAGACGGCAGTCATCGCGGACAACGGTTCGCTGCTCTACCTCCGCCGGCCTCGGAGCAACTCGACCGTCCTGGTGGACACCGGTGGAGGGGTACGCCACGGCTTCTCGAATCCGCAGGGGCCCTTCATGAATCCGCGACTCTCGCCCGACGGCAAGCGCTTCGCGGTACAGGTGAGCTCCGCGACAGGCGAGGATGTGTGGCTCTACGACATCGCGTCCGGGTCATCGTCTCAGCTCACGACGTCGGGCGCCGCGCTGCAGCCCACCTGGACGCCGGACGGGCGCCGCATCGTGTACATGCGGGGCGGAGGTGCCGGCATCATGGTGCAACCGGTGGATGGAAGCGCGCCCGACACCATCGCCGGGACGGAGGAGGCGTTCGCTCCCACGGTGTCGCCTGATGGGAAATCGGTGGTGTTCTTTCGCCGAGTTGGATCAGGAACGCTCTGGTCGGCGCCGCTGACCAACACGGGCGCACCGCAGAAGCTGCTCGACGACGCGTTCACGAACAGCATGGCCGCGTTCTCTCCCAATGGGCGCTGGATGGCGTACACGTCGCGGGTCGGGAAGGCCAGTGGCGAGGTCTGGGTGCGACCATATCCCGGGCCCGGCGTGGCCGTGAAGGTCTCCGACAGCAGTGGAACCGAGCCTGCGTGGTCACCCGACGGACGCCGGATCTACTACCGCTCCACGGGCAGGTTCATGGCGGCCACCGTGACGACGACGCCACGTCTGGCCGTCACCGGGCATACGCAACTGTTTGCCGACTCGTCCGACAACACGATGCCGCATCGCAACTACGACGTGACACGCGACGGCACGGGCTTTCTCATGATCGCGCCCTCCTCCACCGCACGTCCCGAGGCTGTCCTCATCCTCAACTGGCTCGGCAGTCTTCGCGAGCTGCTCGCGCAGAAGCATTGAGCCGGCCTCGCACGTGCGCCATCGCGCTTGCGCTCGGACTCGGGTTCACCTCGCGCGGAGCGCCGGCGCAAACCGCCACTCTCGTGGGGCGCGTGACGAGCGCGCTCACGGGTGCGCCGGTACGCACGGCGCAGGTGACGCTCACCGGGACGGGACTCGCAGCACTGGTCGATGGTGACGGTCGCTTCCGCATCGCGAACGTGCCCGTCACCGCACATGAAGCGCGCGTGCGCGGCCTCGGCTTCACGCCGGTGACCATCGCCATTGCCCTGTCGGCGAACACGACGGACACGGTCGCGATCACCATGACGGCAAGCGCGATCGCGCTCGACGCGGTGTTCGTTACCGGGTCGGCGGGCGACAGGCGCCGGCGCGCCATTGGGAACTCGGTCGCGGAGGTGCTCGCGCCCGACATAGTCGCACGATCGGCGGTTACCAACATCACCGAGCTCCTGCAGGGCAAGGCTCCCGGGCTGACTCTGATGCCCGGCTCCGGCGTCGTCGGAAGCGCGGCGAACTTCCGCCTGCGCGGGAGTGGGTCGCTCTCGGTGTCGAACAGCCCCACGATCTACATCGACGGCATCCGCGTGAGCACGCGGTCGCAGGGCAATTACGCCGAACGGTTCGGGCAGAGCACCACGGCGCTCGATGCCATCAACCCCGCCGACATCGAATCCATCGAGATCATCAAGGGACCCGCCGCGGCAACGTTGTACGGAGCGGAGGCCGCAGCGGGCGTGATCCAGATCCTCACCAAGTCCGGGCGCCCCGGCCGCGTGAGCTGGGAGGTACGGGTCGATGCTGCGCAATCGGACTGGGCGGAAGGACGGCGGCCGATGAACTTCGCAATCGCGACACCGGGGCGGCTCGACAGCCTGACATCCTGGCCGGGCTTCGCGGGAAAGTCCGTCGGCGACATCATCTCCGTGCGGCCCATGTCCGACGGACGTGCACTGCGCACTGCGGGGATGTCGAAGCTGGCGCTGTCAGCGCGCGGCGGCGGCGAGCATTTCACCTACTTCGTTTCCGCCGGCAGCGCGCGCGAGGAAGGGGTGCAGTACAACAACTTCTCGAACCTCAACACGCTACGCGGCAACTTCTCGATAACGCCATCGCCGGCGGTGAGGTTCACCACCAACGTGAACGTCAGCCGAAGTCACATCCGATTCCCGCTCAACGACAACGCAGGACCGATCGGTCTTCTCTCCAGCGCGTACCTGGCGATTCCAGGCCGAGGCTACACGACGCCGGGGGGCCTCAACTACGCCACGATCACGCCGGAGATCACGAACGGATACGATGACCAATCGCGCGCCGACCGCTTCATCATCAGCGCTAGCGCGGACTACGCGCCGGTCGCCTGGTTCCGGAACACGTTCCTCGCAGGGCTGGACGCGAATGTCGGGAGCGTGGAGCTGTACTTCGCGCCGGATCCCCTGGGCACGCGGCCCATCCTCTCGCGCGGCAGCCTGGCTCTCGACAACTCGAAGGGACTCATCGCACAGGGCCGGCCGCTCAACCGGGACGTCACTCTCAACTACGATGCAACGGTGACGCGCCGGCTCTCCGGCAACCTGGTCGGAAACACCTCGTTCGGCGTGCAGTACCTTGCCAACAGCTTCGGTCGAACCGACGCGGTGGGAACGGACCTCGGCAGCGCGGACCTGCGCTCCATCTCGTCCGCAGCCGTCACGAGCAGCAGCGACACGTCGTCGCAGCAGAAATCCCTGGGTTTCTACCTGCAGCAACAGCTCGCGCTCCGCGACCGGCTCTTCCTCATCGTCGCCACACGCGTCGACAACAATTCCGCGTTCGGCTCCCGGCTGCATCACGTCTTCTATCCGAAGGCATCGGTCTCGTATGTGATCTCCGACGAACCGTTCTTCCGGGTGCCGGGCGTGAGCGTGTTGCGACTACGGGCCGCATGGGGGCAGGCGGGCAATTCGCCCGGTCCGTACGACGCGGCGCGCTCCTACACGACATCGGTGGTGACGAACGCCAACGGGACGACATCGGCGTTGCGCTACGGAGCGCCGGGCAACCCGAACCTGCGCCCAGAGCGGGGAGCCGAGATCGAAGCCGGCTTCGAGAGTGCCCTTGCCGGTGGCCGCGTTGCCCTCGACGCCACTGCCTACCGGAAAACCACGCACGATGCGCTGATGCCGGTGGCGCTCGCTCCCTCCAGCGGCTTCACCGGCATGCAACTGGTCAACCTCGGCAGCATCGCCAATATGGGCATCGAGATGATGCTGACGGCCACGCCGGTGAAGCGACAGTCCGTCACCGTCGATGCAATCATCTCCTTCGCGGCCAACCGCAACAGGCTGGTGTCCTTCGGCGACGACCGCCAGCCGGTGATCTTCGGATCCAACGGACCCACGCAGCGTCACCAGCCCGGCTATCCGCTGGGTGCCATGTGGGCACAGACGGTGATGCGCAATGACGACGGCACGCTGCGGAAGGTGGACGGCCGCCCGGTGCTGGATACCGCGAGCATCTACACGGGATCGTCGGTGCCGGTGCGTGAGCTCTCGCTCTCGATGAGCATGCTGCTGTTCCGCCGGGTGCGCCTGCACACGCTGCTGGATCACAAGGGCGGACACTATCAGCTCAACGAGTTGGAACGACGGCGCGACCGCGCGGGGCTGTCCTGGGCCACCGTCGATCCCGCCGCCGACCCGGACGAGGTCCTGGTGCGGCGGTTCGAGTCGCAGACGTTCGGCTACATCCAGCCCGCCGACTTCGTGAAGCTGCGCGACCTTTCCGTCAGCTACGACCTGCCGCGCCGCGTCATCCGTCACATGGCGCAGCGCGCGACGATCACCCTGGCTGGCCGCAACCTGAAGACGTGGACTCGCTACGGCGGCGACGACCCCGAGCTGAACTACGGGGGAGCGCGAACGTTCAACCGCGACGACCTCTGGACGGTGCCGCAGACGCGGCGCTTCTCCACGTCGCTCGCCTTCACGTTCTGACGATGGTGCCGCGCAGACGAGTAGCGGTCGTTGCGGCATTGCTGCTGGTGGCCTGCAACGACGTGTTGACGACGACGAATCCGGGTTCGATCCCTGAAGATCGACTGTCGGACCCGGCGCTCGAAGGGTTCATCGTCAACGGTGTGATCGGCGAGTTCCAGTTTGCCTACGGCAGCTACGCGTTCTGGTCGGCCGCACTCTCCGACGAGGCGATCGGCGACCACGCGAACGCGGGCCTGCGCGAGTTCTCCCGTCACGATTTCGGCGACCTCAATGGCACCAACGAAGGGGTCTACTCCTTCATCCAGCGTGCGCGGCAGGCCGCCGACGATGCCGTGGATCGCATCCGGATCATGCAGGGTGCGAACGCGGGAACGAGCTTGAATCTCGCGCGCGCGCTGATCTACGGTGGCTACGCCTACGTCCTCCTCGCAGAGGGCGTCTGCGATGCACCGGTCAATCTCAGTGGAGCGCTGCCGGCAAGCGAAATCTTTGCGCGCGCCGTGGTCCGTTTCGACGAGGGCATTTCCATTGCGACGGCCGCCGTCGCCACGAGGGCCAGTGCCGACGCCGGTCAGGATCTGCTGCACCTCGCGCGGGTCGGCGCGGCACGCGCATCCCTCAAGCGTGGCGACCTTGGCAAGGCGCGCGCCTATGCCGCCCTCGTCCCGGACGGTTATGAACGCTGGGCGTACTACTCCGCCAACTCGGTGCGCGAGAACAACGCACTGCAACTGGCCACGCGGGCATCGCAGCCCTTTCTCGGAATCCATCCCGTGTTTCAGGGGCTGAGCGACGTGCGCATCCCACAGCCCACGGCGGCTCGGCAGTCGCTCAACGGGAATCCTATCCTGCCACCGCTCAAGCCGTCGATGT
>JANMNM010000045.1:0-2770 GCA_031373905.1 Gemmatimonadaceae bacterium | reverse complement strand
AGCTGATCGATCAGGTCGTTCGTGACGAGCCCGCCTCGGCGCGGGAACGGCTGCAGGCCGTAGAGTGCCGGCGCCTCCCGCACCGCAGGCGACGGGGAGGCGACCGTGAGCGCCTGCCGGAGCAGTTCGGAGACGACCTGGCCGGCCGTCTTGTGCTCGCGTCGGGCGCGCTCCTTGGCGGCGGCCAGCACGTCATCATCGATATCGATAGTCGTGCGCATGCATCAGATGTTAGTGCATCACGCATCTGATGTCAATATGCGGGATTCGTCGTATGTGCCAGGGCATGCTGCCAATGCTGTTGGCCGACTTGACCCGGCGGTGTGCGAGCGCGGCACACCGCCGGGGGCCGGAACGGCACGACAGCCGCGCGATGCTACATGTCGTCCATCTCAGGGTGGACACGCACCGTCGCACGCATCCACGGATGGATGCAGCACTCGAAGCGATGTACCCCATCACTCATGCTTGCGATTTCGATCCTCGCGCCCGGCGCCACGTTGATGGCCGTTGCGCATTCGGGCGCCGGCGAGAGGCCGATGTTGAGCGGCGGCACACGTCCACCGCCGAACTGCGCGACTTCCGTGAATGTGTGCGTGCGTCCGCCTTCATTCGTGACGCGCAGACGCTTGCCGGATTCGATGGAGACATACGACGGCTCATTGCGCCACGACGGATGCCCGATGAGGTGCGCGTTTGGCGCAATCGTGAGCGGCGAACGGAGAAACGCATTGAACTCCGCTGTCGTCACGTCGCCCCGCTTCCGCAGGCAGCCGCCAGTTGGTGCCCACGCAGGATCTGCCGGATCGCAGTTGTCACGCATGGCGATCTTCCCGTTGTGATCGTTGCCATCTGATTTCGCGGAGACGATTCCGGCGTCTCCCGTGCGAGCGTCCGTCTGGACGGTGGTGGTTTCGTCCTTGCTGCATGCCGTGGCAAAGGCGAGGGCGAACGTTGCGAGTGCAAGACCATTTCGGTACATGGTTCCTCCAACGTGGTGGTGGTGCGGTTCGGCCGCTGCTGAAACCGCGCCAGTGGGCGGTGTGCCACAACGCGCAGTCGCGCGACGCGGCAGAGCTCGGCGGCGCACGGCAGTATCTGCTGTGCGCATGTGAGCACGACGTGCAGACATGCTGACGATAGAGATCATTCCGCCTTCAGATACGAGCTGATCGATTCAGCGATGATTGCGTGCCGGTGCCACTACGTTCTTACAGCCTCAGCTTCACGGTGGCGACGCGTGACGGACGGTCGTGCCGACCGTGACCTGCTGCGCTCCCGCGCGCGCTCGTCAGCAGCGTGCATGAGACGCCCGCGATGGAGTTGATGACGACCATCACCTTGTTGCCGCAGAGCTGCCGTACGCGTTCCCGGCGGCGGCCGATAGGCCGAGCGGTGGACGGCTGCCGGAGCGTTTGCGTTGAGGCCCGGCCGTGCCGGTCGGCGGTACCCCGTGCTACACTTCGGCCCTGAGATCCGCTGAGCGCCACGACCACGCACCGGCCAACCGGAAAGATCGATGGACATCGCCATTGCTGCATGCACTTCGGGAATCGTTCACGTCGGAACATCGCTGTCGCGCTGCGGGGGCGTCTTGATCGCGACGCAGTCTCCCGATGCTCCGTTGGGGAGCTTTTGCTGAAACCCATCCGCTCGGGCACCGTGGTGCTGCTGCGCGACCGCGACGCGATCCGTCACGGGAATCACGTCCCAGGTGATGACGAACTGCCGGACGCCACGCGAGCGCTGCTGGCACAGGCGACGACGCTGCAGGGCAAGCTGTACGCCGAGCGGCGCCGGGCGCTGCTCTTCGTGCTGCAGGGCCGCGATGCGAGCGGCAAGGATGGCCTGATCCGCAAGGTGTTCAGCGCATTGCATCCGCAGGGCGTGTCCGCCCACAGCTTCGGCGTCCCGACAGGAGAGGAGTCGTCACACGATTTCCTGTGGCGCCAGCAGTGCGCGCTGCCGGCGTATGGGCAGGTTGGAGTCTGGAATCGATCACATTACGAGGACATTCTCGTGCCTCGGGTCCATCGGGCCTTGCCGCCGAAGGTCTGGAAGTCGCGCTATGATCGGATCAACGAGTTCGAAGCGCAGACCGCCGTCTCGGGCATCGAGGTGGTGAAGCTGTTCGTTCACATCAGTCGCGACGAGCAGGCGGAGCGCTTCCGCGATCGGGCGGCAGATCCATCGCGACAGTGGAAGCTGCAGGCCAGCGACCTGCGTGACCGGGCGAAGTGGCCCGAGTTCACGCGTGCCTACCGTGACATCATCCGACGCTGCAATACGAGACGAGCGCCGTGGTACGTGGTCCCCGGGGACCGGAAGGCGATCCGTGACTATCTGGTCGCGGAGCTGCTGGTGCATCATCTGGCGCAACTCGATCCGGTGCCGCCGCACGCGGATCCGGCCTTGCTGTCGGCGGTGGACGCGCTGACCTGAGTGTGTTACGGTGCGAGGCGCGGACGGGCAGCGTTCCGGCAGGATGCCACGTTGACGGTCGGAACCGATCACGCGGCAAGCGGTCGTCGTGCGCACCGCAGTTCGCACCGTAGTTCGCACCGCAGTTCGCAGGATCACTCCACCTTCGCCAGCTTCATGTCCTTTCGTTTCGTGGCGCCGTCCTGCCGAATCGCGAGCTCGCTCCTGCCCGTCATGTTGGTTGCCGGTGTGCTCGGTGCACAGCGCTCGCGCGTCGAACGCACCGTGGACATTGCCGGCAACTACCTCTACGGCAACAACGAGCAACTGATCTTCTCGGCGCGGGGGG
>JANMNM010000013.1:0-11073 GCA_031373905.1 Gemmatimonadaceae bacterium | reverse complement strand
ACGGTGATGGAAGAGACGGTGCCAACGCAGTTCGAATCGATCACCGGCTGGCGCGTGCTGTGGGACACGAACGAACTGCTCTGGAATTCGCAGCGGGACAACTGGAGCCAGTTGTACCTCTACGATCTCACCACCGGGGCGCTGAAGAACCAGGTCACCACGGGCGAGGGGCCGGTCAGCGAGATCCTTCGCATCGACACGAAGACGCGGATGCTCTGGTACATGGCGCAGGGCCGTGAATCCGGGCAGGACCCGTATCTGGGACACGCCTACCGGATCAGTCTTGCTGGCGGACGGGTCACATCACTGACACCCGATGAAGGTCATCACACGGTGCAGCTCTCGCCCGACGGTCGCTGGATGGTCGATACGTGGTCGGACGGTGACACGCCGCCAGTCAGCGCACTTCGCGATGACGCAGGGCGGTTGGTTTTGACGCTCGAGACGGCCGACATCTCGAAGTTGCTCGCGACGGGCTGGAAGCCGCCGATGCTCTTCAGCGTGAAGGCCGCCGACGGCACGACGGACATCTACGGTCAGCTCTTCCGGCCAACGAACTTCGACCCGACGAAGAAGTACCCGATCATCAATCAGGCGTATCCGGGCCCGCAGTCAGGCAGCGTCGGCACACGCACCTTCCAGGCGGCGCGTGGCGACAAGCAGGCACTGGCGGAACTCGGCTTCATCGTCGTCAGCATCGACGGACGCGGCAGCGGTCCGGGTCGCTCGAAGAGCTTTCATGACGCCTACTACGGCGCCATGGGTCGCGACAATACACTCCCCGACCAGGTCGCAGGCATGCAGGCGCTGGCACGGATGTACCCATGGATCGACATCGACCGCGCCGCAATGTGGGGCCATTCCGGCGGCGGATTCATCACGGCCGATGCCATGTTCCGCTATCCCGACTTCTTCAAGGTGGGCATCTCGGAATCAGGCAATCACGATCAGCGGAACTACGAAGACGACTGGGGCGAGCGCTACCAGGGAATGCTCACGCGAGGTGGTCCGGATGGCGACAGCTACGCAACCGAGGCCAATCAGCTTCTGGCGCGCAATCTCAAGGGCAAGTTGCTCCTCGCCCATGGCACGATGGACAACAACGTGCCGCCTGACAACACCCTGCTCGTCGTCGATGCGTTGATCAAGGCGAACAAGGATTTCGACCTGCTCATGATCCCGAACGCGGGCCATGGCTACGGCGGAGCGAGCAACTACATGATGCGTCGGCGGTGGGACTATTTCGTCCGCTGGCTGCTCGATGCCGAACCGCCGAAAGACTATCTGATCAAGTAGGCACGCGCGATCGCATCATTGACGATGGCCCGGTCCTCGCAGTGCTCAGGGGACCGGGGCGCCCCGTGTGATCCGATTGAGCAGCACGGCAGTGCGCGCAATCTGCATGGGAATCGTTCGCAGGTTCACGGTCTCGTTCACCGTGTGACCACCGGTACCGCCCGGCCCGAGGCCGTCGATCACCGAGGGAACGGTCGCCGCGATGAATGACACATCGGCGGCGCCAGCGCGCGCGGGGTTGTCCATCCCGACGGCACCGAACCCGAGATGCCGGCTTGCACGGTCGAACTCAGCCAGCAGCGACAGATTGCCCGGCGCCGGCGCCATCGGTGGATAGCCGTCGTCGAAGACGAGCGCTGCGCTCGTACCGCGAGTGGTCTGTCCGGCAACTGCCTGCATTCGTTCCTTCGCGTCCGCCAGCGCGAGCGGCGAAATGACCCGCAGATCGCCGCTGACGATCATGTGTTCGGGAATGACGTTGCTCTTGCCGAACGCGACGCCACGCGTCCCGGTGGAATCGAGCGATACCGTCGTGCCACCGACCGCAACGCCCACGTTGAAGGTGCGCAACGGGTCGCCCCCCAGCTGCGTGCGGAACCCCTCGAGGATACGCGCCGTCTCGTAGATCGCGCCGGGACCGATGTCATCGCGGAACACCTGCGATGAGTGTGCCGGTGTTCCCTTCACGCGCAGTGTCCAGCCAGTGAAGCCGCGTCGCGCGGCAACTGCGGTCCGCGGATCGCCGTCACCATCCTCAAATCCGATCGCGAGACGCGCACGTGCGCCAGCCGCCGTCAGCGTCCGACGGGCAAGTGAAATGGGCTCGCCAGGCGACTCTTCATCGCCGTTGAGGACCACCGTGATGCTCATGCGATCCAGCTGACCGGCTGCCTTCAGGGCCTTCAGCGCGAACAACATGATCACGTCGCCACCTTTCATGTCGGTCGATCCGGGCCCCCGCGCGGTGCTGTCACTCAGGCGCTCCCATCGCTGAAACGGACTGTCCGGCTCGAAGACGGTGTCGAGGTGTCCGATCAGCAACACCCGCGGGCCAACCCCCGTCCGCTCCGCGACCAGATGCCCCGCGCGGCCGAACGCTGCACCATCGTCCCACCGCGTGGTGAAGCCAAGCGCATCATACTCTGCGCGAAGCAGCCGACCGACTTCGCGCACGCCGGCCACATTCATCGTCCCGCTGTTCACGTTGACGAGGCGCTCGAGCAGTGCGACGGCCTCTGCGCTCCGCGCCGTCGCGTGCGCGGCCAGCGCACGTTCGGTCTTCGTCAGCGAATCGGCATGAGGCAGCGCGAGCACCACGGCGGCGGAGAAGGCCACGAGCGACATCACGGCGTGGCCCCGGCACGCACGGGCAGCTTCCGCTGCGACCATTCCTGGAAGGAACCGTCAAACAGCTTCACGTCGTAGCCGAGGTAGCGCGCGATGAAGTACGTCGCACTGCCGCGGTATCCCACCCAGCAGTAAGTAACGACCTGATCACCGGGGCGCACGCGCTCGCTGTACATGCGACGCAAGTCCTCTCGACTCCGCAGCTCGGAGTGGTCCGCATCGCTGAACATCTGCTCCCACGGCAACAGCTGTGCGCCGGCGAGATGTCCAGTACTCGGCAGGTTGCTCGTGGTGCCGACGCCGAGGTACTCCGGCATGGTGCGTGTGTCGATGAGGGAAAGACCGGGCTTCTCCAGTCGCTCGTTCACCCAGTCAGCACTCGCGATCAGTTCGCGGCGGGGGTGTGGCGAATACTTCGATGCGACGACAGGCACGCGCGTCAGCGTGACCTCACGCCCCTCCCGCTTCCACTTCCGCAGTCCGCCGTCGAGGAACGACATCTTCCGATGGCCGAGGTAGTCCAGCGTGAAGAGGAATCGCGTGGCGGCGGGCGCCTCGGCGGCATAGACGACGACGTGACTGCGATTCCGGATGCCGAGTCGCTCCATCGTTGCGCGGAGTGCATCAACCGAGGGGAGTTCCGTCCCGACGCTGTCGCGCAGCGTGACGAAATCGCGGTAGTAGATCTGCCGCGTACCGGGGATCTGCTCATCGCGGTACGACGAGTCGCGGACGACGTGAATGAGGACCACATCGCGGTCACCCTGATGCTCGGCGAGCCACTGCGTTGTGACGACGAATTCGGTGCCCGAGTCACCGCGGCCGGACTGCGCCGCGAGGGCTGCCGGGAGTGCCAGCAGCGAAACGGAGAGAGCCAATGAGCGCATGATCACTGAATGGAAGAGTGTGATGGCCGGAGCAGCCAGTGGCGAAGAATACTCGGGTGTCGCGAAGGAGGGCGCCGGCCAGCGGCCCCCGGCGCCTGCCGGACCCCGCGTTCCGGCCTTGCAGAAACGCCGCATCGGGGCTTGCATTTCGCTCGTGCCCGGACGCCACGGACCCGCAGACCCGAAGAGGATCACGATGCTCGAATCCACCATGATGGACTACCAGCTCACCATCCCGTCGATCCTCGAGCGGGCGGTACGGATGTATCCCGATCAGGAGATCATCTCGGTGGTTGCGGCCGGCACGGATCCAGCCACGAAAGCTCCGATCCCCGCTGTCCATCGGACGACGTGGGGGAAGACGTACCCCCGGGTGATGCAACTCTGCAATGCACTCGTTGCTGCGGGCGTACGCAGCGGCGACCGTGTTGCAACCATGGCGCTCAATACGTTCCGGCATCTTGAGCTCTACTACGCCGCTCCGTCCACCGGCGCAGTGTGCCACATGGTGAACATCCGGCTGCCGCTGGAACAGATCGCCTACATTCTCAATCACGCCGAAGACCGGATCCTGTTCATCGAGAACGTGTTCGCCGGCATGATCCCACTGCTCCGGCAGCATGCACCGAGCATCACGACGATCGTGGTCCTTGGCCCGGTGCCGGGTGGGCTGCCGAGCGGCGCCGTTGACTATGAGGCCTTCATTGGCGGACAGCCGACGACGTTTGCCTATCCAGAGATCGATGAGCGCCAGGCGAGCGGCATGTGCTACACCAGCGGAACGACGGGCAACCCCAAAGGCGTGCTGTACAGTCATCGCGCCATCACGCTGCACAGCCTGGCAAGCCTGAGCACGGAACTGCTTGGCGTGAATTCACGCGAGACGATCATGCCGATCGTTCCGATGTTTCACGTCAACGGCTGGGGGTATCCGTATACGTGCGCGATGACGGGCGCAAAACTCGTCTTCATGAGTGTGTTTACCGACGCCAAGACGATCGCGCGGATGGTCACGGAGGAGCGGGTCACCGTCTGTGCCGGCGTTCCGACGATATTCCTTGGCCTGCTGGATGAGCTCGACCGCGCAAAGGACGCCGGCACGCCACACGACTTCACGTCGCTGAAGGCGCTGGTGATTGGCGGATCCGCCACGCCGCGATCGCTCATTGCAGGATTCGGAGACCGGCATGGCATTCACGTCACGCCGGCGTGGGGCATGACGGAGACGACACCGCTTGGCACCGCCAACACGGTGCGACGTGAGGACTATGCGGACGACCCGAAGACCAAGTACGACAAGATGACGTACAGCGGAAAGATGGCTCCATTTGTCGAGCTGAAGCTCCTCAATGACGCAGGTGAGGAGCTGGCGTGGGGCACGGGAGAATCGGGGCGTCTGCTGATCCGTGGCCCATGGATCACGGGCAGCTACTACCGCAACGAAGAGGCAACGACCGCGTCGAATGTGGACGGCTGGTTCGACACCGGCGATATCGCGACGATCGATGCCGACGGCACGATGATGATCCAGGATCGCGCCAAGGATCTCATCAAGTCCGGTGGCGAGTGGATCAGCAGCGTGGACCTCGAGAACGAGCTGATGGGCCACCCTGCGGTGCGCGAGGCCGCCGTGATCGCCGTCGCGCACCCCAAGTGGGATGAGCGTCCGCTGGGCGTGATCGTGCTGCGCGACCCGACTCAGAAGGTGTCGAAGGCAGACTTCGACCAGTACCTGCTGGAACGCGCAGTTGCAAAGTGGCAACTGCCGGACGCCTATGAGTTCGTCGACGAGATCCCCAAGACCACGGTCGGCAAGTTTCTCAAGCGCGCACTGCGCGAACGGTTCAAGGACTACGTACTGCCGTAGCGCGCGCGCACCGGGCAGCGCGATGCCGGGAGCCGATGGCGTTCCCGGCATCGCTGCCTCGTGCTACATCATTGCGCGAGCCTGACTCCACCTGCCCCGCGTGAAATCGGGGAAGCGCACCGGCATGCTTCCTTTCGCCACCGACAGTTCGGAGAGCGGCCCCGGCGCGCTCCATGCCGCCGCATCGTACACGTCCATGTCGGGCGTCAGTCCCTCGCGCATCACTTGCACCAGCCGGTAGGCCATCACGTAGTCCATCCCGCCGTGACCGCCGGCGCGCGCCTTTTCACCAAGCTCGCGCCACAGCGTGTGCTGGTACTTGGCCTTGTAGCCATCGATCGATGCCCATCGGTGCTCCTGACCTTCGCCCTCGACGTATACGCGAGCGGGATAGTCCTCGAAGATGCCTTTCGTGCCCTGGACGGAGTTGATGCGCGAATACGGACGCGGGCTGGACACATCATGCTCGAGACGGATCGTGCGCCCTTGTGACGTCTTGATCAACGACACGCTCAGGTCGCCGGTCACGTAACGCTCCTGCCACTTCGGCGAATCCTTCGGCTCGTGATCCGCGCGCCACTTCGTGAGCCCCATCTCTGGTGTGCTCATCGACACCAGATAGTCGAAGCGATCGCCGCGATTGATGTTCATGAATGCCGCAACGGGTCCCAGCCCGTGCGTTGGATACAGGTTGGCGTTGCGCAGCGTGTGATGCGCACGGCGCCACAGCCCTTCGTCGCGGTTCTCGAACAGGATCTCGCGCAGGTCGTGGTTGTACGCGGCGCCACCATGTTTCAGCTCGCCAAACACCCCGGCGCGGACCATGTTGAGCACCAGCAGTTCATTGTAGCCGTAGCTGCAATTCTCCATCATGATGCAGTGCTTGCGCGCGCGCTCCGACGCATCGACCAGCTTCCAGCAGTCCTCGATGGTGTACGCGGCAGGGACCTCTGTCGCCGCATGCTTCCCTGCCTTCAACGCCGCCAGGCAGACCGGCACATGCCATTGCCACGGCGTGGCCGTGTACACGAGATCGATGTCATCGCGGAGCACCAGCTGCTCGAACGCATGATCCCCGTCGCTGAATCGGGCGGGCTCGTAGGCATGACCGGCATCACGCATCTGCTTCACTGCCATGTCGAGCTTTGCCGGCACGGTGTCGCAGAGCGCGGTGATCCGCACGTTCTCGACGCCGAGCAATTCGTGGAGCACCGAACGCCCGCGGAGACCAGTGCCCACAATCGCGATACGGACAACGCTGTGACGCTCGAATGGCGTGCCGACCATCGACTCCGCAGCTGGCCGCGGCTCGGGGAGCGCGATGGGCGTGAGCTGCGTCGGTCCGGGTTCTGCCTGTGCGGACCCGGGGATTCCGAGCGCGAACCCGGCGCCGGCAAGTGCGGCACCCTTCAGCAGGTCGCGGCGCGAGTGATCGTGCGGAGTGTCGGACATGGCTCAGGCGGCAGAGTGTGAATGTCAGCGATCAGTTTCGTCGGACCATCGCATGGCGGCCGGGCCAGCCGCGGTGGAGAAGAACATCGCCACCGACTCGTGCTCAGGGAACTCCCGGCGGTACGCATCCTGCCACGCGGCGTTGAACGTGCCGCCAGCAACATCCGTATCCGCGGCTGCCACCAGCGCCCAGACACTTCCGCCGAAGCCAGCGCCAAAGGCGGACGCCGCTATGGCACCCTGTTCGCGCGCCAGGCGGACGAGCCGCGTCGTTTCAGGAATCTGGTTGCCGAGCCACTCCTCCGCCGCGTGCTGTGAGCGCTGTGCCACGTCGCCGAGCGCCGGCCAGTCCTGCGCCGTCAGCGCATTCGCTGCCGCCGGGATCAGTGTGTAGGTCTCGAGGAGGAACTGATCGAGTCGCTGTCGCAGCGCGTCAGCACCGAAGTTCTCCGTTGCCATGCGCGGAATCATCTCCCGCAGTGCATCGTGCGCTGAGGGGCTGCACTCGGCAGCGGCTGCCAGTGAATGATCGGCGCGTCCGGTCGACGCATTCCACGATGCCAGCAGGTGCCGCACCATCAGTGACGCGCGGTTGTAGCGGTCTCGCGCGCCGGCGGACTTCTCGGCGATCACTCCTGATGCCGCGATGACGAATCGGTACGTCGCGGGCAATGGATACGCGCCGACCCTGCGCACCGGCATCCATGCAAAATCGACGACGCGCTCCGGCTCGGCGCAGAGGATTGCAGTCTGGTCCTGACTGCCGCCGAGGGTACCAACGCCTTCGAGCCCCGGCAGCGCGCCGAATGCACCACCCATCTCCATCGCACCCAGATAGCCCGCGAGATCCTCGCGCGTCGGCAGCGACGCCTGCCACGCCTCTCGCTCCGACAATCGGTTCACGGCGGCGATCGCCATGAAGACACCGATCATCAGCGCCGTCGAGGAGCTGACGCCAGCTGCCAGCGGCAGGTCGCTCGAGAACACGATGTCGACACCGGTGGCGACGTCGGGGAAGTTCAGCGCCACGCGCCGCGCGACGGTCGCGACGTAGTTCGACCAGTGGCCATCTGGCGCGTTCGCGCTGGTGGCGAGTGGCAGTTCGCACGTCAGTGAGCCGTCCGACGTCCGCACCCGGATCACGCGATCGCTGCGTGCCGCGGCGCGCACGCAGAAGCCTCTATCGACGGCCGCCAGCAGCGATCTGCCGCCAGCATAGTCCGTATGCTTCCCGAACATCTCCAGACGACCGGGCACCCAGAACGCGTATCGTCCGCGGATGCCAGCACCCATCGCACTCAACGCGTGATCGCATTCCCGGAACATGTCCGAGCAGTGACGTGCTCGCGTTTCGCTGAAGCCACGCGCGTGCAACGACGCGTCGAGCCACGCCAGCGAGTTGCGCACTACAGGTTCACCGGGCGGTCGCGCAGGACGCGAGCCACGCTCTCCACGTCGCCACGCGTCGACAGATCGAGTACGCCGTCATTGCTCCAGACCACCGCGAAGCGCTCACCGAATTCGGCGATCGCGATCCGGACTGCGTCCTGCAGCTCCAGCTCACCGCGCACGCTTGGCATCACGCGTCGGCACGCCTCGAAGATCAGCGGCGTGAATGCCCAGAGATTCATGCTCACCAGCGACGACGTCAGCAGCGCGTCGTACGTGGCCTGGTCTGGCTTCTCGATGATCGTGGTGAGGAAGCCCTCCGGATCACTTTGCAGCAGCGCGAACTGCCGTACCCGGTCTGCCGGGATGTTGCCGCGCTGCAGCAACCCCTCGCGGTCAAAGCCCACCAATGCAGGCGCCCCACGCTGCGCCAGCGCGCGGCAGGCAGCGACGGGATAGTAATTGTCGCCATTCATCACCAGAAATGCGTCCGTGCCGGTGAAGGCCTCGGCCGCCGCAACGGCGCCCGCCGTCCCGTTCGGAATCGGCTGCTCCGCAAAGTGTACGCGCAGACGGCGCAGCGGGATCGACGCGTAGTAGGCGCGGATGGCGTCGTGCTCAGGGCCGATCACGAGGCACACGTCGGCGATGCCCGCATCCGCCAGCGCACTCATCGCATGATCGAGCAACGGGCGGCCGACAGGGATCATGGCTTTCATGCCCAGATCGGCTGCCTGCGACTGCGCGGCATCCAGCTGCACGTCGCCATCGGCGCGCCGCATGCGCGTGCCCAGTCCCCGCGCAAGAATCACCACCTTCGTGATCGCAGTCACCGCGCTTCCTCCCCCGCCTGCACGTGTTGGGCCGACGACCGCCAGATCGTCGGCGGCAGGAAACGCAGGCCGGAGCGGCGAGTGGCAGCAAAGGAGCACGCCCGATCCCGGGTCATGCTGCGTCTCCCTCCGTGCGATGCCCGTATCCGGTGAGCACGGCCAGCACGACTGCTGCGACGAGCGCCCATGCGTACGTGTTGTGCAGACCGATCGTGAGCGGAGAGAGCAGTGGCATCCCGTACGCTTCGGCACCAGCGGTCGCTCCCGCAGAAAGAATCGTGGGAAGAAACCACGGCAGGAGGAACGGCCACGTGCACACCGTCATGTCGAGCAGATTGGCGCGGCGGTAGCGGGAGATTCCGAATCGCGAACCGGTCTGCTTGGCAAACGGCCCGGCCGCGAGCACCGCCACCACGCTGTGTGTAGTGATCAGGACGGCGCCGCTCACGACTCCGACGATCCACCATTCAGCCGCTCGTTCACTTCGCGCACGCCCCTCCGCGGCCTTCACGAGACGCGTCAGCACGTTGGTCGCCTGCAACGCCCCGACGAGCGCCACGAGCAGGAGCGTGAAGACGCTCACGCCCACCGCCCGCTGCATGCCGTCGAGCAGCAGGCCGGTTGCACCCAGGGTGCCTGGTGCCACGTGCAGCATCGCCGATGGTGCGATCAGTCCAAGCGCCAGCGCGAGTACACAGGCGACCGTGGTCCCGACGAGCAGCGACTCGATGAGGTGCCGCGCGCGAAACAGCATCACCATGACCAGCGCCGGCGCGAGCAGCATCACCAGCGCGAGCGGTTGACCGGATGCGCCAGCCTGTGTTGCCGCCGTCAGCGCGGCAGCATCGCCGCGAGCCGCGCCGGTCAACGCCGATGCCACCAACGCGATCGCGCCGGCCGGCAGCACGTACCGGAGCCTGCTCCGGACCGTGCCACCGATGTCGGCGTCCTGTGATCCGCTGGACGCGATCGTCGTATCGGACACCGGGGATATGGAATCGCCGAATGTCGCGCCGGCGAGGATCGCACCCATCAGCGCTGCAGCGCCGGCGCCCGCCGGGCCACCAGCGGGATAGAGCAGCGGGCCCGCCACGAGGATCGTGCCGAAGCTCGTTCCCGTGGCGGTGCTGACCAGCGCGCAGGCGAGGAATGCCGCTGCGACGTAGGCACCTCCAGTGAGGTGCGCCGCACGCGCGAGCCACGCCAGCGCCCCAACGAAGCCCGACGCACTGAGGATCGTGCCGAGGACGCCGGCGAACAGCCAGGCGCAAATCATGATCATCACCACACGCTGACTCATCCCGTCCAGCAGCGCCTCGCAGTACCGCGTGCGGTCATGCGCCAGGAACAGGCCGAGGGTCAGTGCCGCGAGCAGGATCGGCCAGAAACCCTTCTCGTCCGGCGCTCCCACCGCCGCCAGCGCGCCAACGCCAGCGAGGAACAGCGCGAAGGGTGCGAGCGCGCCGGACAGGCCACCTCGGAATGTCAGGGTCCCGTCAGCGACGGGGAGCGGAGTGGCAGCCATGTGGACGGGGAAACTCGCGCCACGCTATCGTTCGCGCCATGCCATCCTCCCCGGACGAGACTCGCGGCGCTGCCAGCGATGCATTCACGCTCTTCAATCTGCGCGTCGAGGTGATTGCCACGGAGCGTCCGATGGTCTGCAGCCACGCCCCTGGCGACTGGTTTGAAGTCGTGGGGGAAATGCTCCGCTTCCCGGCAGGACAGGGCTTCCCGTTGTACCCACTGGCCGCGCTGCTGCCCCTGCTTCCCGCCAAGCAGCGGCCCACGGACCCGAATGACTGGATGACCACCGATGCCGACATCGCCTGCCCCGATCCGCACTGCGGCGGGCGGTTTCGCATCACGCGCACCGGCACCAGCACGTTCCGTCACGGCGACGTGACACTCGTGCCGCTTCCACCCGCTGACGGCAGCACACCGTGACCAGTATGCCGCAGGTATCGCTGGCCGCGGACTACACCATTCCGCGGCTGATCAA
>JANMNM010000001.1:0-5448 GCA_031373905.1 Gemmatimonadaceae bacterium | reverse complement strand
ACGTGCTTCGCCGAGCGATTCGCGTCATAGCGGTCGCGGAGCGCCGGGGGCAGGAGGTCGCGCAGCATGGCAGAAAGATGACCCCGGTTACGGTTCCGACCACCCGGTATCGAGCAGAATCTTCCAGCTCCCGTCGGACTGTTTGCGCCAGAGGGTGAGGTAGCGGCCACGGGAGAGCGTGTCGGTGCGCGCCGAGCGCCGGACCCACGCTGATCGGCCGACGGTGACGCCGGTGCGCTTGTCGGCGTAGGCGGCGGCGTCGGTTGGCTCCCAGACCAGCATCTTCGTGGGATCGTCGAAGATGGTCTTGTCGTTGGCGGCGACGGGGACAACACCACGCAGGAGCACCAGGCCACCGTTGCCGGGCTTGGCGATGTCCGGGGCAAACCGCGCGTTCCAGGCGGGCGCGCCGCTGTCGGCCACGGCGCGGGCGTAGGCGCGGTCAGCGGCGAAGAGCTGGTCCTGGAGCTGCGAGTCGTCCATCGGCCGCGGTGCGGCGGTGACGGGTGGCTTGCAGGCCACCGTGAGGACCATCGCTGCGATGTACCATGGTGTACGCATCCGGTCTCCGGAATGAGCTGTCGGAAGGTACAGCGCGTTCTCCGCATCCGAGCGGCACGCGTCTCTCGCCGCGCGACGCGGCAGCATCAGTCCTCTGTCTACTGTCTACGAAACCGGGACGTGCCACTCGGCTCCGGACGCCGGCACAGTCCGGGTCAGAACGCCGGCGGCACCACGTCGCTTCCGTCGGTCGTCGGATACGGCTCATCCGCACTTTCGACGTAGATGGCCGGCACCCGCGCTCCCATCCCGCGCAGGTATGCCGAAAGTTGTCCCCGGTGATGCGCTGTGTGCCGGATCGCGATGTTCAGGTAGGCGACGGCCGGATCTCGACGGAGTCCGATGTAGTCCACTTCTCTCGTCAGGTCGTCGGTAGAGAGCTGCTCCAGCAGCGGCAGTCGTTCCCGGGCGCTCGTTGCATACCAGTCGGCGAGTTCCTGGCATGTCGTCGCGGATAACGCGGGGCGTGCGGCTTCCTCGGCGAACTGGCCGGTGATGATCGCGTCGAGGAACCAGATCTCGCAGACGACGATGTGGCGCGCCACCTCGAACGCGGTCATGCGCTTCTCACCGGGTTTGTAGTCGACTCCGTTCGGCGGCACTGCGGCGAGGATTCTTCGCGTGACGGCCTGCTCCGACCGGAGTTGCGGCAGGAGGAACTCGAGGAGGAACCTGGCGTCGGATGAGCGCATGGTGGTCAGGGGTGTCGCGGTGGTGTTGCTGGTGTCGATCGATGTCGATCAGTTGTCCGTAACGGGCGCCAGCAGTCGATCCACCTCGCGCCACGGGACGAACTGCGTGGTTCCGCGTGTCTGTCGTGCCGTTCCGCCGTAGATCACGCGTGTTTCGATTGCAAGGTGTCGTGAGCGCTGGAGCACGCCTTGTGCCAGGCGGTCTACGGCCTGCGTAAAGTCGCTGCCGATGGTCGCTCCGGATTTCGCTTCGATCAGTGTGGCGGTGTTCCCGTCGCTTACGATGAGGTCAACCTCGAGTCCGGTCGCGTCGCGATAGTGGAAGAGTTCGCGCCGAATGCCATGATGCGCAGCATGCTTCATGAGCTCCGACGCAACCCAGCTCTCAAACAGCGCGCCACGCAGCGGATGCGTGCGCAGTTGCTCCGGCTCGCGAATGCCGAGCAAGTACGAGGCGACGCCCGTGTCGACGAAGTGCAGCTTGGTGGACTTCACCACTTGTTTGCGAAACGTCGGATGCCAGCCCGGCAACCGGAAGACGAGATAGCTGGCCTCCAACACGGAGAGCCACGCCTTGGCGGTGTTGTGCGAGATGCCGGCGTCGGCCCCCAGCCGCGAGAGATGCGTTTCGCAGGCTGTCCTGCCGGCGCACAGTTGCAGAAATGTGCTGAAGGCGCGCAGGTCGCCAACATTCAGGAGTTGGCGGACATCACGTTGCACGTACGCCGCGACGTAGTCGGCCAGCCACTGATGCGGTGGAATCTGCCGGTCGAAGATGCGTGGATAGGCACCGGTCCAGAGCACGTCGAACAGGTCGTTCGGTGCTGACGGGAAGCGCTGCAATTCCGCCCAGCCTGGTGGAAAGAGCTCGATCAATCCGGTGCGACCGGCGAGCGACTGTGTGACAGACGCCGTGAGTGCGAGCTGCTGCGATCCGGTGAGAATAAAGCGGCCGGGCGCGGGTCGCTCATCGATCTCGGTCTGGAGGTAGCTGAACAGCACCGGTGCCCGCTGCACTTCGTCGATGACGGCGCCGTTTGGGAACGAGGCGAGAAATCCTCGCGGATCAGACAGGGCGAACTCGCGCACGTCGAGCGGCTCGAGGCTCACGTAGGGGAGCGCCGGAAAGGTGGAGCGGCACAAGGTGGTTTTGCCGGACTGGCGCGGGCCGGTGACGCTCACAACGGGGTAGTACCGGGCGAGCTCCGCGAGTCGGCTGGCGGCGTCTCTGGTGATCACAGGACGAGGATACGTTCAGCGCAATAATTTGTCAATTGGATTGCCATTTCGTGTTCGATTGGTGTAAGCGATTACAGAACAACACTTTATGGCGTTCACGTCTCCTCTCGTCAAGTCGATATTGCGGCCCGTCGGCGTTATTATCGGCCTCGTGACGCTTCACGAGGGCCGACGAGCCTCTGCACCGACATCGACGCCGGCAGCGCGATCGGTCTGCAGAGAGCGGATCTCCCAAGACCACATCGGACGTCCCCGGCCGTGCCGCCGAGCCGGCGTTGCCACTCCTCGCGACGCTGCCGCGTATCGCCCCCGCGTTCGCCGCACCGCGCACCAGGATTCATCTGTTCTGCGTCTGCTGCGAACTTGTGGGACACCTCAGCCACCCTTCTCTCGGACCCTGAACTGCACGCAGACATTCACGCATACAACGACCGGCAAACAGCCGGAGACACGCAAATCTGTGACGTGCTTGCCGCAACGATCGACAGCGTGCTGACCGGGAGCGAATCGAAGGTCTGGCACGCGCATCCCGTCTGGTTCCTGGATGGCAACCCCATCGTCGGGTACAGCAAACAGAAGGCAGGCTGGCGCCTGATGTTCTGGAGCGGGGCCAGTTTCGATGAGGAGCGGCTGAACGTGGTGGGCGGAAAGTTCAAGGATGCGTCGATCTTCTATACGTCAGCGGACCAGATCAAGCCGAATGAACTGAAGCGCTGGCTGAAGAAGTCGAGGGAGATCCAGTGGGACTACAAGAACATCGTGAAGCGGAAGGGGCGACTCGAGCTGATCACGCCGCAGGCCAACGTGAAAAGGGAAGGAGATGCGTCATGAAAGACACCAGCGCGCACGATGAGCGTTTCGCCCGGATGTCGTTCGCATCGGTGTATCCCCACTATGTCGCCAAGGTGGAGAAGAAGGGGCGCACGAAAGACGAGTTGCACCAGGTCATCGAGTGGCTGACGGGGTTCAACGGCGCGAAACTGCAGGAGCAGATCGCGGAGAAGGTCAGCTTCGAGACGTTTTTCCAGCGTGCGAGGCTGAACCCCAACGCGGGGCTCATCACAGGGGTCATCTGCGGCTATCGGGTGGAGGAGATTGCGAACCCGTTGACGCAGCAGGTCCGGTATCTGGACAAGCTGGTGGATGAATTGGCGAAGGGGAGGAAGATGGAGAAGATTTTGCGGAGTCCGGCGTGAGCGATGACCGGTCTTGCTTTCCGGCGCGACGTCGGTCGCGAGGCGCCTGCATCCTCGCTGCGCCACGGTCAGTTCCCGTACGGCTCCCGCGACGATCTGTTACGCCAGCCAGCTCACTTCGATGAAAGCAACGATCAATATCGATGACGCGCTGTACCGGCGCCTGAAGATGGAAGCGGCCCGGCGAGGGCGAACGGTACGCGACCTCGTGACCGAAGGGATCACACACGTACTTGAGACCCCTCCGGCGCCTGCTGCCGCCGAAGTGCAGGGGCCTGCAGAAGCGTGGCAGCCGGAGTGGTTCGCCTCGCTGGCCAGGTACGGGCGTGCGATCGATGACCACGCGATCGAGGCCGTTAGAGCTGCTCGCGTGCGCCATACGCGCCGTCAAAGTGTTTGACAAAGGGAGGCGGCCGAGAGGTGGTCCGTCTCGCAATCGCCGGCCGGGGCCACGCAGGATGTCGGCGGTGCTGCGCCCGCCCGTTACGAGACCTCGGCGCCGCCGATTGACCGCCGAATCCCGGACACTCCGTCGCTCGCAGGCCTGATTTCCGGATCGCGAGTGCCCAGCACGGCAGCGCGGTCGTCGATCAGACCAATGGCCGATTTCGCTGAGAGATTTTTCGCGGGAAGATCGACGAAACCGCTTTCGGCACAAGAGTTCGCCACGAACCCGGTTCTGTCGCGGAGCGGCGGCGACGCAGGCGGCGTTGTCATGCCGGTTCCATGCGGCTCAAGAACGCCGTGGCGTCTGTGCCGGCCAGTGGCTCCGCGCGCCCCCGACGAGGCAACGCTTCGGAACTCTGTCACCGATGGCCTCGACGCCAGCCGTGCGGCTGGATCCTGTCGCGAGACGGGCCTACGCTCGCAGCGCGCCGACTCGCACCGTATACTCAGCCAGCAGCAATTCAAAATCGTAATTTGTGCCCATTCACCAGCGCGTGCCGTCCTGCCTGCGCGCCGGCACTCGGTCTCCTCCGGCTTCTACCAACCACGCGTCACCAATGGCCCGCACGAAGTCGAAGGGTTCCTCGCAGTCCACTGCCAACATCGGGTTCGAGGCCAAGCTTTGGCTCACGGCCGACAAGCTTCGCAATAACATGGACGCGGCCGAGTACAAGCACATCGTCCTCGGCCTGATCTTCCTCAAGTACATCTCCGACACGTTCGAGGAGCACCGCGCGAAGCTCGTTGCCGGTGATGGCGACTTCGCGGGTGCCAACCCGGAAGATCCGGACGAATACAAGGCTGAGAACGTGTTCTGGGTGCCGGCCGAGTCGCGGTGGTCGCATCTGCAGGCCAGCGCGCGTCAGTCCACCATCGGCAAGATCGTGGACGACGCGATGGTGGCGATCGAGCGTGACAACCCGCGCCTGAAGGGTGTGTTGCCGAAGGACTACGCGCGCCCCGGTCTGGACAAGCAGCGGCTGGGCGAGCTGATCGACGTGATCGCGACCATCGAACTCACCGCCGCCAGTGAGGGGGAGAAGACGCACCGCTCGGTGGACCTGCTGGGCCGCGTGTACGAGTACTTCCTGACGCGGTTCGCGAGCGCCGAGGGGAAGAACGGTGGCCAGTTCTACACGCCGAGCTGTGTGGTGCGATGTCTGGTGGAGATGCTGGCGCCGTACAAGGGTCGGATTTACGACCCCGCGTGCGGTTCGGGCGGGATGTTCGTGCAGTCGGAGAAGTTCGTGGAGAGCCACGGCGGCCGTCGCGGCGACATCAGCATCTACGGACAGGAGAGCAACGCCACGACG
>JANMNM010000306.1:0-5807 GCA_031373905.1 Gemmatimonadaceae bacterium | reverse complement strand
GGTGCATCCCACAGATCCAGACGTTTCACTTCCGTGGCGCCACTTGAGCTGAAGCTCAGGTCTCGCGCAACGTCCGCGGCGCGCTCCGGCGTGTACGTGCGGCCGCCCGTCTCGTTCGACAACTGCTCGAGCAGGCCGCCGCGTCGCTCAGCCCCGAAGTACTCCGCCACGGGTTCCGCAACGCGCACGTACGACGATGGCGAAATGGTCGTCTCGGCACCCGAGACCGCGGTCACACGCACTTCGTGTACGCCCTCCGCTGCCGGTACGAAGCTGCCCACGTATTCGCCGTCACGATCCACGGACCATTCGAGCGGGACCTCCTGCACCGTGCCTCCCGGGCCGTTCACCGTGGCGCTCACCGACGCGCCGTTGCGAGGCAGAAAACTGCTGTCGCGCACGATCGCGCGCAGCGGTATCGCATCGCCCGGTCCACTCTCCTCGTCATTCACCGCTTCCACGCGGTCAGGCACATCGTTCACCAGCCATCGGAGCATCTGTCGCCAGAGGATCTCGTGCGTGGGGTCGTCCACTGCAATATCGTGATGCATCTGCCAGAGCCAATCATCCTGCGCGCCGAGTGCCAGCACCCGACCGCGGCCAAACCGCTGCGTGATCATCAGGGGTCGCGTCAGCCTGTCACCCACGCGACCCTGCAGCAGCACGGTCGCGCCAGGCTTGGCACGCGAGAGCAGGTTCACACTGGTCAGCGGCGGGAGTGTGCGCCATCGCCTGGCGACCGAGGAGTCCGTACCCGCGATCTGCATCGCCGGATGCCGCAATCCGTCGCGCGTCGGCACCGCGGAGACTTCAACCAGCCGCTCACTCTCCGTTCGCGTGCTGACCTCCATGTCCGCCGGAACCAGGTCCGCGACCGGCGTCCCGATGAAGCCGCCCTCGGCAAACGACGCGCGGCCGCCGAGCATGAGCAACCCGCCACCACGTTCCGATACGAACTCGCTGATCATCCTGAGCTGATCGCCAGTGAAGAACGACGCCTCGATGGAGCCGAGCACGATGGCGCGGTAGCTGAAGAGCTGCGCACGCGTCGTCGGGAAACCGTTCACCAGTTCGAGGGAGTCATCAACGCCGAGTCGCAGGTATTTGTCGCGGGCTGAACGCAGCAGCGTGACGAGTTGGAGCTGCCGATCGCCGTCCACCGCGCGACGCGCGAACTTGACCTCCGGGCGTGGTTCGCCCTCCATGTACAGCACCTTCTCGCGTCGGTCACGCACGGTGAGCAGCGCGCGACGCGCGTTGTTCTCGGAGACGAGTTCGCCGGGTTGCGTCGCGATGCGAACCGTCAGCAGGCGCGCTCCCGGCTCCGGTGTCGGCACCCGCAGCCGAACCGGCGTGGCTTCCGCGTCGCGCGACAGCTGGACGGTCGCCGATGCGACGATGCGGCCCGAGTCCTCGACGACGATCGGCAGTGACGCGCCGCCGAAGCCGCGTTGCGTGATCACCACATCGAACAGCACCGTGGCGTTGCGCAGTGCCTGGCGGGGACCGCCGAGTTCGGCTATCTCGATGTCCTTCGCGAATCGCGTGCTGCCGATGCCGACGGTGTACACCGGTACACCGCGCGCGCGCAGCGTCGCGAGCTGGTCGGTGATCGACGGTGCGCCTTCGCCGCCGTTACCGTTCTCTGCGCCGTCAGAGAGCACGACGACGCCGCTCAGCGGCGTGCCCGACAGTTCGTCCTCGACGCGCGTGATGGCGCCGAGCAGCCGTGTGCGGGTGCCATCGAAGCCAAGAGCCGCGACGCTTGGCACGCGACCGGTGGCGCTGGTGCGGAAGACTCGCGCCTGATACCGGTCGGCGAGTGCGCGCAGGAGTGCGCTGTCAGGTCCGCCGGCCAGCCTGCGCACCTGATCTGCCCGCGGCCTGCCGTCGACGTCCGCGATGCGCATGGAGCGCGAGTCGTCCACCAGCACGGCCACCACGTTGCGCTGCTTGAGCGACTCGGCGACCACCAGCACCGGGCGGCAGAGGCCCCACGCGAGGAGCGCCACGGCGCCGAGCCGAGTTGAACCCAATGTGAGCCGGCCGAGGGGCGTCACCGATCGGCCAGACCGCGCCACACCCCAGAGTGCCAGCGCCGCGGCGACCACAGCCATTGCGAGCACCAGCCAGACCGGGACGACCGGGTCGTAGGCGAGAGTGCCGCGGTCGAAAGCGGCCGGCCGGTACTTGAAGAGGAACTCGACGACCGCGTCCACGTGGGTGGGGTGAGCTCTGGGTGGACGGCAGGACAGGGGACACGGAGAGAACGCGCGAGAATACCTCGGCGTTCACGGCCCGCGCGGATGAGACACGGTGGCCGTCAGGAAGTTGCTCCAGCGCCCGGCCGGGCTTAACAGGCGACAGCCTCAGCACAGTACCTGGCGGTACCGCGCTGAGGCTGTGCTGAACAACGTCGGTCGTGCGATGCCAAACAGGCCAAACGGTTACGGCTTGCGCGTCGCCTCGACGACCATCATCCGCACGGAGTCAGCTGTCTTCACCGTGTAGTGTGCAACCATGGTGCCGATCATCTTGCCACCGCTCATCCGCATCACACCATCCGTGGTCACCTTGACGCCTTTCCGCAGAACGCTCTCATATGATCCGACGTTCGTCATCAGACTGTCGCCACTGACCGTCACATTCAGTGGCATCGGCTTGCGACCGGGCAGCGTGATGGTCCAGCCGCTGGCGTCGGCCGTCGCGGACAACTCGGCCGTCACGACCGTGGTGTCACCCGTGGGCGTCTTGGCAACGTACGTCCACGTTCCCGCGGCGTCTGCAAGCGGGAACGACGCTGGTGGAGCGGGCGCCGGCGCAACTTCCGCAGCAGGCGGCATCGCCTCGGGAGCCTTCTCCTTCGCACTGCATCCGACCAGGGCGAGGAGCACAACGAATCCTGTCACGCGCATGGAATGACCTCCGTGAGGATGAAACGACCCCAGCAGCAGAGCTCCGACTGGATCGCCAGCGGCGTATTTCGCCGAGGACATTCCAGCAACGACCAGGACAGGAGGCAGCGTTGGAACCCAAACTCGTTCGAGGCTTGATGCTGCCGACCTGTGAATCGCCTTCCAACACGATGGTCTGGCGTACAGGCGCAGGCAAGAGCGTAATCTCGTGCCTTCGCCTGATCCTGTAGTCGCCACCTCAGTCTTCTCCCCAGCCTCCAGCAGGCGCGTACTGGTGACGGCTCACTCGGGCAGCGGATAATGTGTCACCAACCCTCGCGAGATGGCGCACGGCTGGTGCCGCCGCGTATTCGTGATCGTGTTTCGAACGTTGCGCATCGTGATCCGGAGGCAACATGACCAGATCGATCAAGCAGGTCACAGCCACGCGGATTGTGTTCACGCTGTGGGCCATCGGAGCGGTTTCGTGCACGGTCGGAACGGCGCCCGCACCGCCCAGACCGCTGCTGGGCGTCGCAATCAGTCAACGGCTGAAGAACCTCGCCGTGGGCGATACGGATCGTGTTCGCTTTCAGATGTACGACAGCTCGTACACTGAAGCGCCTCTTGTGCGCGGCGAGCGATCGGTCCAGTACTCCGTTTTCGACTCGAGCATCGCATCAATCTCAGCCGACGGTCTGGTCACCGCCAGGCGAGTCGGCACCAGTGCGGTGGCCGTCACGATTGATTCGCGCGTCAGCACGATTCCGGAGCCGTGGCGGTCGTCCAACCGCCGTAGCAACTGGTCCTCATCGCGACTGGCGACGGCGACATCGATTTGCGTTGGGTTTCAACGTGCAACTTCAGGCCGTCGGGAATACCGGCGTTCAGTGGCCATTTCCTCCCGACCGAGTGTTACACCGGTGTCTGCCGAGTCCGCAGCGGTCGCGTGACGGCGCCCTGTGTGCATGACGGGACGGGTTCGAAGCTCACGATTCGATCAGCGAGCTGTCCCAGAGCCCGGCGGTCCTGCGCGCAGCCCCCGCCCAGCGAAATCCCGGGCGCGCCGTGGTGGACGTGCTCCGTGAGGGCGGACGTGTGATCGTGTACCGGGCTCGCGACGAGCGACATGGACGTGACGTTGCCGTCGATGTGATACGCACCGCGCCGAAGTACTCAGCAGCGAACGCGCGCTCGTCAGTCGCTCATGATCAAGGTGATGGGCGCCGGCGCTTCACGAGTTCCGGCGCGTCATGGTGAGCAGGCCGCCGTCATGCCTGCGCAGCACGGCTGCAGCAACCGCGTTTCCCAAACCGGAACGCCGGCCACAGCCCGCGACGGAGGCACACAATCAGCGAGCTCTGCTGTAGCGCGCGCACAGCACCTGTTGTGCCCGCCAGAAAATCGGAGAGGTAACATATCCACACACGAAGTCGTAACTCGTTGACCGCAAATGACTTCATTCGTTTCGGACTGAGGTGGGGCGAGCGCCATGGAACGGTACATCTGATGCACCTTGAATGGCCGAGATCGCTACTTCTCGCCGCTACTTCTCTCCGCCATTCCTCACTTCAGGTCACTCACCATGTCGCTTTCCCGCACCCTCGCCGCCATCACGACGTCTGTCCTCATTGCCTCCAGCGCGCAGGCGCAGCTCTTCAGCACCGGCATCGGCACTGGTTACACGAGTCGCGGCGCCGACTCCGGGCCCGCCCAGTCCATCCTGGTGGCCAGCAACAGCACGATCTCGGGTTTCGGCTTCTGGATGGGCAACTCGACCGCGCAGAGCCTCAAGTTCTTCATCTTCGACGGTGCTACCCAGGTGTTTGAACAGACGAAGTCTGTCGGCACCTTTGCATCCGGGACGCTCACGAAGACCGATCCGTTCTCATTCCTGCTGCAAGCCGGCCGGACGTACACGTTCGGCGTCATCGGCAGCGCGTCGGGTTACGCGGTGAGCTACCACTATCCCACCATCGCGGTTTCGCAGAATGGCCTGAGCATCGCCGGCCCGAACTCGAACTACGGATCCTTCTCGACCCTGACGAACCAGGGCACGGCGGGGGCGACGATCGCAATCCAGATCGACGGCAATTCCGCGGTGGTCCCGGAGCCGTCTACCTATGCGCTGATGGGCACGGGCCTGGTTGGGCTGGTGGGCCTCGCCCGCCGTCGCCGCGCAACGGTCTGAACGAGGTCGGCGCTCTACCCTCCGGTCAGCCGCGCGCGGCCGGCTGGAGGGTGCGAGCGCGAGACACCGTGTGACCCAGATGCCCGGGCGACGCCGAAAGAGCGTGTGCCCGGGCTCTGGCGTCTGATGCAACAGCGCCAGGCCGGCGTGCGCGTCACACTTCGAGTGAACGAGCACGTGATGCGTGCGCAGGTCGTTCTCACGCTGACGCGTTTCGTCCGGGCCGTGCTCCAACATCGGCAGCCGCACGGCATCGCAGTCGAGCTGAATCACGACAGACCGATTGCGGCCGCACCTGGAAACGGCATGTGATGGAAAGACGAGCATGCACCCGGGCGACATCTGCCGGCACCCGTCCTCGCGACGCACTGTCCCCTGCCCTGCTGCATCAGATGGTGCACGAACTGATGCATCGCCGCGCGCACTGGTCACGCTTGGCCGAGTGCGAGCAGCGCGCATGGATCGCTTTGTCCATCGGTGCAGGATTCGCGCAGAACAGACAAAGCTGGACGCCATCGAGGTAATCGCCCTCCGCAGGAACGGAGGCTCACATCGCGCGCGTGGACCAGCCGCACCGCACGCTCGCTCACTGGCGGATCAGGCGCATTTCGTTGGTGATGACGACGTGAACGCGGAGCATCATCACGGCCGACCTGCGGAACGACTGCGTGCGGTGCTCGCCGGTGCCGGCATCATCGAGTCGCGGCTCGTAGCCGCGGGTG
>JANMNM010000284.1:0-3175 GCA_031373905.1 Gemmatimonadaceae bacterium | reverse complement strand
GTCCGGCCGCCAAGGCAGCGCGCGAGGAACTGCTCCGTCGCGCGGTTCACCGCCATCGCCGTCTCCGCTTCGCCGAAGCTGTGCCCCTCGGCACCAGCGAGCAGGTACGTGACGGGAATTCCGCGACGATGCAACGCTGCGGCGATCTGGTCTGACTGCGCCGTCGTCACACGCGGATCATTCGCGCCCTGAAAGATCAGCAGTGGCGCGACAGCGGAATCCGCGCGGAACAATGGTGATCGGCGAATGAGGTCCGCCCGACTGACCGAGTCGCGCGGATCGCCTACGAAGGGATACCAGTTCCGCGGCAGGAACGGCTGCCACGACGGGGGGAAGGCCTCCATCAGCGTGACGAGGTTGCTGGGGCCGGCGTAGTCCACGGCGCAGCGGAACTCCCGCGGCGTGAACGTCAGGCCAACAAGGGCGGCGTAGCCACCGTACGAGCCGCCCACGATTGCCACGCGCTTGCTGTCGGCGATGCCAGCCGTCACCATCCACTGCACACCATCGAGGAGATCGGTGTGCATGCGCCCCGCGAACTCGTGTCGCGCGGCGCGCGAAAAACTCTTCCCGAATCCGGTGGAACCGCGGTAATTCAGTTGCAGCACGGAGTAGCCGCGATTCGCGAGCATCTGCACGTCGCTCTGATACTCCCATGCATCGCGCGACCACGGACCACCGTGCACGAGCACGACCAGCGGCACCGGAACGCCTGCCCGGCGCAGCGGCTCAGTGACGTATCCGCGGAGTGTGAGCCCGTCCCGTGCGGCGAATCGGATTGCCCGCATCGGTGCGAGGTGGTACCTGTCGAGCACCGGCCTCAGACGGTGCAGCAGACGTACCGTACCCGACGGCAAGTGCGCCAGCCACGTTCGCGCCGAGCGATCAGGATCGGACTGCGTGAGAATCCATGTCGTGCCGTCCTTGCTCACGCTCGACGGCACGATGGTCCCGCCGCCAATGCGTTCACGCGCAAGCGTGAGCACTGCGCGCGCTGCCGGCGTGTGTGGATACGTGCGCACCGTGTCGCCCTGAAACGCGGTGAACAGCAGCGCGCTCGAGCTGTGAGCGAAGAACGGTGTTTCGATGTCAGCATCTTCAATCGGATCGGAATGCACGACACGTTCCGCGCCGCTCATGAGGTCCACGAGTACGAGCCGGGCCAGATCCGTACTGGCATTGCTGACCATGTAGAGCTGTGCATTGTCGGCGGCGAACCGCAGCGGCGTGATGCGATCTTCCACGGCGTATCGGCGCACGATTCGCCACGGATCCTGTTCCGTGGCCCGCGCGTGCAGCGCGTAGCGCCCCGCCGAATCCACCGAATACGCCACGCGAACGCGACCACTGTCGTCGGCGACGTATCCAAGGAACTCGCCTGTGTTTTGCGCCGCCTCGTCGAGCGCGCCAGTCGCAAGGTTCAGGCGGTACGCGTCGGCGAGTCGTGGATCGCGCCGGTTGAGCGTCACCAAAGCGATCTCCGGTGCCTTGGACGGGAGCGAGAGCAACTCGACCTCCACCCCGGCAAACGGTGTCAGATCCTTCGGCGGCGCCGAGCCACGGACACGGCGCGAGAACAGATGAAACTGCTCGTTGCCACCGCGATCCTGCAGATAGATCAGCCGCTGCCCGTCAGCACTCCACCAGAAACCGAAAATCGAGCGCACCGAGTCGGCGGTGAGCCGGCGGCTGCCGCGCCCTCGTGCGTCACCGACGTGCACGTTCAGTCGCCCGCGCCACGGTGCGAGCCACGCCACCGCGCTGCCGTCGGGTGAGATCGCGTCATCCACGGCCACCGGAGCGGAGAACAGCGCTTCCAGCGGAATCAGTGGTCCGGGGGCGTGCTGTGCCCCGATCTGCCGGCCACCGGCAAACGTGAGCAGCGTGGCAAGGGCGAGGGCGACGGCACTGCGATGGCGATCCGGCATAGGGACGGTCGGAGAGTGGATGGAAACCTGACGTCTGCGTCTTGGATGCCGCGAAGCCATCATTCGTGACGACTACGCAGGATGCCCGGTTCCGGCGTCGAATGGCTATGGGGCTGCTGGCCGACTGTCCGTACCGCCAGAGTGGACATCATGTGTACGTTCGAATCAACCGCAACCGATGGAGACTGACGTATCGTGGCTCGCAGGCAGGCAACGATTCCATTGACGACGACAGCAACGTCCGCATCCGGCGAGTCGCCCGTCGGTGCCGCCGATGAGCGATCGCTGGTGGCATTGGCGCAGCGCGGGGATGACGTTGCGTTTGGCGTGCTGTATCACCGGCACGCCCCGCGGTTGTTCGCGCTGCTGTCTCGCCTGGCTGGCGACGACGCACTCGCGGCGGATCTGCTGCAGGAGACGTTTCTGCAGGCATGGCGCGCCCTTGCACACTGGCGCGGCGAGAGCGCGTTGGCGACGTGGCTGCACCGGATCGCAGTCAACGCGCATCTGAGCGCACTGCGCGCACAACGACGGCGTGACGCGCGTGAATCGTCCGACGAGGAACTCGACAAGCTGGCAGGCATCGCCGCCCCGTCCGCCGAGCCGGGGATGCGCATCGATCTCGAACGCGCCATTGCGGCGCTGCCTCCCCGCATGCGAACCGCGTTCGTGCTGCGCGACGTCGAAGGGTATGGGTACGACGAGATCGCGCTGGTGACGGATACAGCCGCAGGAACGATCCGGGCGCAGGTTTCGCGTGCCCGCGTTCTGCTCGGCCGGGAGCTCGAGCGATGAATGGACGTGACCGGGAGCCGCTGGACGATCCGGGCCCGGCGCCCGCGCTGCGTGCCGCACTCGACGCGCTGCCTGTCGAGCGCATGCCGCGACCTGGATCGTGGGAGCAGGTGCGGTCCGCTATCGAGGCGACGCGCGACGGTGCCACAGTGCGAATGCACACCAACCGCACTCCAACACGGAGGCTGATCACCGGCGTGCTCACCGGTGCCGCGGCCGTCTTGATGCTGGCGACCGCCGCTCGACTCGTGCGGAGCGCGGGGCAATCGGCTGCGGATCCGCTGCGTGGCCTGGCGTCGTGGGAGCGACGTGATCCACGCGTGCTTGCGGTGCTCGAGCAGACGAAGAACTGGCGCGCCGCTTCAAGCGACTCGCTTCGCTCGGCGCGGTGGCCGCTTGAGGCGCGGACGGCCGTAGAGGCTGCACTCACGTCCACCGAGCAGGCGCTCGCG
>JANMNM010000240.1:0-35009 GCA_031373905.1 Gemmatimonadaceae bacterium | reverse complement strand
CATGGGCGGCTTTCGGCGGGAGCGTGGATGACTGGCTGGTGCCGGAACGATACGCAGCTGGCAGACACGTCGCTGGTGGCGATCGATCCGCGCGATGGGCACTGACCCTGCTGGCGACCGGAACCGTGCCGTGAGGGCTCCTCTCGACCCTTCCGCTCACACGTCGGACAGGCCACCTATCCCGCATGCCTTCCGCGCCTCTCATCCGCCCGCTCGCCTCCGCAGACGACGCCCACTGGTGCGCCACACTCATGGCGTCGTCCGACCCGTGGCTGACGCTCGGGCGTTCGTACGCGCAGTCCCGCGCGCTCGTCGAGGCGCCGGAGCGCGAAGTCCACATCGCGATCGGTGACGGTGAGGAGCGGCTGGGCTTCGTCATGTTGGTGCTGCACGGCGCGTTCACGGGCTACCTGCAGTCGATTGCCGTCGCGGAACACTGCCGTGGCAAGGGTATCGGCGGCGCGCTGCTCGATTTCACCGAGTCACGCATCGCACGGATCTCGCCGAATGTCTTCCTCTGTGTCTCGTCGTTCAACCCGGATGCACGACGACTCTATGAGCGGCGCGGCTATCACCTGATAGGGACGATCCCCGACTACGTCGTCACCGGGCATGATGAGCTGCTGATGCGAAAGACCACCGGCCCGTGGCACGGGTTCACACCGGCGTCAGGCTGAGCGCACGCGTCGTGTGGCGCCGAGCGAGAGGACGCCAGCAGCCGTTAGTTCGAGGAGTTGCCCGATCATGGCCCGGGCGCAGCATCAGTACAGTTCCGGGTTGAAGCAGCGGCTTGTGGGGGAGATTGAGGCTGGGCACCTGTCCATCCGTGGGGCGGCGCGAGATGCCCAGACCACCGTCGCGATGGTGCAAGTCTGGCCGCGAGTGTAACGTCGATTTCAGCCAGAGCGTGACCATCACAGGGCATCGTCGTCGGTCCCGGCCTGCCCAGCCTCATGGGTGCCCCGCAGCAGTCGCGCCTGGTCAACCGGGAAGACTTCGTTTCGCGGTCGGAGATCCCGCGCGCTCGCACCCGTCACACCCTGCACGAGATGCCGCCCGCCGAGCAGTCGGCGCACCGCAAACCGCACGCCGCCAAGCACGGCGACACCTGCCGCGACGGCGAGCGCGGCGGAGAGGAAGACGAAAAGCGCCGCGAAGATCAGCGCGAGAATAACCCCGACGATGACAGGGTTCTTCGACTCGAATCGGACGGTGCGGACCTGCATCAGGCGCCTCCGGTGGTGACGTTCAAAACTACCCCACAAGCGTCTTGACGCTCACACGTCTGCCTATTGCGGCGCAAACGTGAAGTTCACGCCGGATCGTTGCCGCACGCGACAGCCGGGGCGATGCTCCGCGGTGTCGAACGTCAGCATCGGCAACCGCTCGGTTGCGACGCGCAGCATCGCGGTGTCACGAACGGCGCCGGGCACGACGCTGCCCGGTTCGATCGCGCCGTTCCGATCGATGATGAAGCTGAACGGCACATTGCCGTACGTCGGCCAGGTGATGAGCGTCGCCGGGTTCGTCAAGCGCGCGGGCTTCTCGACTTCCCACCAGATGAACACGTACCGCGCACTGCTATCCGCGTCGGCTACGACGCGCGGTGGGCACCCCTCGGCGAGACGTGCCGGGTGCTCTGCCAGCACGCCGAGCGGTGCCACCGGACGCCGCTCACGATCGCCCTCACCGTGGTACATGTCCATGTGCACCGTGTGCGTGGTGGATTGCGCCTCGCAGCGCAGCTGATACGCGTCGATGAAGTGACCGTGCGGCCCACCGCCGCGACTGCCGCGCATCAGCACACGGACTGGCGTCCCGTCCGGACACCGCATGCGTGCGATGTACTCGGCTTCACCCGACGGACCACGGGTGAGGATCGGGTTCTCGAAGCTGCCGAGTGGCTTGGTTGTATCGATGGGGGTCGGTGTGGGCTGTGCGGACACGTCACGCGCCGTGGCGAGGCCCAGGACGAGTGCGAGTGGCAGTGCGAGCACGATGGCGGGCCGGGGTCGCAGCTGCCCAGGCACCATCCGGCGGCAATGTCGGCGCAGCGTGCTGAGCATGTCGTGCTCCAGTGCGATGGAAGTTCGTGTCAGGAGTCAACCGCGGCGCCCGGCGGGCACGCCGCGCTCACGAACATATGCGCACATCGGACCCACATAGCAAGCGGCGGGGGGCAGGAGCACGATGCGTCCACGTGAGCGCCTGGCGCGGCGCGCAGGCGAGCGCGCGAACATGAGCCCGAACGATGATGTGCGCAACGATGCATGGCTGCGGTCGTGCATCGACACAGAGATTCACAGAGATGAGTGCACTGTCACCGAAATTTGCGAGATTCACAGAGATGAGTGCACTGTCACCGAAATTTGCGAGATTCACAGAGATGAGTGCACTGTCACCGAAATTGCATGCGTCGTGTGGCGCCGAACGAGATGACGCCAGCGACACACCACGCCACGCCAATCAGCTGTGCCGCACGGCCGGTCGATGCGAGCACCCACAGCGTGATGCAGATGCCGGCCAGTGGGATTACCCAGTGCCGGATCCCTGCCGCTGCCCTGCGACGGATCACGTAGTACGCAAACACGGACGCATGCAGCATGGCGAAGGCGACCAGCGCACCGACGTTGACGATCGAGACGATCACCTCGAGACCATCGGGCCGCAGCGCCGCCCACACGGCCACACAGAGTGTCAGCAGGGCCGCCGCCGAGAGTGCAACCGTCGGCACGCCGCGCTCTGCATTCACCAGCGAGAGCACGCGCGGCAGCCGTCCGTCACGGGCCATGCCGAACAACAGTCGCCCCGCGGCCGCCTGCCCCGTCATTGCGGCGAACGCCGGACCGATGGCCTTCGTCACCGCGAGCACCGTCGCCATCCAGGTGCCGATCGCGGTGCGAGTGATCGTGTAGAACGCCGTCCCCTGTGCCTCGGGATCGGCGGCGAGCTCCGCCGGTGTCGCGATGCTCAGCACGCTCGCGAGATACGACTGCAGCACGAACACCACGCCGGCGACGATGAAGCAGAACGCGATCGCCCGACCCACCTGTCGTGAGTCGCCGGTATTCTCCTCGGCGAACGAGGCGATGGCGTCAAATCCAAGGAATGAGTTGACGGCGATCGCCACCGCACCCATGACCTGCGCCACCAGCGCAACGGCCGGGCGTGCGAGGTGTCCGTTGCCGATGAATGGTGACGCGAGCGGCCGGTATGCGCCGTGCGTCGCGAGCACCCACAGCGCGGCGACGACGAACAGGCCGAGCACCGCAAGCTCGGCGAGCAGCACCCACCGACCCACACGTGCCGCGACCTCGACGCCTGCGAGATTGAAGCCTGTGGTGATGCTGAACGCGACGACCGTGAAGACCCACGAAGGGATCGCCGGCACCAGCGCGTGCACCGCGATGCCCGAGATGAGATACGCCACTGCAGGGATCAGGAGGTAGTCGAGCATTGCCATCCAGCCGGCGATGAATCCGGCGCCCGGACCGATCGCTTCGCGAGCGTACGCAAACACGGAACCCGCGTGCGGCACCACGCGCGACATCTGCACGTACGACCACGCCGTGCACCCCATCGCGAACGTCGCGATCACATAGACGAGCGCCACCGCGCCATCGGCGCGGGCATCGAGCACACCGAAGAATCCAACCGTCGCCAGCGGCCCGATGAAGAGCAGACCGAAGACGACGAGATCCCGGACGGAAAGCGCCCGTCGAAGTGCGGGTGTTGCGGTGACGGCGGGAGGCATCCGCGCGAATGCTAGTGGAGTGCGGGACGATGCGGCCATGCGACGCAGCGCTCGCCGTGGCCACCTCGTATCATCCACGACGCTACCCACTCGACCCTTCACCCGGACCTGGTATGCCCCCCTTCGATACCGCGCCGCAGGACGATGCGCCCGACGACGTCACCCGTCGCGACTTCGTTGCCGGCATCCTCGCCAGCGCCGCCGCCATCTCCCTTGGCGCCACCCCGGCGCTCGCGATGGACGGCCCTGACCAGGACGCCGTCGCCGCGCAGATCCCGCGGCAGCATGACGCCACGGTCAAGATGCTCCAGGAGTGGATCGCACTCCCTGCGATCGCCGCCGAAAACATCGGTTATCCCCGCGGCGCCGAGTACATGGCACAACTCGCACGCAACGCCGGCTTCCAACGCGTGGAGCTCGTGCCCACGGCCGGCAAGCCCGGCGTCTTCGCCACCTTCGATGTCGGTGCGCCGACCACGCTCGGCGTCTACTTCATGTACGACGTGAAGCAGTACGATCCTGCCGAGTGGAGCTCACCCCCGCTCGAGGCACGGCTGGTGGACCGGCCCGGCGTCGGCAAGATCTGCGTGGGGCGCGGCGCCACGAACACCCAGGGTCCGCAGACGGCATTCCTTGCCGCACTCCACGCGTTCCGCGCGGCAGGCAAGAAGCTGCCGGTGAACATCACACTGGTCTGCGAGGGTGAAGAGGAGATCGGCTCGCCGAACTTCTCGCAGATCGTGAACCGCCCCGATATCCAGGCCGCGCTGAAGCAGTGCGTCGGCGTCATCATCCCGCTCGGAAGCCAGTCGCTGGATGGCGCGGTGGAGGTGAACCTCGGCGCCAAGGGCATCGTCGAGATGGAACTGGTGTCGACCGGCGAAAAATGGGGTCGCGGCCCACGCCTCGACGTGCACTCGAGCCTCAACGCGCAGCTCGACAGTCCGGCGTGGCATCTGGTTCAGGCGTTGAACACCCTTGTCGCCGCCGATGGACATACGCCGGCGGTGGAGGGCTTCTTCGACAGGGTGAAGCCACTCACCGCGCAACAGCGGGCGATTCTCGAGGCGTCCATTCCGAAGAAGAACGAAGCCGGCACCAAGCGCGCGCTTGGAGTGCAGCACTGGTTCGCGGACGAGTCATGGCACGATTCGCTGGTGCGCCTCGTGTCGCAGCCGACGATCAACATCGAGGGACTGGTGGCGGGGTACACCGGGCAGGGCGGCAAGACGATTCTCCCGCATCGCGCCGTGGCGAAGATCGACATGCGCCTCGTGCCGGACATGACGGCGAAGGGCACCCTCGAACTGGTGAAGGCGCACCTCGCGAAGAAGGGCTTCGGTGACATCGAAGTGAACATGAGCGGTGGCTATGATCCGACCGAAACCGATCCGTCGGCGAAGCTGGTGCAGGCACAGGTCGCGACATATCGCAAGGCAGGTGTCGAACCGTTGCTCTGGCCGCGACTGGCGGGAAGCTGGCCAGGTGTGACGTTCACCGGTGCGCCGCTCAACCTGCCCGCGGGGCAGTTCGGCCTGGGCCATGGTGCGGGCGCGCATGCACCGGACGAATACTGGCTGATCGAGTCGGCGAATCCGAAGGTGGCCGGCATGGACGGCGCCGTGAAGTCGTACGTCGATCTGTTCTACTCGCTGGCAGCGTGAGCCTGGTCGCCGGGTAACGCGCGCGAGCGCGGCTTTGGCGCGCAGTGCAATCAGGCTCAGCCAGTCGCCAGCCTGCCCATGGCGCGCGCCGATCACGGGCGTCATCCTTTCCCTACCGGTTCCCGCCGGCTCTCGCTCCAGGTCTCCGTGATCAACCCGCGCCCGCGTGCGCGATCGACCCGACCCGATGCGCCACTCCGCCGCTGATCCCATGGAAGCCGCCCGCGCACCCGAGCCATCGGGCACACCGGAGAAGCACAAGTATCCGGGGTTCCACGTCACCTGCAGCGGCAACTATCTCGTCGCGCACTACGTCGAAACGCGCATCACCGAGGGCGGCGTCTTCTATCCGATCACGCCCTCCACCGAAGGCGGCGAGATTTATCAGCAAGCCTACGCCTCGGGTGAGCTGAATGTGTGGGGCCATCAGCGCGTGGCTGCCGAAACGGAAGGCGAACACGCAGCGCAGGGGGGAGCGACCGCGTTTGCCGTCACCGGACGCCGGACGGTGAACTTCACATCCGGGCAGGGCATCGCCTACGCGATGGAGCAGTACTACCACGCGCCGGGCAAGCTGTCCACGATGGTGCTGCAGGTCGGTGCCCGCGCGCTCACCAAGCACGCGCTCAACGTGCACTGCGGTCACGATGACATCTACGCCGCGCTCGACACGGGCTGGATCATGCTGATGGCGAAGGATGCGCAGCAGGCTGCCGATCAGTCGATCATCCTGCGCAAGGTGGCCGAGCTGGCATTGAATCCGGGAATGAATGTGCAGGACGGCATGCTCACCACGCACAGCGAGCGCATGTACCTGGCACCGGAGGCGGCATTCCTGCGCGAGTTCCTCGGTGCACCGGACGAGCAGATCGCATGCCCGACCCCCGCGCAGCGCGAACTGTTCGGACCCACACGCCGCCGTGTGCCGCAGATGATGGACCTCAAGAACCCGGTCCTGCTCGGCCCCGTCCAGAATCAGGAACACCACATGAACGGCGTGGTGGCGCGTCGCAACAACTTCAATGAGCACGTCCTGCCGATGCTCACGGCGGCGTACGACGAGTTCGCGCAGCTTACCGGCCGCAGGTACGGCCTGCTCAGTGAATACCGCACGGCCGATGCCGACACGGTCTTCATCTCGCTGGGGTGCGCCGCCGAGAATATCGAGGCGGCGTGTGACTACCTGCGCGAGCAACGCAACGCGAAGGTCGGATCCATTCACATCAACGTGATCCGACCGTTCCCGGAAGACGCGGTGATCAACGCGCTGCGCGGCAAGAAGACGGTGATCATCCTCGAGCGTACGGACGAGGGGCTGGCTGGCGACAACCCGCTGGCGCGTGACATCCGCGTGGCACTCGGCAAGGCGAATGAAGTCACACGGTTCGGGGGAGCGCACCCCGCCATGACCCCTGCGGAGACACCCCGGCTGTTTCGCGGTGCCTACGGCATCGGCTCACGCGACTTCCGGCCCGAGCACACGATCGGGGCGTACGAGTTCGCGACCGGCGTCTCGCGTCGCACCGATGGCCGCGGTGCAGATGATGGCGAGACCTTCTTCGTGCTTGGCGTTGATCATCCGTACGCCGTCATCAGCAAGGATGCCCCTTCCCTGCTCCCGGAAGGCGCCATCGCGGTGCGCTTCCACTCGATCGGTGGCTGGGGGATGATCACCACCGGCAAGAACCTCGGCTCGATCATCGGGGATTTCGGCCAGTTCATCTCCGAGCTGGACCCGCGGTATGACGCTGACGGGATCCTGCTCGACAAGCTCTTCGTGATGGCGAACCCGAAGTACGGCTCGGAGAAGAAGGGCGCGCCGACGAACTACTACCTCACGGTCGCGCCCTCGCAGATCAAGGTCAACTGCGAACTGAATCACGTCGATGTCGTGCTCTGCTGCGATCCCAAGGCATTCACCCACACGAATCCGCTCGAAGGGCTGAAGCGTGGTGGATCACTGGTCTGGGAGTCGGGCGAGACACCGGATCTGGCGTGGCAACGGATCCCGGCGAAGTACCGCCAGTTCGTGCTCGACAACAACATCCGCGTCTTCATCCTCCCGGGCTTCGACATCGCACGGAAGGCAACCGACCAGATCGAGCTGCAGCTCCGCATGCAGGGCAACGCCTTTCTCGGAGCCTTCTTCCGCGTCTCGCCATTCCTGCAGACGTTCGGCATCACCGAGGAGCAGTTCCAGACGGTGGTCCGCAAGCAGTACGTGAAGAAGTTCGGTCGTTTCGGCGACGCGGTGGTCGAATCCAACATGACCGTGATGACCGAGGGCTTCACGCGCGTCACCGAGATCACGATCGGTCGCGAAGAGGATCCGGATCGATCATCAATGCGGAATCCGCTGCTGGCACCGTTCACCGACCTGCACTTCCCTCCCACGGCGGGCTGCAGCGCGTGTGGGAGCGGCGGCATCACGATGCCCGCCGTGCAACTCGCCCGTGCACCGCTGCAGACGATTGCCAAGTTCGACAGCGAATTCCGCGCAGGGCTGGGCTATCACCAGCCAGCCAGCGCGCTGGCCTCGGTGGGTATCATGGGCGCAGGGACCGGCGCCACGCAGTCGAAGTACGTCGCGCGCCGCGAGACGCCGGTCTACATCCCCGAGAACTGCACCCAGTGCATGGAATGCATCTCGGTGTGCCCCGACACGGCACTGCCGAACACCGCACAGGAGATCGCGACCGTGCTGCGCACGGCATCCGACAACTACGTCTCGTCGCCAGCGGATCGGCTGGCATTCCGCGGCGCGATTGCCGGTCTCGAGTCGCGCGCCCGTGCGCGCATGAACGAGTCGGTGCAGGCGAAGACGAACGTGCCCTTCAAGCAGATCATCCGCGAGGAAGTGGATGCGCTCGCGACGGTGTCGGAGTCCGGACGCGCGCAGTTCACGAACATCATCGACAAGCTGCCTCTCGCCTACAGCGCGGTGCCGGCGATCTTCCGCACGATCGAAGCCAAGAATCCAGGCAACGGCGGCCTCTTCTCGATCTTCGTCTCCGACCTCTGCAAGGGGTGCGGCGAGTGTGTGCAGGTCTGCGGCGATCACGATGCGTTGCGCATGACCCGCGAAACCGAGGAGCTGAACGCCGAACTGACCACGGCGCAGGTGTTCTCGCGACTGCTGCCGGACACGCCGCAGAAGTACCTCGGCCTCCACAACGATGCCGACATCACCAGCTCGCGCGACGCGACGCTCCGCAATCACCTGATGGTGCGCCGGAACTACGAGGCGATGGTCTCGGGTGATGGTGCCTGTGCCGGGTGCGGCGAGAAGAGCATTCTCCGCTCGGTAGCCAGCGTCACCGAGGCCTACATGCGGCCGCTGTATCACCGCAAGGCCGATCGTCTCACGGGCAAGGCGGCGCGACTCGTGGCCGAAGGTCCGGCTGCGCTGGCTGCCCTGCAGGCGCGCGACGCCGCAGCGTACCAACGCGTCCGAACGGCATTCGCGCACATCATCATGGGACTCGGCGGCGAGAATGATGCCGACACTGCCTCCCGGATCGCCGAGCACGAAGCGGCGCACAGTCCGATCACCGCAACGCACATCGTCGATGGACTGGCGGCAGTGCTGCGACAGGATGCGTTCAATCACAAGGAGCTGCAGGCCATCGACGGGCGTGCCGCAAACGGGATGTCGGTGATGATGATGGGCGCCAGCACCGGATGCAACACGGTGTACGGCTCCACGCCCCCGGCCAACCCGCATCCCTATCCATGGATGAACTCACTCTTCCAGGATGGCGCGACGATCTCCTGGCTGATGGCGGAGTCGGTGATCCTCGAACACGCACATCGCTCCGTGGTGCCGGAACGCCTGGCTGATGCGCTGCTCGACCGGACTGATCATGTGCTGAGCGAGGCGGACTACTTCACACTCACGCACCTCGATGATGCGTTGATGACCGAGCAGGAGATCCGCGAACTGCCGAAGGTCTGGGTGGTGGGCGGCGACGGCGCGCTGGGCGACATCGGCTTCCAGAACGTCTCGAAGGTGATACTGCAGAACCGCCCGAACGTGAAGATGATCATGCTCGACACGCAGGTGTACTCGAACACCGGCGGCCAGAACTCCGACAGTTCCACCATGCTCGGCGGCTACGACATGAACCAGTTCGGCGTCGCGTCGCAGGGAAAGCTGACCGAGAAGAAGAACGTCGCCGAGGCATTCACCAGCGGGCACGGGTCCCCGTTCGTGGCGCAGGTGTCGGTGGCGAATGCACCAAAGCTGTACAAGGCGTTCATCGACGGCCTCGAGTATCGCGGGACGGCGTTCTTCCAGGCGTACACCACGTGCCAGCCCGAACACGGCGTGGCAGACAACATGAGTGCCGATCAGGCCAAGATGGTGCGCGATGCCCGCGGCATGCCGGAGTTCGTGTTCAATCCGCGGAAGGGTGAGACGTCACAGGAGGCCTTCGACCTGAAGGGCAACCCGAGCGTGGACCGCGACTGGTGGAACACGAAGTACGCCAGGACCGGCGAGCCGTACACGTTCAGCGTGGCGCACTGGGCCCTCACCGAGGGACGCTTCCGCAAGCACCTGAAGCAGATCACCGCTGAGGCTGCGGCTGCACTGGTACCGTTCGATGTGATGCTCATGTTCGTCACGCAGGACGACGTGATCCACCGGCACGTGTTCGACGCGACGCACCGCAGCTTCATCCCGAATTTTGGTTGCTACATCAAGGTCGAGCATGGCGACACGTTCACGTACCATGCCGTGACGCGGCAGATGGTGCTGTTTGCCGTGGAGCGCCGCCGGGCGTGGCGCATGCTGCAGAGCAAGGCCGGTGTGGTGAACAAGGATTACCTCGCGCAGAAGGCGCTACTGGCGAAGCTGGAGAAGGGGGAAATCGTGCTGGCGGATGCGAAGGCGCGGGCGGCTGAGCTGATCGCGGGGGAGCTTGCAGCGTTGAAGTAGCAGGCGCGGGTGTGGTCGTGGCTCGGCGGCGCTGCAATTGCAGCGCGCGTCAGACACACTCCTCACTTGCACCAGGCGCGATGTTTCCCGCTTGTGCTCGTCACTGAACGCCAGTCGGCTGCGTGTCGTATCTCATAGCCAGAGTCACGAGAAATCGCTGCGAGGATTATCCGCGGATCTGCGGACAGTTCAGATCGCCAAACCGATCAACCACGCCACGCGCGCTTCTTCCGCATTGACGTTATACTGGCGAGTCCGCATTCGCCGACGAGGCGGATAAGAACCAATAGGCGAACTTCATGCCGGCGTTGAGCGCCGCGCACCGGAGAGGCATGGGCGAGGTCTTCGTCAGGGCAATCCCCGTGGTGGGACCGGGCGCAACTGGCGTCCACCTCGCGTGGCTCGGGCCGCCACACATCCTCTATTCGCCGAGCGGATGGAAGATCGAGCGCCAGGAGAGTGTCAGCGCAGAACGCATCCCGGACGCCTGCGAGATCGTCACCGCAGCGCAAGTCAAGCGCGGGCAGGAGATGCACCTTCGCCTGGGCACGATGCTGTTCGCACCCGGCACCTTCCCCGCCGGCGGGCCGTGCACGGTGTGTACTCTCGAGCTTGACCCGGCGGCGGGCGGGATCCACGGCACGATCCAGGCTGGTATCGCCTTCATCGCTGCCTTCCGCGGTGGCAAGGCGGTCACTGGACTCGGCCCCATGACCGGTGCGTTTGACCTGGGTCCGCTGTCGATCGACAGGCTGGTCATTTACGTGCGCATGATCTCGGGTGACCTGATCCTGCGTTTGTGCCGCTACCAATACGACAAGGCCAACTGGACGAACGCCAGGCTCATCGCGCAGCGCCAGTTGCCGCTGCGCGAATTGATGCCCGGCATCACTGATGAATTTGCCGAAGCCAAGTCACGACTCCTGCCGGGTGACACTCTCGATCCACTACGGTTCAGCGACTTCGCGAATCTCCTGCGCGGCGTGGCGACCAACCCCAGGGGTGTCGTTCTCGCACGCACGCGGAATGACGACGAGTTCGATGAACTCGGACAGTTGGATCCGATTCGCATGGTGTATTCCAGCCCGGCGTTGCGCCGCGCACTCGGACTGGGGTATTTCGACAACGATCCGGCGCTGATTCCCGGGCGCGCCTATGACTACCGCATCTCGGCGAGTTTCCCGTCTGGAGAGCGCATCTACGGATTCCACACGATCCCCAGCGGAACACCGCTGCCCGCGGACTTCTATCTCCATGACTGCCGCTTCCGTCTGCCGTCGCCGCCGGTCGTGGAGCGCAGTCCCGGCATCCCGCAGACCGGGCTGCTCGTGCGCAGCTCGCGTGGGATCCAACTCGGTGCATCGTCGCCACTGCCGTGGCTTGGGGATGACCTGACAGGGTTTTGCGCGGTGATCGACTTGCCGGTGATGGCGACGGTGATCTCGTTCGAATTGGACGCAGGGCATGACCTGCAGGTGGCGACGGGCATCGCATGGGGCGGCGCGTTCAGCGCCACGACGCCGATCCCGCCAGGCACGAACCCAACCATCACGCTGACGCAACCCGCGAATCAACTGCGCCTCACCGGGAAGGGATTTCTTCGCGCAGTGATCATTGCACCCGGCCCAAAGACAGCGACGACCGTCGTCATTTCGTCAGTGGCGCTGGTGAACACACCACTGCCTCCACCGCCGGTATCGGCAGGTGCGAGGAGCATACAGTCGGCGGCGGCGTTTGCTACCGCGAACCAGGTCAGGCCGCGGCGTCCGCTCGGGATCAACACGTTCTGGGAGCCCGCGTCGCTGCTCAACGGCTGGGCGATTCCGGGAAGCCCGCCACCATTGGATGCGACGAGCTTTCAGATCGAGCGTCGGCTGGAGCCCGCGGGCCCGTGGATTCCAGTTCTCGGGGAAGACAACCTCGTGCTCGGCACGCGCGAAGAAGCCGCGCGCGACTCCGCCATCCATCCGGGCATCGACGTGATGCAGGTTTTTCCCGAGGTGCCCGGGCCGCGCGGCGCCTCGACGCGGTTCTCGCATGACGACCTGTTTCTGACAGGCCCCGACGGAGCCGCCAAACTCCGTCCACCCAAACCCGGGACGATGCTCCGGTACCGGGTGGCTGCGGTTGATGCCATCGGCCGACGGGGCGACTTCGTTGAAACCGCGCCGGTGCGTCTCGAGAAGCACGAGCCGCCGCCTACGCCAGCCGGTGCCGATGCGCGCACCGCCGACCAACTCCCCGCGGCGGCACCGACCGGTGTGAGCGCGACGGTGCTCGTGCGTGGCGCGGATCTCACCGCAGATGAAGTGGCGCTGCTCGGCACAAGCAACAATGCGGTGGTTCTGCGCTGGGGCTGGCGGGCAAACGAGCGAAGCCACGACCCGTTTGCACGACACTTTCGCATCTACGTTGCGCCGCCGCTCGACGAGGTCCGTTGCACGGTCACTGCGGTGACGAACGTGACGGGGCGCCCGGGAGAATACGACGTCAGCGCGACGTGCGCTCGCGCGGTCGCCACGGATGCAGCCAAGGGGCAGTATCTGGATGCAGGCTACCCATTCTTCATCGATAGCCACGGCAGCGGCACGAGCATACAACTGCGTGTGCGCACTGTGGTGGCGGCCCCAGGCGGCGGCTTCCGATCCCCCGTATTGGGTGCGACGAAGCTCCTGCTGCCCTATTCGAGTGATCTGACGCGACCGCGCGGCTGGCGCGAGCGGCTGCTGCCCACGGTGCCGATCACGGTCGCCGAGGAATACGTGTTCGTTCTGCGCGACCGGCTGCAACTGACTGACGATCACCCGCGCGACTCGATCTGGATCGGCGTGAGCGCCGCTGACGATCAGTCGTACGTTGCTGACACGTTCGTCAGCGCGTTCCCGTTGCCGGGCAACGAGAGCGCGGTCGCGGGAGTGCTGTGTCAGGGCCGCAAGTACCTTCTGCCGGAATACTCGCCGCCACCTCCGACCGGACCGGCAGCGCGGTTGGTCGCGCCGGAGCCCGAGGGCGGCCCGATCCGGTTCAACCTCGACCTGACGCCGCATCTGGTCAGCGCGGGTCTGCCCGGTGCATCGATGGTCTTCCCGGAGCGGCTGCACGATGGCGACCTGCTGGCAGGCTACGCGGTTCGCACCGGCAAACTGGTCGCGATCTCGGAGACTTCTGAGCAGATCGTCACCATCGCAAATCCCGTGGACCGCGCCACGGTACTTGCGGCGCTCGAGGCGGGCAGCCACGCAGACCTCGATGACCGGTTCCTGGTCATGCTTGCACACCTTCATCCCTTTCGCGAGCGCCTGTTCCGGGCAGTTGGAGAAAGTCCCATTCCCAGCCTCGCTTTCGAGGAGTCGTTGCCGTCGGCTGCGGCGCGCTACGTCTACCGATTCCGGCGCGCGAATGTCGCGGGGCAACTGTCGGCCGAGGGTGTGATTCCATCGGTCGTGGTCCGCGTGCCCTCGCTTTCACCCGGTCCCGCACCGCGAAAGGAACCGCCCGATCTGGCAGATCCGGCAGATCCGGCAGATCCGCCGCGAACGGTTCGCGTGCGGATTCCGACGACGTCCGGCGTGACACATCTGCTCGTGTTTCGCGGAACAGGCGCCGCGAGTGGACAACTGGTGCGCGTTCCCAACCGTCCGGATCTGCTTCCTTCGGGGCACCTGCGCCTGGTGCTGGACGATGGGACGACGCTTCAACCGGAGGCGATCGCGCTGTCAACGCTGCCGGCAGACGCCAACGGGTGGATCGCTCATGTGGGTCCGCAAGCTCTCACAGGCCCAGTCCGAATCTGGGCACTGGTCCTCACGAGCGACGGAATGCCCTCCCCTCTGGCGGGCCCATGGCGCCTGAACGTACCACCGGCGCCGGTTGTGATGCCGCACCTGGTCGCCACTGCGTCGGCCGATGGTGTTCACCTGAGCTGGAGTTGGTCGGCGGGCGATGCTGCTCCGGTTGTCGTGGAGCAATCCGCGGACGATGTCGTGTGGGGTCGGATCTCGCCGCCACTCGCAATCGCCCAGTCGAGCCTCGACGTCGCGCGGCCGCACGGGCCGATGAAATTCCGCCTGCGTGTGCGCACCGCATTCAGCAACGTGGTGGCCGTCTAGGTGCGACCACCATTCAATCTCGCCGACGTCACGCTGTTCACCGAAGCGGACCGCCTGATTCGATTTCCGGATCGCTACAGGGATACTGCTGTCGCCACACCGGCGCGGTATGAAGGCACGTCGCTGTGGTTGATGCGCATCAAGCCCGCCGCAGGGCACACGACGTTCCCCTTGCTGTGGCCCGCAGAGAGCAGCGTGAAGGTTGTGCAGATCGCCCCAGGTGGACCGGTTTCCACGCTGCTGGAGGTCTCGCCAATGCCGTTTGGAATCGCGGCGTTGCTGCGCGGGATCCCTGGTGGTGCGCCAACCTTCTATCTCGGATACGACAGCCCACCGTTCCCGCCGCAGAACGCCGCCGTGCGCGTCGCAGATGCACCTGTTCAACTCACGAGTGCGTGGCTCGGCATTGCGTTTCAGGATCGCCTGACGCTGGCGCCCTGGGGCTGGTTTGATCGCATCGCCTCCGCGCCTTCTGCGTCAGAGGCATGGCGTGATTGGTCGGCGCGGTTCGCCGGGCGACGCTCGCTGCGGTTGCTCGACGCGCAAGGCCGACCCTATGCAAACCAGACGATCACGGTAACGCGCGGCACAATCGTGTCGACCGCGATCTCCGACGCGGGCGGCAATCTGGCCGGTTTGCCGATGGAGGGCACGCTCAGTTGGCAGCGGTCGCCCGCACTGGAAGAGGACGCGCTGCCGTCGATGGCCCTCGTTGACACGCCAACAAATGCGGTCGCTGGCGAGAATGCTTTCACGCTCCCATCGGGATTCGTTGGCGGACACCTCCAACTGCTGGCGCTCGCGGAATGGTTCGCGCCGTATCTCCACAACGATCCGCTGTCGCCTGAACCAGGGGCGAGGTTTCGGCGCCAGAGCCGGATGGAGCCGCTGGTTGATGGCGACGCGGCGTTCGCGCGCCTGCTGGAAGATCTCGATCACACCAGAGGCGATGGCGGCGCCGCGTATTTCGCCGGCTGGGCGTTCAATGACTTTCCGCTTCGTGCCGGTGACGACTCCACCACGCTGATCAACCTGGCCAAGGGGATCCAGGAGAACGGAGGCACCGCTCGCGTGCTCGCCGCGCAGTTTCTCCAGGCCACCCCTCACGCACTGCAGGAATTGAGCGACGAAGCCGGCCTGATCTTCGTGGTGCTCGCAGGCATCGGCGGGCCTGTGGCCCTGATCACGAAAGCGACGAATCATACGAGCAATCTTGGGCTCGCGGCGTGGGTGATGATCACGGCGGCTGGCCTGATCGCCTACGTAAAGAAGCTGTCGGAAGGTGCATCGGTGGAGGACGCGATCCGGGGCTCGATCGAGCAGACCAAACCGGAATTCCTCGCGAGTCTGGCCGCCGTCTGTTCGGCCACGTATTCGGCACACCCTGCGACGATGGCTGACAATCCCATCGCAGCAGACATCCCGCTGCCGGACGGCAAGCACTTGAGCGAACTGCAGGACAGGTGGGGAATCTTTCACCAGAAGATCCAGCTGATCAAGCGTGCCGCGCCCGGTCCCGAGCGGTATTCCGCATTCGTCGGCGGCATCGACATCAATCGCAACCGCCTCGACTCGCCGGGACATCACGGCGCCGCATGGCAGGATCCCACATCACTCGCCGAACCGATTGCGAGTCCGTTCCACGACGTTCACAGCCGGCTGACCGGCGCCGCAGCCGCCGAGGTATTCCAGATCTTCCGGGGGCGTCATGCACTCGACCTGCCGGGCGAGAGCGAGTCGGTTGTTCCAGCGCCGAGTGAGTGGGAGGCAGCAGGTCGCGATGTGATTCAGGTGGCACAGACATCGTACAAGCCACGTGAAGGCATCGATGGTTTTCCATGGGCGCCGCACGGGAACGCGACCACGCACGAAACCTTCGTGAAGGGCATCAACGCCGCGCGCGAACACATCTATATCGAGGAACAGTACATGGTTCCCGATGACGTCTACATGCAGGCACTGATTGACGCCGCCGGGCATTGCCAGCGCCTCATCATCCTGTTGCCGACATTTCTCGAGGTCTACTTTGGCGACCGCAAGCGCGGACAGTTCTTCGATCAACTCGCAACGGCCTGGGGAGAGCGGCTGTTCATCGGAACGCCGATGCGCCGGCCGGTGCTCGGCCCGCCGGGACGCACGACAGCCAAGGGCCGGTTCACGCTCCTGACCGACATTGGTTCCACGGACAGCACGCTGGTTGTCGGTCCACCGGCGCGCGTGCCGCCAGACGCGTTCTTCTTCTGGATCGGCGGCGAATTGATGTATGCAATCTCCTCCGCAAATGTGACCGGCCCGGATGGGCAACCAGCCAAGGCACTGCAAGTACTGCGCGGCGGAAGCGGCACGGGCCAACGTTGGAGTTCCGGACCGTGGCCGCACAAACGCGGGGAACCGGCCACGGCATCCCAGCCCGCGGGAATCTTTCTGCACTCGAAGATCATGATGGTCGACGACCTGTTCGTCGCCATCGGGTCAACCAACATCAACCGTCGCGGCTTCTTCCACGATGGCGAAGTCACGGCATTCGCGATTCCGCAGGACCTTCGGACCGCAGCGTCGAACCCCGCGCGCGATCTCCGCACGCAGTTGTGGGCTGAGCAACTGGGACTCGCTCCCGAGATGGGCGCTGCCCTGTGCGCAGATCCGATCGCCGGGTATGAGTTGTTCCGGCGCACGCGCCGTGCCGGGAATCGCGTGATGCCCTTGACGGAGCTCGCTGTGCCTGCGCCGACATTGGGCACCTTGCCGAGTGCCTTTGACATCATTCCCCTGTTCGCGCGACAGATCCTGCAGTTCACGTTGCAGAACACCCTGGAACTGTTTTCGCAGGACATCTTCAACACGCTCTCCGATCCCACCACACGTCTGGATGGCGGTTCATGAGCGGCCTGACCTTCTTCGATCTTCTGGGTGTTCGGCAGGCGCCCTCCCCGCGCGACGCGGCCGCCGCGCGGTGGCCACGGGACTTCCTGCCGCTCGCTCCGGCCGACGTGCCGCTGATGGTCGACTACCTGGAAGCGGCCCTCACGCTGCAGAATGTGCGGCCGGGCGCAACGCCGAATGCCGTGGGCCTGGTCGCCGACCTCTTGGTCGGCGCGCTGACGCCGCCGATGCCGCTTCGGTTCGCCTCGATGCCGAAGGTCCAGTTCTTTCTGCTCGCAACGTCGGGGGCACCGGCCAGGCTGTACGCACACCAGACCACCACGGGTACCGAGTGGATCGTCGAATCACTCCCCGTGGAGATCTTCCTTCCGGACGGGTTTCTCGCACCGCTGGATCCAGTCGATGAAGTCGTCAGCACTGACGGCTTCCAGTCGGGCAAGCATGACAGCCTGAAGATCACGCTCCGCTCGCGCAGTGCGAGTTCGATCAAGGCCCACATCAAGCTGCGCGTCAGCGAACAGTTCGATTTCATCCTCGAATTCGCCACGCCCGTTTCGATCGGACCGTGCAGGTTCTCGGGCATTCCCTGCGCGGGCGTTCACGATCTGGCGTTCATCCTGACGCCAAACCCGTCGGATTCGATGGACTCGCGCGCGGAAGCGCTCGAATGGCTGCGGCATCCGCTGGATTCACCGCCCACCAGCGGATTCATCACGGCGCGCACCGTCGATCTGACGCGCCCGGCCGGACCGTTGGACGAGGCATCGAAGAAGGCGAATGAAACGCGGCCAGAGCCGCAGCGCGTCGAGGCGGTGCTGGAAGATGTGGCACTGCTCGCGTCGGTGGCCTCTCCGGTTCCGTTTCCAGTGCATTTCACCGCGGGCGTTCGTCGCACGCTCGGGATCGACGACAACCCGAACGGCATCTACGACCTGACGGACCATCCCGTGACGGTGGCGCTGGTGAAGGGCTCCGGCCCGCAAAGCGAAGGCGGACTGTATCTGATCCTGCAGCAGTTCCTGATTCGCAGCTTCGAAAATGGCACGTCCCTGGATGACCCGCAGACCGCCTTCGTCAACATCGCGATCAGCGACGATCCGAAAGCGAAGGGCCTTTCAGCCACAGTGGAGGTGACCGACGAGTGGACGCTCGAGGCAGGCCTTCATATCGAGCCCCCGAAACCCCTCTTCACGCTCTTTGGCGTGCGCGTGAAGGGCGCGGGCGTGCGCACCGGCGTGTCGTTCAAGCGCCTGTTCGATGGCAGGCAGGACACGGGCTTCTTCGATGCAGCCGTGCTGCTGGCCGACCTTCATGTCCAGCTCGGTGATGACCCCGCTTCGGCCGATCCGCCAGCCGGCGATCCGGTGGTCAAGCTTACGCCCAAGTCTGGAAAGCCCACCAAGGTTGTAGTGAACGGCATCGGCTACAAGTTCGGCAGCTTCGCGATCGGGGATTTCTGGCAGGCGGAGAAAGCGGAGTTGACGGCGGCGGGCGTCATGCGCCTGTCAGTCGATGAATTCGGCTTCGTCACGGAGCCCAACGGCGCGCGCTATTTCTCCTTCAGCGGCACGTGGCCCGTCTTCGGCACGCCAACCACGCAGCGTGAGTCCGGCGCGAGTTCGGGGAGCGCGCTCGGAATCCAGTTCTACCGCCTGCGATGGAAGATCCACGGCCCCCGCGACGCGAGCGAACTGCTGCTCGACGGGTTGGGGCTCGCAATTCAATATCACAGCTTCTCGCTCATCGGTTTCGGCATGTTGAGCGACCGCAAGGAAGGCGGCATTCGCTTTCGCGAGGCGGCACTCGCCCTGGAAATCCAGGCCAAGGTCGGAAAGACGGCATTCACCATCGGTGGACAGTTTCTCTACGGGCGCGCCTCAGACGCCGTCGACCCGGGCGCCGTCGACTATCGCTATCTGCTTGCGGGCCTGAAGGTGAGCCCGATTCCGATTACCGGCGCGGTCAACCTGGTGAACGTGCGCGGGCTGTTTGCCTGGAACATGCAGCCCCGACTGGGACCGATCAGCGCGGGCACCGCCCAGCCGATGCGGCTGTTCGACTGGTACGTGTCGAACCTCAACGGCGTGAGCGTGCCGGCGACCCGCAATGTTGCCACCACGGGTTGGGAGCCCAAGGAAAATGCGTGGGCGTTTGCCGCGGGAGCCGGTGTGGAACTGGGTGCAAACCACGCCGTCAAATTCGACGCCTTCTTTCTGTATGTGTCATCGCCGGAGATGCGCAGCTTCCTCGCGGCACTGCAGGTGTTCGCCTTCGGCAGCAAGAAGCCGATCGCGTACGGCGTCGTCGAGGTCGATGGGGACCGCTGGAGCCTGCTGATCGGTCTGAACCTTGGCCTGGACAACGTCACCGGCAAGCACGTTCCCGTGCTCGGCGATGCGGTTGGATTGACCGGAACGTTCTACGCCACCAACCAGCCCGCGACCATCGCCATCGGGCATCTCAACGACATCTCCAGTTGGCTGGCGCTGCGCGTCGCCGGCAACATCTGGATCTTCAAGGTCGAGATCTTTGCAGGTGTCTGCCTGGAGCTCGTCGACGTGCCAGGCGGGCCGCGAGTGTTCGCACTGCGCGTGGCGTTTTCCGGTGGCTCGCGGCTCTCCGTGATCGGATCGATCGACTTCATGCTTGCGCTCCAACTGATTGTTGGCGTCTGGCGCAGCGAATCGAAAGTGTCGGGCTTCGTGCAATGGCTGGAAGGCAGTATCCGCATCAACGTGCTGTGGGTGTTCCGCTTTGGCGCCAGCTTCAAGGTCGAGTGGGCCTATCTGGGACCCGACCCGGCCTACCGCAAAATCGGCTGCGAAGTACACATCCACACGCCCTGGTGGATGCCCGACAAGACGTTCCGCTGGAATCGAACGCTCAGTCAGCCGAGCCTTCCCAGCATGTCGACCGCGTCGGCCCCGCTGCTCGCGGTATCGGCACATCCGAAAGCCATCGGCGATCCCATCGCCGTGAGTGTGTCCAGGCTCGCGGCGAACGACACTGCGACGTTCAGCATCGCCAATTTCCTCGCGATGCCGGCACCAGTGGCACCTGCTGTCGGCGCGCCAGTCGCGATCGACAGCACGATTGCGCTGCACTTCAAGCCTTCCGTCGACGACAGGCTGATCTGGGGTCAGATCACACCGCCAGGCATGGGTCAGCAATCGAGCGGCGACGTTTCCACGCGCTATGAACTCGTTGAACTGGGCATCCGGCGACGGCCGCGTTCCAGCACCGCTGCCTGGACCACGCTGCTCGATCCCGCCCTCAGCCGCACCGACACGCTCCTCAATGTGCCGCCGCAGAACCTTCCCGCGCTCGCGAAATCGCCGGTGGCCATACGCTGGGATGCGGATTTCCAACGCGAGCAGCGGCTGGACCCGCGGCATCTGCTATTGAACGCCGAACTGCCGTACCTGTTTGTCACGGCGAGCTTCCAGAATGACGAGAACCTCATTCGCAACATGCCGGGGTGGCCCTGCTGTCCGAGGTTTCAGAAAGGGGTCCAGCCGCACATCCTGAATTTCGACGGCCAGGCGGTCGATGCGCGCGCACCGCGCACGCAACGATTCTCATCCAGCACCAGCACACTGCGGTGGCTCGTGCCGCCGCCGGTAGTGCGTGGGCCGGCCACGCAGCCAGGACCCAACACGGCGCAGCCGTTGCTCGGACTGCTGCCCGAAGGCGCCGTGGCTTCCATCACGCTGGACAAGCCGGCGTCCGACATCAGCTTCATGCTTCGCTGGCAGGCGATGCATGTGCGGCGCGCACTGGTGATTTCGCTCTTTCGCGGCCTGAAACTCATCAACGAGCGAACGCTGCCGCTGAACGCCGCGGCAGCTGGGCCCATCTCACTCGCAGACACGCAGGGAATCACCCACGCCGTGCTCCGCCTGACGGGCGCGCCGCTCCCTGACTCGGTTGGCATCCCCGGCGCGATCGAACTGATCTCCATCAGCTACCGTGCGCTGGACGAAGTGCGCGACGCGACGGTCGGCCAGGTGAAGTGCGGCGCGTACGACCCCGCGAACGCGGGCAACGGGAGCCGCTTCGCATGGCTGCCGAATCATGACTACGAGATCAGCATTCGTACGCGGGTCACCATTGCGCATCCAGCCGCAGGTTCGCTGCAGACCGAAGTGCCGCAGGTCATCGCCTTCCAGACGAAAGGGCTCTCAGGCTTGAACGCAGTCGCTCGGGTCGGGCAGGAGCTGGACCCGTACATCGAGAGTGTGTATCCCCGCCCCGGCGCCGTGCTCTATCGGCGCGAACCGGCGGTGCTCGCCTTCAACGAGCAATTCGACATCCTGCAAGGGCTTGATCATCCGGTGAGCCCAGGCGATCCCGCGGAGCGCCAGCAGCGACTCGACTGGATACTCGCGGCGGATATCGTCGACGGCAATCGCAATCCCACGCGCGCATCGGTACCGGCCGCGGACTGGATCGTCGCCCACCGCGGAACCGCGACGCCGCCACCGCCGGAGTTTCCGGTTCTCGGCGCGACGCGCGCGTTGGTCCGCAAGGCCGTGTCGCTCGACCCGCTGCGCGCCCGGTTCGATCAATCAGTCACGAGCGTGGGTGGTTGCAACCAGCAACCTCCCCCGCCGCGAAAGACGCGCGTCCTTGTGCATGACCCCGCAGACCCAGCCACTCCCGCAGCGACGACGAAGCGTTGGCCGCGCGGCGCGCAGATCCGCATGAATCTTCGTGTCGCTGGCAGCCCGTTCGTGGATCGCCAACGGTTTGAGACCGCTGACGCGACCGCGCTCACAACACCCGGCGGCGCGTGGTCCGTGGTGAACGGTGCACTCTCGCCGGTGAATCCCGGCCCGGTGCAATTCGCCATCATGGGGGATCCCAACTGGCCGCACGTGCAAATCGAGGCCCGTCTCGAGAACGCTGGGGTGCGCGCAGGTGTGGCCGTCGCCGTCGACGCGACGTCCGCCCTCGTGATCTGGATCGATGAGACGCAGCGCCGTCTGCGCATCGTCACTCGCACCAGTGCTGCCGAAACCGAGGTGGGCTCCGCCGCTCTTGCCGGGCACGCGCCGTACATCCTGCGTATCGTGGCGTACGACGACGACGTTCGCGCTGCCGTCGGGCAGGTGGAAGTGAGCGCGCCGCGTGGCACGCGACGCGCAGGGCGCGTGGCGCTCGTGGCCGAGGGAGCCGCCGTCTTTTCTTCCGTGCACGTCGATGGTCTGGATGCCTATCGCTTCGAGTTCACGACCAGTCGCTTCGATGATCTTGCGGAACACGTCGGCAGCTTCAGCGGCGCTGTCCATGAGGTGAAATCCCTCGCCCCGCCAACGCAATCCGTCGCCGCCATGCTGTCAGCCCATGCGACGTTCGACCAATGGGTAACCACGTTCGCGCTGCCGCTGCGGACTGTGGTCGATCGCCTGGAGATCAGCCGTCACACCACGGGATTCCTGCTCGTGGAGAGCCCTGACCCACTTGGCACCGATGTCGCGATCACGCTTTCACGAGCGGGCAACGAGCAGTCCATCACGCTCGTGCGAGACAACGCGGGTCGGAGGATCCTGGTGATCCCCTCCACTCCCGCAGCCGGCGATTGCGCGCTCACGTTCCGGATCGACCGGCCTCGCTATCGGGCCTCCACAGCCGACGGAAACAGCAGTCTTCGCTCCTCGGCTTCGGTTGCATTCGTGCTGCCAGCGCTGTGAGCACATGGCCGACAGTGACAGTGAGCTCGAGGCGATCCGGAATCTTTCCCCTGAGGATCTACGCGTGAAGATCTCACGCCAGCCGCGGAGATCTTTGGCCCCGGTAAAGCGCACGGAGCCGCGCATGGAGCCGCACCCGCAGCGCGCTGATGCGAGAGAGGCTCCGGGCTGCCCGTCGGCGCCTACGGGGTTGGCGGCGCCGGCGCGCCGGCGTCACCGATCACCGACTGCGACAGTTGCCCGCGCGCCAGCAGCGCGGCGAGCGCCGCATCGAGGCCGTACACGTCCGCGTGGAACTCCACGCTACCGTCCGCAGCGGCCACCGCTGTCGCATAGAAGAGGTAGACCGGCACACCGCGTGACAGAGCCACTCGCGTGGGTGTACGCGCGTTCATCGCACGGTCGATGCGTGCCACCGTCCATTCCGGTTGCTCGCGAAGCAGCCTCTCCGCCAGCCCGCGTGCATCGGCGATTCGGATGCAGCCGTGACTTCGGTCGCGGCGTCTACGCTCGAAGTCAGACCGCAGCGGCGAGTCGTGCAGATACACGTCATGGACGTTCGGGAACAGGAACTTCACCCGGCCGAGCGAGTTCGAACCCCCAGGTAGCTGCCGGATGAACGCCGTGCCCGCGAGCACCCGCCTGAGCGCGGGCAACGACGGTACCAGCACCGTACCCCGAGGATTGACGATTTCGTAGTTGTTGACCGTCAGGATGTGCGGATCGCTCATGGCCAGCTGGATCAGTTCCGCCTTCGCGATGCTGAGCGGCACGATCCAGTACGGAGCGAACTCGACGAAGCGGATGGTGTCGGTGAAGATTGGCGTCTCATGTCGATTGGCGGTCCCCACCACGACGTCCATCGACAGCGGCGCCGTCGCGCTGTCATTGCTCAGCACACTGAGGTGATACGCCGGGATGTTCACGATCACCGGCGGTACGTCGAATGTGCGCGGCAACCATCGCCAGCGCTCCATCGTGAGTTCGATTTGCGCCAGGCGCGCCTGCGCTTGCGAGTCGTCCACTGCAGATTGCGAACGATACACGGCCAGCGCGCGCCTGAGATTCTGATACTCGGCAGATTGCGGCTCGGCCGCGTCGAAAGTCGAGTCTGACGCGCCGGCGGCTGCGACGTGCGTCACGACTGCGACAAAATCCACCGAATCCCGCGCGATCCGCAACGTCGAATGCACATCGGTTGGATTGACGCGGCCGTAATACAGCGCCCGCAGCGCACGCAGCGTCGCCACGCTGAGCGCCATGTCGAACTCAGCACGAGCGTCAACGTCGGCGAGTGGCGAGTGGGCGAGCTGTGCCAGGCGCCCAACGTCGTAGTCCGTCGGATCGAGGCCACGCTCCGCGATGCGCGTGAGCGACGCGATCGCAGCGTGCGCCGATGGTGTCGGCCGACCGTTCGTGGACCAGATCGGCGCCGGTGAACCTCCGGCATACAGTCGCGACACATCAGCGTGCACATCGCGCAGGTCGGTCCGGCGTAAACCCGGAAGATCACCGTGCGATACGAAGTTCGCGTGGGATGCGCCGACGAGCGAATCCTGCGTCGCGCGTAGCGAAACCGCCTGAGCCCTACACGCGGAGAGCATGGCGAGACTCAACACGGCGCATGGGATCGTATGTGACAGCGCGTTGTTGCAGCGCACGGTGGCGGCAATCCACGCGCCCGTCCGACCAGGTCGGGGCTGATTCATGGTATTGTCCTCGAAACGACTTGAGGGGGCGGCTACACTCGCGATGCTGCAGCGACTCGTGAGCGGCGTGACGATGTCTCAACCAGGCGGCGATGCTCCGGTCCGTGTCGACCGATCAGCCCCTGGGACGTCCCTCGCTGCGAGGCGAGGACCCACACTCGACAATCCGTGTGGGCGTCAGATTGAATATAACGCAAGTCGCGCGCCGAGGCATTCGTCACTCGAGGTCGGTATCCGGGTGAGCTGTCCTTGCGGTCAGGAAACGGCCGCGGTCAGCCGCGACTGCAGCGACGGACGTGCACGTTCTCTACTCTCGCACCACATCGTGCAGCGACTGGCGTCCATCCCGCGCTCCCATTCGTGTTCGGAGCAGAGCGCGACGTCTCATGTGCGAACATCGTCTCCGCCACACCGTGCCGCGAGTGGCGCGCCCGCGCCTTTCCTTCCTCATCACGTGCGGGAAATCGATTCCCGAGGAAAGGGGTGGGCACGTCCAAGCGTGAGAACGGTGCAGCGGGAATCGTGGCGGGGCCTTGCGCTCGCCGCGAACGAGCAGCATCGACGCATCCGGAGCGCACCGACTGACGCTTCACGCCACGGTCATCGACACCATCTGTCCTCGCCTCGGCGCGCGCCGATCGCCGGCATGACGCACGCGGTCGTCCTGCTGTTGATCTCCCTGTTTGTCGGCAAGCTCGCCGCGCTCATTCCCATGGCGACGCTGGCGGGCATTCTCGCGGTCGTCGCGTATCACATGTCGGAGTGGCGGACTTTTCGCGCGCTGCTGCGCGCACCACGCTCCGACGTTCTGGTGCTGCTGACGACGTTCGTGCTCACGGTGGTGATCGACCTGACCGTGGCATTGCAGGTCGGCATGGTGCTCGCCGCATTCCTGTTCATGAAGCGGATGGCCGAAGTGACCAACGTGCAATTCATCACTCGTGACATGGTGGACGAGGACGACGTCATTGATCCGCAGTCGATAGCGCTGCGTGATGTGCCGCGCGGCATCGAGGTCTTCGAGATCGATGGCCCCTTCTTCTTTGGCGCGGCCGAGCGATTCAAGGAAGCGCTGGGCGAAATGGGGCGGCGGCCGAAAGCCCTCATTCTCCGGCTGCGCCACGTACCCGCGATCGATGCGACGGGGATCGTGCTGTTGCGAGACCTTCACCGTCGCTCTGCCGCAGAAGGCACCAGCGTGCTGCTCGCGGGGTTGCAGGCACAACCGAGGGCGGCCCTCGAACGCGCCGGTGTACTCGACGAGATCGGTGCGACCCGGATCTTCATGACGATCGACGATGCCATTGCTGCGGCCACCGCCGAGCTGGCAACCCGTGCCGTCACCCCCACGCACGGCAGGCCGCGACATGAGAGCTGAAGACTCGCGGTGGGTGCGTCAGTCGATGGTGATACCGGCGCCAGCTCAGCATATCGTGTAGCCTCACCGCGCATTCCTCGCGGTGTCACCTTCAGCCAATCAGCGTCCGACCCACCGACGCGACCGTCGGCGTCCCTGCCAGCGCCATCGACAGCGACAGATCATCGCGCAGCAGCGTGAGCACGCGTCGCACACCTCGCTCGCCATCCACCGCCAGCCCCCAGAGATACGGCCGTCCGACGAGCACCGCCCGCGCCCCCATCGCCAGCGCCTTCAGCACATCGGTGCCGCGCCGCACGCCGCCATCCACGAACACTTCCGCGCTCGATCCCACGGCGTCCACCACAGCCGGGAGCGCATCGCACGACGACACGACCGTATCGAGCTGACGCCCCCCGTGATTCGACACGCCGATCCCGTTCGCGCCATGCTCGACCGCGAGACGCGCATCCGCCGCCGCCAGCACACCCTTCACGACGATCGGCAGCGACGTGATGTTGCGCAGCCACGAGAGCGCCTCCCAGGTGAGACTCGGGTCGAATTGCGCGGAGATGTAGTTGAGGAGGGCCGAGCCATCGCCGGTGTCCTCGATGGCCGCACCGAAGTTCGCGGCGCGCACGTGCGCTGGCACACGGAAGTTGTTGCGCAGATCGCGCTCCCGATTCCCAGGTCGCGGAACATCCACCGTGACGCAGATCGCAGCGTAGCCCGCCGCATCCACACGCCGGACGAGTTCGCGTGTGATCTCGCGGTCGCGATAGCAGTAGAGCTGGAACCAGCGTGGCGCCGGTGCGGCCGCAGCAACCTCCTCCAGGGGGTATGAGCTGAGCGTACTGAGCACCTGCCCGATGCCTTCTGCCGAGACAGCACGGGCGACCGCAAGTTCACCATCGGCATGTGCAAGCGCGTTCAGTGCGCACGGTGCCGTCATCACGGGCATCGACAGCGGTTGGCCGAGTGCGGTCGTACGCAGATCGATCCGACTCACATCGACCATCACGCGCGGCAGGAGTCGCACTCGCGTCCACGCGGCCTCATTCTCGCGGACCGTGATTTCATCACCGGCGGCACCAGCGTAGTAGTCATACACAGGCTGGGTGAGCGTTTCACGCGCCAGGGCTTCGTATTCGCGACAGTTGAGTGGCAGCATCGACGAGTGGGGCTCGGTGGAGGTGTCTTCAGGTGTCCTGGATGTCCTGTCCCGGGTGTGCGGCTGCGGTGCTGCTGTGGCGTCAGGGAAGCGTCGGGAGTCGGTGCAACACGAATCGGACGGCAACGTGAGCATTGAGGCGAGCCACGAGCGTGTGGATCACGTCAGGGTTGTGTACCACGGTGGCCTCCCCGCACGCTATGCGTGCGTGCGAAATGTGGCGGCACGCCGGCAAATCTGACAGCGGCAGTGCATCGACATGCAACGCGGCACCTCTCAGGCACGGCGAGGGCCTGCCATCCACACTATGCTTCATTGTGCGCGTACACACCCGGGTTTGGCGCGTTGCCACGGACTCACGTCGCACCACCAATCACTGATTCCCTTTGCTTTCTGCCGAATAGATGACCCCCATGCCTCGGATCGCGTTCGCCGCGCTCCTGCTTTCACTCTGCATCCCGGCAGCCATGCCGGCTCAGTCGCCGTCCGCCGGTGTCACGGTCTTCGGCCGGGTTCTCGACGCGCAAAGCAGGGCGCCAGTGCCATTCCTGACCGTCCAGTTACTGACGGAACGGACCGGTGACTTCGTTGCCGGACGACTGACCGACACGACCGGTGCGTTCACGTTCACTGGATTGAAGAAGGGCGTGTACGTGCTGGAGGCCCGTCGCATCGGCTACGCCCCGCTTCGTCAGCGCGTTCTCGTCGGTGAACTGAGCGCGTACCTCGATCTCGGCGTGTTGCCGCTGGAGGCAGTCAATCGGAGCCTCGGCGAAGTCGTCGTGACGGCCACCGCGGACGCGGTCGCGGGCACGATGGACCGGAAGCGATATCGCGTGGCCGACAACATCGGACAGGCTGGTGGGTCAGTCATGCAGGCAATGGCAGCGCTGCCCGGCGTGACGGTTGGACAGAACGGCAAGGTGCAGCTGCGTGGGAGCGACAAGGTGGCGGTGCTCATCGACGGCAAACAGACCGCACTCACAGGCGTTGGCTCACAGAATGCCCTCGACAACCTGCCGGCGTCCGCCATCGAAAGCATCGAGATCATCAGCAATCCCGGCGCCAGGTTCGATGCGAATGGGAGCGCAGGGATCGTCAACCTCGTCCTGAAAAAACAGGAACAGAAGGGGTTCAACGGCAGGGTTGGACTGATGGGCGGTGCAGGCGCCCTATGGAAGAAGCGGGATAACCTGCCCACCATCCGCCCGCAGTACCAATACACGCCCAAGATCAATCCCTCGCTCGCCCTCAACTACCGCACGAGCGCCACCAACACCTTTCTGCAGACCGACTGGCTGCACTCCGCGACGCTGAACAGGAACGAGTTCTCGACCCGCACGTACAACGACGGCACCGTCATCATCCAGCAGGTCAAGCGCAACAGACGCACCGACTACGCGACCTTCAACGCCGGTGTCGATCATGCGTTCGATACGCGGAACACGCTGAGCATCTCCGGCCTCGTCAACCGGGAGAAGATCCTCGACGATGGCGACAATCCGTACTTCCAGGGCACACTCAGCAACCGCTACCGCCTCTGGCAGTTCCGGGAGGACGAAGTCAAGTACACCGCCTTCGGATCGGCCGTGTTCACACGCAGGTTCCGTCAACCTGGGCACTCGCTGGTTCTCACCGGCAACTACTCGTTCCACCGCGAGGACGAGAAATACTTCTTCACCAACACGCTGCCCACGTTCACCGGCCGCGATGCCTTTGCGCTGCTGTCCGATGAACACGTCGTGGATCTGAACGCGGACTACACCAAGCCGCTGCGACAGGGGCGCGTGGAGGCCGGCTTCAAGGGACGGTATCGCTCGATTCCAGTCAACATGCAGTTCTTCCCCGGGGAGCGATCACCGATCGACAGCGGTGCCGGCGGGTGGGCGACGTATCGCGAGGAGATCCCCGCGCTGTATGCGAACTATGTGTTCGAGAGCCAGAGTGTCGAGCTCGAAGGTGGGCTGCGCGTCGAGACTGTGCGCGTTGACTACGACGTCAACCCTGACCACAACACGTACAAGAGCGACGGGTATCGCTACGTCCAGCCATTCCCCAACCTGCGCATGGCCTGGAAATTCGACGACGCGAACAAGCTCTCGCTGTTCTTCAATCGGCGTGTGGACCGCCCGAACGAGGTGGACATCCGCATCTTCCCGAAGTACGACGAGCCGGAGCTGATCAAGGTCGGGAACCCGGCGCTGCAGCCGCAGTTCACCACCTCGTTCGAGCTCGGATACAAGTCGAGCTGGTCGCAGGGGAGTCTCTATGCGGCGGCGTACCACCGAATCATCGACGCCACCATCACGCGAATCGCGACGCAGGCACCCGGCAGTGTGCTCTTGTACAACGTGTTCCAGAACGCCGGCCGCAGCTGGCTCAGCGGGTCGGAGCTTGTCTGGCAACAGTCAATCTCGCCGCGACTGTCGCTGAGTGCGAATGCCAACGTGTATCGGAACACCGTCGACGCGTTCACGGTCGTCAACCGGTATCCTGTGCCGGTCAGGTATTCCGCCGAGCGGCAGCGGCTCGTGTCAGGTAACCTCAAGGTCAACGCGAGCATCAGGATGCCGGGCGAGGCGGACGTGCGGGTGACGAGCGTCTATCTCGCACCTGACCTGCTGACGCAGGGGCGCATCGGGAGCCGATATTCCCTTGACCTCGGCGTGCGGAAGAGCATCCAGCGCGGGCGGGGCGAGATCGTGGCGAATGCCACCGACCTTCTCAACACGATGCAGATACGCCGCACGATCCGCGGGACGGACTTTCAGTTGGAGAGTACCGACTATCTCGAGACGCAGGCGATACGGATCGGGTACACCTGGAAATTCTAGCGCGAGGTGTGCCGATCGGTGCCATCCAACACTGCTTCGCCAGCCGCATCGAACCGCGTCGCAGCAACGGACGACGCCGTCACTGCCGACAACCTTGCCTACACCTTGCCGAGCGCGCGCAGGAATTCCGTGGCCAGCTCCGGTCCGTTCCGGCGCGCCCAGGATTCGTTCACCTGCAGCGTGATCACTGGTGCGCCGGCAGGCGCCGCGGCGATCTCTATCCCTCGCGAGGCCAGCGTGGTGCGCAGGCGAGCGGTGTCGATCCCGGCAACCGGAACGCGGAAGATGTTCGTTCCATTCACGACACGCTGCGCACTGATGCCGCCGCGAGCGTTGAGTTCCGTGATGAACGACTCCGACACCTGTACTCCCGCACGGAACCGCTCGACGAAGCCATCGAGGTAGTGCAGCGCCACGGCAGCGTACGGCCATGCCTGCGGCAATCCACCGCCGAACATGCGCCGGGTGTGGAACATGCCATCGAGCAGTGACTTCGGGCCCGCCAGAATGGCGCCTGACGCTGCGTTGAGCCCTTTCCACAGTGAGATGTAGACGGTGTCGAACATCGCAGCGTACTCGGATGGCGCCATGCCAGAGTAGGCCGACGCGAGCAGCATCCGTGCGCCATCAAGATGCAGTCGAATTCCCTGCTGTCGCGCGAACGTCGTCACCTCGCGCAGGTCGTTTGCAGCGAACTGCTCGCCCGCCTTGCGCCGTACGGGAGTCTCGATGGAGATCGCACCGACCTTCGTCGCGACGCGACCGGACGCCGTGCGTCCCACAACCTCCTCGACATCGGCGCGCGTGAACGTCGCCTGCCCGCGCCCCAGAGGTATGAGTGTGAGCTGGCTCAGCGTCTGTGCGCAATCGCCGGTGTCATTGAAGAGATGGCTCTCATGCTGCACGATGACTCGGCGGTCCGCGCCGGCAAGCGCGCGCAGCGCGAGGTGGTTGGCGAGTGTTCCGGTCGGCATGAACACCGCGGTCTCCTTGCCGAGCAATCTGGCACACGCCGCTTCGAGCTGGGCGACCGCACCGCCCTGCGAGTAGTAGTCCTCGACCGTCTTGCCATCAGCCGTGATGCGCTGCAGCAACGCGGCGTAGTCCTGCGGCGTGAGGACCAATCCATCGTGTGACATCGTCACGGATCGATCGACGGCGCCCGGAACGATTGCGGCAGTCAAGCGATCCGGGAGCACACTCAGCGAGGCGAGTGCAGCGCCTGCCTTGAGGAAGGCGCGACGGGCTGTGGATTCTGACAGGCTGGCCTCACTGGTGGGGAGAGTGTGGAATCGAACACAGCGGGTGGCCGTCCTGCAACTGCTTCACGGGAGATCAATCCGGGTCCGATCCGGCCTCCATCGCTTCCCGACTCAATGGACTCGCCGCAGCCCGCGCGCGCTCACGTGTCTCGCCGAGGCCATGCACGCAGGCACAGCAGGCCGAGCCCTGCCGTACCGAGGCTCAGTGTCGAGTAGACTCCGATGGCAGCCCAGTACATCGCAGGTTCGCTGGCTCGCACCACAGGCCGCCTCTGCGACGGACGCGTTGAGGGCATGATGCTCGTTCCTGTCGCGAGTCCGCGTGCGACGAGCCATCCCATGCTGGCCGACATCACGATCAATAGCGCGATTGCGATCATCAGCGCGCCTGTCCGCGTCTCGGGCGCCCGCCGAGCAGTCGGCTTGTGAGCTGCTGACTCATTCGCTCGTCCCGATGGTGCATCGTGTTGTGTCGCAGGGACGGTGTCATTGGGTGTTACCGGTCCGAGTCCGAAGTACTCGTAGTCCGGCTCGCGGAATTCGCTCACGATCCGCGCGATCAACTCGTCACGCCGGTGTCGTGCCCACTCAGGGTATGACTGCCATCGCTCCGGCGCGTCGAAGTAGATGACGTGGTGCGCTGGGCCCACGAGCATTTCTCCCTCGATCTCGATGCGCCGCCACGAACCGTCGACGAACTCCTCGTAGTACATCCTGTCGCGGCCCTGATGCCCAACGCGCCAGCTGTATTCATCGCGCATGATGCTGCCCCCGCAGGAAGGCGACCACGTCCGGGAAGCCGTCATCGTCGCGCAGCTGTCCGTCGTCAGTCTGTAGAGACTGACGCTCACGTGCCACTTCGTCCACCAGCTCCAGGAGTGTCAGCCCCTTGAACGACCGGCCCTGATGCCAGTCGGCTTCGCGCTCGAGCAAGCGGCGCACCGCTCTCCAATTGGAAGCGGTGGCGGCGTAGAACAGGATGGTTTCGCCATGTGACGCAGTCGCCCGGAGGTCAGCTCCATTCGTGAGAAGCAATGCCAGCGTCGTCTCGGGCGATCCGTTGCCCGCAGCGGCGAAGAAGACTGGCACTCCAGAGGAATTTCGCCTGTTCGGGTCGGCGCCAGCTGCCAGAAGCAGCTCGACGGGCCCAGCCCCCGTCCTGTCGTCAATCTGCAGCGGCATCATTGCGGCGAATCGCCTCGACGAGATCGCGTTGCGGACCCGCGCGAAAGAATGTCAGGTCACCCTGCGCGTTGGTGTTGGAGCTGATGCGCGCGTCAGTGTATGCCTTCGACGCAAGTGTGATCACGATTGGCGCCACTGCCAACGCGAACGCAACACTGCGCCACACCGGCGAGCTGGTGCGCAGGTAGCCCCAGACCGATCCAGCGAGCGGTATCGCCGGGAGTACGAACAGCAGCAACAGCGCTATCAGCGGACTGGTCCGTGAACTTGACGCGGCGGCCAGACCGAGCACAGCGAAGATGCAGAGTGCGGCGAGATCGGTGGCGACGAACGCCCAGTAGAGAAGCTTGATCATCCGCTTGTCGGAATGACGGTGGAGACGTACTGTCGGCGTGCGCCGCCGCGGTGCGATGTTCTCGCGATGAGCGGGGCTGTCGTGCGCGCTGAGTATCTCATCATGTTCAGGAACGGATCCGCGATCACCTTCTCCTCGGCACATCGCATCATGACTCGTCGCATGCTCTCGTGCGGGTACGCACTCGCCTTGGTTGCCGCTGCAACGACGCCCTCCGCTGCGGCACCGGCGAAGGCGCCAGACCCGTGGTACCGTCGCAGCAGGGCGCTGAACATCACCGGCGCCAACCCAAGGGACTCGATCGTGCTCACGGCGACCGGGCCGCGGGCCGACCGGTCGTCAATCGTGATGACGTTCTATGTCGCTGGCACGGCGGTGCACCGGCAGACCTGGCAGAGTGACGACGAACTCTACGAAGCGGACGCGCTGCGGGCAGCCCCGGCCAGACTGGCCGCGTTCATGCGCGCACGGCTCGACACTGTGCTGACCCTCGTCAAGCGACAGCCCATCAATCGTGAACAGGTGCGGCACATGGGCGATGAGGCGGCGTTGCGCCGTATCGTGCCGCGCCCAACGCATCAGGTCGTGTTGTCGTTCGCGTTTGAAACCTCGGTGTTCTTGGCGTGGGATCCAGCGCGGCGCCAACTCGTCGTGTTCATGGAGTGTTGCTAGAGGCGACAGCAGCCGCGGCGGGGTGTACGCGTCAGACATACTTGCCCGTGATCCAGGCGAGTGGCGGGAGCAGCAGCCCGATGAGGATGAAGCCGAGCGGCATCTTGCTGTGCTCGGCAACCAGAAAGGCTTGGTCCGGGTGCGACGGGTCGACCCATGCTCTCACCCTGGCGTTCACGGGATAGGCGGCCAGCTCGGCAGCGGCATTCTCGGCGGACGCGTACCCCTGCACGATGATGGTCGGGTACATCCGGTCGCTCTCGTAGGTTTGCCCAGCCAACACGTACCGGAAGCGCACCTCAGGCCGATGCGACGTCGTGCTGTTGCTGCGCAAGAGCCGGCTGTCCGTATCGGACGACGTGCTCGTGATGACCTCCGAACGCACGATGGTTGCGTCAATCGGGGTCGCGTTCGCCATGCTGCGACGCTGCTGGACGAACTGCGTGATGCCAACGTAGAGCATCATGCCCGTGAAACCCGCGAAAATCAGGTACGTGATGATGCGTGCCATCGATCTTCCTCCGCAGGACCAGGGGAGCCAGTGTGCCCCGACTCCGGCCGCTCGGGAAACGCCGCTGGGCAGCCGCACACGGATCATCGTCAATGTCGGCCGCAATGCCAAGCCTCAGCTCCGGCTACGAGCACCTCGGCGGCGTGCCGTCAAACCCTGGCATTCGAGGCCCCTGATGCGCTCGCTGGGAATTGACCGTGGAGTGGCTGTTGCACATCTATTGCGCGGCGGTCCCGGGCGAAAGCAGGGCGTCGCGCCGCAAGGATGTCTGGAATGCATACGAACGCAGAAGAACTCGCTGCGCTGCGCAGCCGCAACGAAACGCGTGCCAGGAATGAACTGGCGTCGCTCTCGTTCCCGTCGCGCTGCGCATGATCGCACGACAGGCCTTTGACGTTCCACCTCCCTCGAGTCTACGTGCCGTGAAGAACATGAGCATCGTTGCGTGGGTGTGCCTGGCGATCTACGCGGTCGCTGCAGGTGTCACCGCTTTCGCAGGTCGGAACGCCACGGGGGAACGAGCGGTGGGCATGATCATCCCCATGATGATGGCACCGGCGATCGTGCTCTTCGGCGCCGCCCTCGTGTTCGCGCAGCATCGCCGATTGACGACCACCGTGACGATCATCGCCGTGTTGCTGGCAGCGCCGATTGTCCTCGTCGGGTCCAGGATCATCGGGCAAGTCTTCACGGCATTGACCCAGAAGCTGATGCACGACCGCCGGAATCCGCCTCCCTCCTGATGGTGGCTGAGCGCACGACGACTTCCGTTGCAAGATGGAGCGCACGCCGGACCACGCCCACACTCACGGCTTCCCCGCCGCCGCCCTCTGCAACTCGGCGACCGTCCACGGCCTCGTACGCGCCGCCTGCGCCAGCCGCACCCGCGTCACCGTCGCGACCGAGATCGG